>NZ_CP182486.1:2032500-2332500 GCF_052327305.1 Sphingobium sp. CR28 | reverse complement strand
GCCTGCCCGGCGAAAGCCGCCCGCTCATGCGCGCTTATTCGATCGCGAGTCCGGCGTGGGCCGAGGAGCTGGAATTCCTCTCGATCAAGGTGCCGGACGGGCCGCTTACTTCCCGGCTGCAGCTGATCCAGCCGGAAGATCAGCTGTATCTGGGCAAGAAGCCGACCGGAACGCTTGTTGCGGATGCTCTGCTCGGCGGCTCCCGGCTTTTCATGTTTTCGACCGGCACCGGCCTTGCGCCGTTCCTGAGCCTCGCACGCGACCCGGAGATATACGACCGCTTCGATCAGGTCATCATCGTCCATTCCGTGCGGCGCGTGAGCGATCTTGCCTATAAGGACGAGTTACTGGCTCAGTTGGCCGATGATCCGCTGGTGGCGGATCAGGCGCTGCTCCAGTTCCACTATATCCCCACCGTGACGCGCGAGGAATTTCACACCACAGGCCGTATCGGCGCACTTATCGAAAGCGGACGGATGTTCCTTCCACCGCTTTCCGGCGATCCGTTCCTTAATCCGGAAACAGACCGCATCATGCTTTGCGGTTCTATGGAAATGATCAAGGAAACCGCCGCGATGCTTGACTCGCTCGGCTTCGACGAGGGCTCGAACAACAATCCCGGCCGCTACGTGATTGAGCGCGCGTTCGTCGACTGACAGTCAGCGCGTTATGTTCAGGGCATTGATCGCGGCGTAAACCCGCGCTTCCGCTTCTGCGCGCGGCAGACCAGGCGGCACAGGCTCCCCGATGCGATATGTGATCGTGCCGGGAAAACGAAGATGTCGCCCGCGCGGGTTGCAGTTTCCGCTATCTATCGCGACGGGTACGACCGGCACGCGAAGCACGGCGTAGAGCGCGGCGAAACCGGCCTTCAGAGGCGGCGCCTCACCGGGGCGCACGCGCGTTCCCTCCGGGTAAAAGATGAATACGCGCCCCTTGCCCATTGCCGCCTTCGCGCGGGAACACAAAGCCCGCAAGGCCTTTGCGCCCCCGTCGCGATCCACCGGAATGACGCCGTAGCGCGCCGCGACCCACCCCCATAATGGAATGGCGAGAAGCTCCCGTTTGGCCGCGATGACCGGTCGATCAAGCAGGCAGAGCGCGTCAACGGTTTCGAACATCGCTTCATGCTTGCACGCGATGAAGCAGACATCCGCCGGCATGATACCTTCCACGACGATTCTCTGACCCAGAATGACGCGAGAAAGGATGCGATGCTGCCACGCCCAGACCGTGGCGACTGCCCCGACCGCGCGAACGCCCAATGGCCAGGCCAGCACGGCGAGAATGGTCAGCACGGCGGACATAAAAAAGAAAAAGAGAGTAAAGACGAGAGTCCGCACCGCCGCGACGGATAGCGTCACCGGGCTCTCCTGCGGAGGGCCACGATAACCCGCAACGCCGCTCACAGCCCGGCAAGCCCCACTGCCCGGCGCAGGACATATTTATGATATTCCCGCAACAGCACGCGCAGGCTCGGCTGGCTGCGCACCGCGTCCGGCACGATACGAACCGATCCCTTGATCTGCTGGGCCAGCTCATAATGTGCGCGGCGCATATGCCAGTCCGCCGTGATGAGGCGAATGGACGTATAGCCGCGCTTCGCAATCCAGGCGCTTGTCTCGATAGCGTTCGATCGGGTGTCCACAGCCTCGCGGCCCAGCGTCACGCAGCAGTCCATCAAGGTCTGGGGAATGGCATAGAGCTTGGCGAGTTCCCTACGCTTCACGTCCCTGTCTACCCCGCTGATGAAGAGCTGTTTTGCTTCCCCGCGCCGCAGCAGGGCCACGCCCCGGTCGATCCGCCCGGCCGATCCGGTCAGTACCACGATCGCGTCGGTTTTTTCATCATCCACTGGGCGCGGCAACAGGATCGCGAACCACGCAAACCCTGCCACCCAGAGGATGAGCAGCCAGCCGATCAGCCGGCTAATCATAGCGAGCGCTCCAAAGCGCGTTGCAATGTGATGCGCGCTGAGATCCAGGCAACGGCGATGCCGGCCACCGGCAGCAGCGGCAGGACCAGCCAGCTCCAAGCCGGCAGACCGGCGGACTGGACAAGATCCGACATGACGGCCGCGACGCTACGGCCGACCACCAGAATGACAACCACTGCACCGGTAAAACCCAGCACGGCGCCAAACGCCGCGTCCAGCGTCATGCGCTGCTGGAAGAGGCGGGCGACCTGCGCGTCCGTAGCGCCAAGCATGTGCATGATGTCTATTGTCCCGCGATGGATGGCATGAGCGCCCCGGGCCGCGAGCACGACGACGGCCCCGGTCGCCGTTGCCATCAATGCAACAAGCCCGAAGGCGAGCCAGCCAATGCCGCTGACGAGCCGGGCGAGCGGGGTCAGATACGTCGCATGCGGTTCCACCCGCGCGTTGGCGTTTATGGCGCGCACCTGCTTGTCCAGTTCGGCAAGCCGGGAGGCGCGACCCGCTTCCGGCACGGCAAGGTCGAGGTCGATCAGAGCTGGGAGCGGCACATCGCCCAATTTGAGATCGCTGCCCAGCCAGGGAGCGAGTTGCGCTTCCAGCTGCGACTCCGGCACGACCGTCACGCCGCCAGCGTCGCCGCTGCCCTGAAGCAGAGTGACGACCCGCTGCACGGCCTGCCCGCGCACCAGCGGATCGGGCTCCGCAATCTGGATCGTTACCCGGTCCGATACATCCGCGTTGATCGCGGAGGCCGAGGCGTGGAGCGACAGACCACCGGCCGTGGCGAGCACAGTGAGGAACATCATCACCGCGATGACCCAAGGCATGGGGCCTGTGAGGCGCCCCTCCGGCAACAATTGCCGATTGGAAAATCCGGTGTCTGCGGTCTCGGCCGCCGCTCGCAAAATCATGAGCGGTTCACTCCCCCAAGATGGAGAGGCTGGCGCGGCAGAGCGGCGGGATCGGCGAGGCGGCCCTTGTCCAGCCGGAGCATCTGCGCGCCGGAGACCTTGCCGAGGAGATTGAGGTCATGGGTGGCGACAACGATCGTCGTACCCAGCTTGTTCAGTGCCTCGAAGAGCGTGATGAGCCGGGTCGCCATATCCTGATCGACGTTACCGGTCGGTTCGTCGGCCACAAGGAGTTCGGGCCGGCCGATGACCGAGCGCGCGATCGCCACGCGCTGCTGCTCTCCGCCTGACAGCGTCGCCGGCAGCGCCCGCGCCCGATCGGTAAGACCCACCCAATTCAGCATTTCTTCCACGGGTGGGCGGAGCTGCGCATCGGACACGCCGGCAATGCGCAGCGGCAGCGCGATGTTGTCGAACGCGGACAAATGCGGCACGAGCCGGAAATCCTGGAAGACCACGCCGATCCGGCGGCGAAATCCCGGCAGTCGCGCACGCGGCAATGTCACGATGTCCGCCCCGAACAGATGGATCGCGCCCCGGCTGGGACGCTGGGCGAGATAAAGCAGTTTCAGCAGCGACGTCTTGCCCGCACCGGACGCGCCGGTCAGAAAATAGAACGCACCCTCGTCAAGCGAGAAGCTGAGGTCCGAGAGCGTCTCCGGGCCGGGTCCGTAGCGCAGCCCGACATTCTCGAACTGGACGATCTTGGTCATCGCCGCGCTGCTATTCCTTCGCATGAGGCCGGGTGTGAACCGGCCGGTGCATGGCACAGCCGCCCCCGCGGAGCAAGGCGCGAGCGCGCGATGCGTCCGGTCGGGTCGACCATGCTATCCCCCGCTTGCCCTGATCGGAAATCCGGTGTTTATGCTCGGCGATGATCTTGGTCTGCCCCAGTTGCGCCACACGCTACGTCGTCCCGGACAGCGCCATCGGTCCGGAAGGGAGGCAGGTGCGTTGCGCCTCGTGCCGGCACAGCTGGTTCCAGGAAGGTGCCGCGCTCGAACGCCCCGCAGCAGCCCCCGCGCCGTCCATTGCCGCGCCGATGCGTGCGGAAGGATCAGTGGCCGTGGCGGAGCGCGAAATGGTGGCGCCCGAGAGCCCGGCTACTCCCCGGCCGGAGCCCGAAGTCGCCTCCGCAAGCGAAGGAAGCACGCGGGCCGAAGCGCCCGTTGCACCGCCTGCGACCGATGCGCCCGCCACTGACTCTCCGGCAGATGATATGCCTGCCAATATAGCTGCTGTCCCGGACTTCGTTCATCAGCCGGACGAGGAGTGGCAGCCCCCGGTTCGCCGTCGGCGCAACCCGGCAAAGCTCTGGACGGCTGCAGCCGTGGCCTTCCTACTGATCGTCGGAGCGGCAGGCGGCCTGCTCTGGTATTTCGGGCCGCCGAGCTGGGCCGTTAATATGGGCCTCGCGGCAAATCCTGATGAGCCGGAGCTACTCTTCTATCTTCCCCGCCCGCCCGAGCGCCGCAAGCTGCCGACGGGAGAGGAATATTTCGCCTTTTCCGGACGCATCGTGAACGGCGGCAATCAGGAACTGCCAGTGCCGCCGATCGTCGTGGAGCTGCGCGATGCACAAGACCGGCTCGTCTTTTCGTGGATGACCAAGGCCGACAAGGCACGTCTGAAGCCGGGCGAAGAAGCGCGCGTCTCCGAAAGCCGGCTCGACATCCCCAAGAACGCACGGAATCTGGCGCTCAAATTCGCTGACGGCAGCGAGTAAGGCGCAGCGAGCGGCACTCGCTTACTGGGCTGCGTGGCTTACCGGTTCCGCGCCGGCACAGCCGCCCTCACCCGCCCGTTCCATTGCGTCGAGGAATCCGGCGCACCACCAATGAACGTCCTCGCGTCGGACATTGTCGATCAGGCGCTCCCAGCGCGCAATCCGCTCCTTGCGCGGCATACGCAGCGCCATGACAATGGCGTCCGCCATTTCTTCCGCACTGAACGGATTGACCAGCACCGCATCCTTGAGCTGAGCGGCGGCGCCAGCAAACTGCGAGAGGATGAGCACGCCGGGATCGCGCGGATCCTGCGCCGCGACAAATTCCTTGGCGACCAGATTCATGCCGTCGCGCAGCGGAGTGACAAGCCCGATCCGCGCCGCCCGAAAAATGCCGGCAAGCTCGGCGCGCGGATAGCCCTGGTTCACATAGCGGATCGGCACCCAGTCGATCTCGGCATATTCGCCGTTGATCCGGCCCGAAAGCGCATCGAGGCTGGAGCGGATTTCCTGATAGGTATCCACTTTCTCCCGGCTGGGCGGCGCGATCTGCAGCAGATAGACCAGCCCGCGCAGATCGGGGTGATGCGCCAGAAACCGCTCATAGCCCGCAAAGCGCTCCGTCAGCCCCTTGGAATAATCGAGGCGGTCGACACCCACGAGGAGGCTGCGCCCCGGCGATGAAAGATACATGCGGTCGCGGGTCAGCTCCGCTTCGGGCGAAGCGGCAGCAGCCTCGAACTCGGCGGTGTCGATGCCGATCGGCGCGGCAATGGCTCGCACCGTGCGATCACCGAGAACGAGCGCGCCGTCTTTGCCCAGCGTGCCACCCAGATGAGTGGTCACATAATGGCGGAAATGCTCCAGCCAGTCCTCGGTCTGGAAGCCGATCACGTCATAATTGAAGAGCGCCTCGACAAGCTTGCGATGCGTCGGCAACGACAGCAGCAGATCGGCCGGCGGCCAGGGAGTATGCAGGAAGAAGCCGATGCAGTTCGGCACGCCGAGCCTGCGCAGCTCGCCGCCAAGCGGAATGAGATGATAGTCGTGCACCCAGACGATGTCGTCGCGCTTGATGAGCGGGCGCGCGGTCTCGGCAAAGCGCCGATTGACCCGCGCATAGCCGCCCTCGAAATCGCGCTCGAACTCGGTGAGATCCACCCGGTTGTGGAAGAGCGGCCAGAGCGTGCGGTTGGCATAGCCGTTATAATATTCGTCGATATCCTGCGGTTCGAGATCGATGACGGCGCTCGTGGTGGGGCCATCCTCCTCATAATGGATCTCGCCGGTGAAGGTCTCGACCGTCTCTCCCGACCAGCCGAACCACACGCCGCCCCGTTCCCGCAGGGCGGAAAGCAGCGCGACCGCGAGCCCACCCTGATTCCCGCCCGAGCTTTGCTTGAGTTGCTGGACCCGGTTGGAAATGACGACAAGACGGCTCATCGCAGAGTCCTCCACGGCTTGCTGAGCATCACTGCACAATTGATGAGGCCAACGAGCGAATAGGTCTGCGGATAGTTCCCCCAGAGTTCTCCGGTCGCCGGGTCGATATCCTCCGAGAGCAACCCCGCAGGCGTCCGCCGCGCAACCATTTCCTCGAAGAGCGCGCGCGCGTCCTCGTGCCGGCCCGTCGCATCCAGCGCTTCGATCAGCCAGAAGGTGCAGACATTGAACGCGGTGTGCGGCAGGCCGAAATCATCCTCGGTGGCATAGCGCAGCATGTGACTGCCCCGTCGCAGCCCCTCTTCCACCGCCACCAGCGTGCCCTGAAAGCGGGGATCGTTCGGCGCGAAGAAGCGCAGATCCAGAAGCTGAATGATGCTGGCGTCGAGATCGTCTCCGCCAAAGGTGGCGGACACACGGTTGGTCTCCGGCCGCCAGGCGGCCTGCTCGATCGTCTCGCGCATCGTCGCTGCGCGCTCCGTCCAGAACTCATGCCGATCCGAGAGCCCAAGCACTCTGGCCGCGCTGGCCAGCCGGTCGCAGGCCGCCCAGCACATCGCGGCGGAATAAGTGTGGACGAAGGACTTGGTCCGCAGCTCCCACAGTCCCGCATCGGGCTGGTCATAAACCTGCCAGGCGCGCTCGCCGACCGCTTCGAGAGCGTGGAAATCCTCTACACCGGCCATGCGCAGCAGGCGCTGATCGAAGAAGGCCTGCACGTTGCAGAGGACGATCTGGCCATAAGCATCGTGCTGGACCTGCTCATAGGCCTGATTACCCACGCGCACTGGCCCCATGCCGCGATAGCCCGGCAGGCTCTCCTCTATGCGTTCGATGATGCGCGCTTCGCCACCCACGCCGTAAAGAGGCTGGATATGTCCGCCTCGCGCATCGTCCACGATATTGCGGAGATACTCGAGATAGCTCTCAAGCACGTCGAGCGCACCGAGCCGGTTAAGCGCCTGCACCGTATAATATGCATCGCGGATCCAGCAGTAGCGATAGTCCCAGTTGCGCCCACTGTCGGCATGTTCAGGGAGGGAGGTGGTGAGCGCGGCGACGATTGCCCCGGTCTCCTCATGCTGGCAGAGCTTGAGCGTGATCGCCGCGCGGATCACTACGTCCTGCCACTCCACGGGCGTCGCCAACCCGCGCGCCCAGTGTCGCCACTCATGCGTCGTGCGGTCGAGCATAACGCCCAGAACGTCCTGCAACCCGCCAGAAAAGCTCTCGTCCGGCCCAAGGAAGAAATGCAGCGACCGCTCAAGCCGGAAGAAATTCTCGGCGCGCAATCGGTCGATCGGCGCGTCAGTGGTCAGGCGCAGGGTCTGATCGCGCATCAGGTAGCGGATATGATTGGACCCTGTGGTGATGCTCGTCGGCTGGCCCCAGTCCGTTGCGACCCGCAGCGCGACGCGGATACGGGGGGAGCCGCCCACCGGGCGGACGATGCGCGCAAAGGCAGTCGGCCGGTAGGGCCGGTTCTCCCGCACGAAGCGAGGGCAGAAATCGACGATCTCCACGGCATTGCCCGTGGCGTCCTCGTGGCGGGTCACCAGAACTGCCGTGTTGCGCAGGTAGGATTGCTCCGTGCGCACCGCGCCTTCGAGTTCGATTGTCCAATAGCCGGTTTCCGGATTGTCGCCGGCAAGCAGCGCACTGAACGCCGGATCGCCATCGACACGCGGCACGCAACCCCACACGAAGCGCCCGGTGCGATCGACCAGGGCAGAGACCTGGCAATTGCCGATTGGCCAGAGGTCCATTTCAGAGGTCATGCGGTCACCTCGATTGCAGCTCGGACCCAGGCATGCACCGCCGCGACATCGGGCAGCCGATACAGGGCGCGTGTCTTGCGGGGCTGATCCACCAGCACTCCGGCGCCGCCGGCATCTTCGGCCGCGATGAATCCATCCTCGTCAGTGAGATCGTCGCCAAAAACGAGCGGCCGGGTGCCGGCCATCTGCGGCAGCGCAAGCAGCGCAGCCACCGCGCGGCCCTTGTCGCCATCCACCCGCAACTCGACCATCATCTTGCCTCGCTGCAGGCGCAAGCCGTACTGGCTCGCCAGCATCTCGGCCAGGGCGGTCGCCTCCGCCTCAAGCTCAGGCTTCAACCGATAATGAACGGCCGCGCCCAGCGTCTTATGCTCGAAGTAAAGGCCGTGCTCCCGCGCGAAGCGGTCCAGCGCCGTGCCAGCGCGATCGAGGCCGGAAGGTCTCTCCACAGCCCACGCCTCCCCGCCCGCCGCACGCAGCTCCGCCCCATGACTTCCCGCCATGGCGATCTCATTCGCGAAGGGGCCGAGAAACATATCGAGCTGGGCGAGCGACCGGCCGCTCACGATCGCGATGCGACCCGGCATGTGAATGGAAAGCGTGCGCAACGCCTGCAGAAGCGCCGGGGGCACAATGATGGAATCGGGCGTGGGCGCAATGTCCACCAACGTCCCGTCAAAGTCGAAGAACAGGCTCTGTCTCGCCATGTCATGAGGCGGTGGTCCGCAAACAACCGGCGGTGAACTCGACGCAAACGTTTCGGGCATGTATCTTAGAACGGCAGGGAACCAAGGGAGTTCCCCGGAAACGGGAAATGATTTCCGCGCCGGTCAGATGCCGCCGTCGATCACCTCATGGCCCATCGCCCGCAGAGCTGCGGTCAGTTCGGCCGCGCAAGCATCCAGCACCGGCTCCTCGGTGGAGCGAATGACGAAGTTCGCGCCGCTCCGCCCTTCGCGAAAGAACGGATAGCTACCGATCTGGCAACCCTCGTGCGCATTTTCCGTTTTGCCCAGAAGGTCGGCCACTTCACTTTCCGCCACCCAGCAGCCGATCTGACGGCTCAGCACCGGCGCACCGCCTTCCAGCGAACCGGTGAGCGCATCTAGCATTCCCGCCGTGATGTGAGGCACGCCCGCCATGATGAAGATATTCTCCACCCGGATACCCGGCGCGCCGGAATAGCGATTGGGAATGAGGCTTGCGCCTTCCGGCACGCGCGCCATGCGAAGCCGTGCGTCCGTAAGGCCGCCGCGTGTCGCATAATAATCCTGCAGGGTCGCGCGCGCCTCCGGGTGGACGATCACATCCCGCCCCAGCGCCGCAGCGATGGCATCCACGGTGATGTCGTCATGCGTGGGGCCGATGCCGCCGGTCGTGAATACATAGTCATGGGCTACGCGCAGTGCATTCACGGCTGCGCCGATGCCGTCCATGTCATCGGCAACGACCCGCACTTCGCGCAGTCTGATGCCCTGCACGTTCAGCCATGTCGCGATCTGCGCGATATTCTTGTCCTGCGTGCGCCCCGAGAGGATTTCGTCTCCGATGACAATCAGCGCAGCAGTCCAAATCCGGGCGTTCATCGGGCTATGTCTCCGCAGCCGCGGCGACCGACCAAGACGGGGTCTTGCGTGAAACGGTTTCGCGCAGCCTTGCTGGCGTAACCGCGCTTCCTTTTAGCCATGGTCTCGCTCTCCGTCTCAAGGCTCTCGTCAGTTGGGGCAGAAGCGCCTATATGGCAAGCCATGACGACATATATGACTCCGAGCGAAGACACGATGGCCCTCCGCACGAATGCGATCAAACTGCATGGGCAGGAGGGTTTCGCAGGCATGCGCAAGGCCGGTCAGGTCGCTGCAGGCATCCTCGATGCGCTGATCCCACATGTCGTGCCGGGCGTCACCACTGGCGAGCTGGACGATCTGGTGCGCGAGATGACGCTCGCTGCGGGCGGTATCCCCGCGACGCTGGGCTACCGAGGCTACAAGCACAGTTGCTGCATCAGCCTCAACAATGTGATCTGCCATGGCATTCCGGGCGACCGGGTGCTGAAGGACGGCGATATTCTCAATATCGACGTCACGCCGCTGGTCGATGGCTGGCACGGCGACACCAGCCGCATGTTCCTGGTAGGAGACGTGCCGATCAAGGCCCGTCGGCTCGTCGACGTGACCTATGAGTGCCTCATGCTGGGCATCGAGCAGGCGCGGCCGGGCAAGCATCTCGGCGACATCGGCCACGCGATCCAGACTCATGCGGAGCGGCACCGCTACGGGGTTGTCCGCGACTTTTGCGGTCACGGCCTTGGCCGCGTCTTTCACGATACGCCGGAAGTCGTGCATGTCGGCCGTCCTGGCACCGGTCCGGAATTGAAGCCGGGTATGATCTTCACCATCGAGCCCATGATTAACGGCGGCAAGCCGGGCGTCCGCCTCCTTGATGACGGGTGGACGGCTGTAACGCGGGACCGCAGCCTCTCCGCGCAATTCGAGCATTCCATCGGCATCACCGAGACGGGCTGCGAGATTTTCACCCTCAGTCTCGCCGGGCATCACCACCCCCCTTACTGAGCCCGCAAAAATCATGCCTAAAATTTAGGCAATTCTTGCGAAAAATGCCCGGAATCCGAGCAATATCGACAATCTCTAACAAAGCCGCCAATGCTGCGCTGGTGATTCGCACCGGGGCGCGATAACACGGGCGTTAAGTGCCGCCGTGCCTTCAAGCGTTTTGCGCTGAAGGCTCTCATGCCTTTTGAAAAAAGCATGGGCGGCCGGGCATAATTTGCGAAGCAAGAGGGTGGCAGGCCATGAAAAAGATCGAGGCGATCATCAAACCGTTCAAGCTGGACGAAGTGAAGGAAGCCCTTCACGAGATCGGCGTTTCCGGGATCACGGTGACGGAAGCCAAGGGCTTCGGCCGACAGAAGGGCCATACCGAGCTTTATCGTGGCGCCGAGTATGTGGTGGATTTCCTGCCCAAGGTGAAGCTGGAAGTCGTCGTGGACGACAGCCTGGCCGATCGCACTGTGGAAGCCATCGCGGCAGCCGCGAAGACCGGCCGCATCGGCGACGGCAAGATCTTCGTCATGAACGTCGAGAAGGCGCTCCGCATTCGTACTGGCGAGACCGATGAGGCCGCCATCTAGCGGCATGCCGCTCCCGTTTAAATTCCAGCAACCGTTCCAGTTCTAGAGGAAGGTAGTCACACAATGGCGAATAAGCCCAAAGACATTCTCAAGATGGTGGAAGAGAAGGAGATCGAGTGGATCGACCTTCGCTTCACCGACCCGAAGGGCAAGTGGCAGCACCTGACCATGTTCTCGGGTGTCGTCGGCGAGGATGAGCTTGAGGAAGGCTTCATGTTCGACGGCTCCTCGATCGAGGGCTGGAAGGCGATCAACGAGTCCGACATGATCCTCAAGCCGGATCTGGACGCCGTCTATGTCGATCCGTTCAGCGCCACGCCCATGCTGATCCTGTTCTGCAACATCGTCGAGCCCTCCACGGGCGAGCTCTACACGCGTGATCCGCGCTCTTGCGCTGTCCGTGCGGAAGCCTATGTGAAGGCGGCGGGCTTCGGCGACACCATCTATGTCGGCCCGGAAGCCGAGTTCTTCATGTTCGACGATGTCCGCTTCAACAGCGACTACAGCGAGTCCTTCTACAAGATCGACGACATCGAGCTGCCGACCAACACCGGCAAGGAATATGAGGGCGGCAACCTGGCTCACCGTCCGCGCGCCAAGGGCGGCTACTTCCCCGTCGCGCCGGTCGATCCCTGCACGGACATCCGCGCCGAGATGGTTTCGACCATGCTCGAAATGGGCCTGCCCTGCGACAAGCATCACCATGAGGTGGCGGCTGCGCAGCACGAGCTGGGCCTGACCTTCGGCACGCTGGTCACCACCGCTGACCGCATGCAGATCTACAAGTATGTCGTGCAGATGGTCGCCCAGGCCTATGGCAAGACGGCGACGTTCATGCCCAAGCCCATCGCGCAGGACAACGGCTCGGGCATGCACACCCACATGTCCATCTGGAACAAGGGCGAGCCGCTCTTCGCGGGCAATGGCTATGCGGGTCTGAGCGACACCTGCCTGTACTTCATCGGCGGCGTCATCAAGCATGCGAAGGCGCTCAATGCCTTCACCAACCCGACGACGAACAGCTACAAGCGCCTCGTCCCCGGCTTTGAAGCGCCGGTACTGCTGGCCTATTCGGCCCGCAACCGCTCGGCCTCCTGCCGTATTCCCTACGGTTCGGGCGCCAAGGCGAAGCGCGTGGAGTTCCGCTTCCCGGACGCGATGGCGAACCCCTATCTGTGCTATGCCGCGCTGCTGATGGCTGGCCTGGACGGCATCACCAACAAGATCCATCCCGGTGAGGCGATGGACAAGAACCTTTATGATCTGCCGCCCGAGGAGCTCTCGCAGGTTCCGACCGTCTGCGGTTC
The DNA here is from genome assembly GCF_052327305.1 of Sphingobium sp. CR28. GTDB lineage: Bacteria > Pseudomonadota > Alphaproteobacteria > Sphingomonadales > Sphingomonadaceae > Sphingobium. Next base: position 2,320,245 of record NZ_CP182486.1, on the reverse strand, counting down.
GCTCCGCGAGGCTCTAAACAGCCTTGAGGCCGACCACGACTTCCTGCTGAAGGGCGACGTGTTCACCAAGGATCAGATCGACGCCTATATCGAGCTGAAGTGGCCGGAAGTGTATCGCTGGGAAATGGCGCCCAGCCCGGTCGAGTTCGACATGTACTACAGCGCCTGATCCAGAGCGCGATCAGTCTTAAAGAAGCGGCCCGGGAACCAGCGTTCCCGGGCCGTTTTGCTCGCGCTCAGCGGGCGTAGCCGGGGCCAAGCGTTTGCCGCCTTGCAAGTCCCGATGCCTCAATAAGGATAGGGAATGCCGTAGTAGCCGTGGACCTCACGGCCATAGTCGCGATCATAGGTGGGCTCGCTTCCGCTTGCATAATGCGGCGCTTTCTCCAGCACGGCCTTGTCGAGGTTCACGACATAGCCGCCCTGCTGCACATCATAATCGAGCACATTCCACGGCAGCGGATAATAGTCGCTGCCCAAGCCAAAGAAGCCGCCGAATTGCAGTGCGGCATATTCGACCTGGCCGGAGCGCTTATCGACCATGAAATTGTAGATCGAGCCGAGCTTCTCGCCCTCGCGATTGTAGACGCTGGTGCCTTCCACCTTGTTCGATGCGATAAGCCGGGTGGTTTCATCCGTTGCGATATCGGTCGATGCCATGATGGTCTCTCCTTTGGTTTGGGAAGCCCCCGTGGCGGGGGATATTCTGGCACAACGCGGCCAGCGCCAGGACTATCCGGTGAGCGAGAGACTGATCGTCGGAATGGTGGAGCAGGGCGACGGGTTGAGTCTTCACCCTTCCCGAAGCTCGCGGATCAGTAGTCCTTGGAAACGCGCGCGTTCAGGCTCTGGCGCCCAATGGTCGAGACGCTGGAGAGCAGCGCCAGCCAGCGGGTGATCTGATATTCGACGCGCGTGGCGCTATAACCCTGCCCGTCGGTGATGAGCTCCACATAGATACGTCGGGTAATATATTTGCCGGCGCCGATCGATGTCTTCTGCCCGGTCTGGGTGTCCGCAGGGAGAATGCGCAGGCGGGACAGACCTGTCGCCTTGCGCAGAGCATTGATTGGGTCCAGCCCGCTGCCGCCACCCTGGAACGCCGCGACCGCCGAGGCGAGCTGGATCGCCTCCGGCGCGGAGAGGCTGGCGATCGAGGTTCCGAACAAAATACGGGCAAGCAGTTCGTCCTGAGACATAGCGGGCACGCTGGAAAAGGCGATGATCGGCTTGAGGCTGGTGCCGGTGACGCTGATCGTGGCGCTGAGGCCTGTGACGTCCGCGACCGCGCGGATGTCCAGCACCGGGTTGATCGGCGTGTCGCCGGAAAAGCGCAGACGCCCTTCGCGCAGCTCGAAGCGTCGCCCCGCGAAATCATAGTCGCCGCGCACCAGATTGGCTGTGCCGCTCAATGTCGGCGCGACCACGGTGCCACCGATATCGACGTTCATCGCCCACTCGCTCTGCATACCCAGCCCTTCCACAGCAAAGCGGTTGTTGGCGGTGGCCTTTATGGCGAGGGTCCAGGGCGCTGGCGGCCGGGGCGCTTCGATCTCGTCGCCCCGCCGGTTGATCTCCACCAGATTAAGCTGCGGAATCTGGGCGACAGCCGCGGCCCTCCCAAGCACGAACCGGCTGGAGACCACTTCCAGATTGCCCGAAATCGATCCGCCATATCCGTCCGACTGGATGCGGAGCGGCCCGGTGACCGTCGCGCCAATGTCGTCGCGATCGAGGATCGTGGCGCGCTCTGTCTGAAGCGAGACGTCCATGCCGACGCCGCGCTCGCCTGAGAACGTAAAGCGCGCATTGCCGGAGACGGTGCCGCCATTCTTCGTACGGCCGTTGAGCGTAGTGAGATTGAGCTGAGACCCGTTGAACCGCCCTTCCGCATTCACATTCTCGAGCGTCATGCCCGTGACAGGGCTAGCGATCCTGCCCCCGCGCGCGCGCACCAGTCCGCTGATCTGCGGGTCAGCCAGAGTGCCAGTGGCATCGGCCGTGATCTGGACATCGCCTGCCAGAGCGAAAAGCTCGATATTGGTAAGGCGCCAGAGCGTATCGGCATTGCCCGAAAAGCGCAGCTGCCCGCGCAGAGGCGCTGCATTAAGCCTCTCCATCAGCGACCCCTCGCCCAGCGGCGCGATGAGCGCCTGAGCACGGCCGATCACCTTGCCCCCGTCCGCCACCACCGCACGCACGGCAGCGCGGTTCTGGTTGATCTCGGCGTTGATGCCCAGATCAATAGGCGTCGAACTGAGCGCCAGACCCGAGCGGGTCAGCTTGTTCACCCGCACGTTGATGCGGCCCTGCGGCACGCCCCCACGCGGCGCGTCGTAAATCACTGAGCCATTCACCGTTCCGCCCAGACCCAGATCACTGTTTATAAGGTCCATCAGCGCCAGCGGCGCGTTCACGAGGTTCGCTTCCACATGCGTGCTGGTCGCGCCCAGCAATCCGCCCAGCCGCAACTGGCCTCCACGATAAGTGTAGGTCACAGGTGCCAGCCGCCAGCCGCTATCCTCCTGCGTGAAGATCGCCCGACCCGACTGGCTGATCGACTGCTGATCCAGCGTTCCCGCCAGATCCACGCCGACACTCTCCGGCGTGATCGCGGCGCGCATCTGGAGGTCGAACAAGCGCCCGCCCTGACCAATGAAGCTTGCAGTGGCCTGCCCCGACCCGTTGACGAGCTTGGCAGTGGCCGCGAGCCTGTTGACCCGGATCGTGCCGTAGCGAACGCCCCGCATCTGGGCTGTCGCGTCCACGCTTGTGGCTCCCGGTACGAGCGCGATCCGCGCCTGAACGGTTCCCCGGTTGATCGCGATCGAGGGCGTCCCGTTGAAACGGGCGCGATCGAGATTGAGGTCGACCGCCACGATCTGCGTGCCATCCTCCACAGAAAGACGTGTCGTGCCGCTGGCCGGACCGGTCAGGTTAAGCCGGCCGGAGAGCCCGCCGGTAACGGCCTGAAGCTGGCCTGCCGCGACGACATCGCTCACGGCGAGGCGGGCAACGTTGATCGTAGCGTCCGCCCCGGCGGGGAGCAATACGGCCCCGGCCAACGTGAACGGGCCGAGCATGGACCCGCCGTTCGCCTGCATCTGATAGCCCGCCTGATCCGGCACAAGGACGACGTGGACATCGGCGAGCCGGGCTGCATCCATCGGGCGCGCGAAAACGAGGTCAACACGGGGCCGATCAATCTGGCCGTCGAGAGTCAGGCGCAGCGGCCCATAATTCCGGTGGGTGCCCGCCCCTTCGAAATGAACGGTGCCGTCGCGATTGCGGGCGCCATTGCCAGCAATGCTGATCGCGGGTGCGCTGAGGCGCAGATTGCGCAGCAGCAGGCGACCGTCCGGCGCGAGTGCGAGATCGCTCGTCACACGGGGCAATCCCCCGGCAATGCCGCGCAGGAAAGCATTGTCGAACCGACGCATCACGGCAGAGGCCTTGCCAGAAAGCCCGGCCACGCCGCCCGTGCCCGGCGTTGCATAACGCACCCTCGCCTCCACATCCGTGATGCCAAATCGTGGAATAGCGAACTGGGCCAGCCGAGCGTCGAGATTGACTGCAAACAGCCCGCGCGCCGGCACTGCGTCGATCTGCAATCGGCCCGCGAGTCCCGATGCTCGCAGCGCAACCGGTCCGCTGGTCAGGCGACCATTGGCATAGGTCAACCGGCCGTCCGCCACGAGATTGCGCAGCCTGCTGTCGATCACCGGTGAGCCCAGCGCCAGCGCTCTGGCAGTGAGGCGCAACGGCAATATGGTCTGCCCTTTGACCACCCGTCCCTGCCCCTTTGCGCGCAGGTCCACGAGCGCTGTCTTGCCTTGCCCCAGTCGCGGCACGGCGAGCAGATACTCAAGCCCGAAATTGTCGAATGGGCCAGAAAGGCGGGCCTTGAGCGCGGCGTCTTTCCCCTGTGCCCCCCGCACGAGCGTGGAGAGATCGGCAAGGCGCAAGTCCACGAGCAGATCATCGAAGCGATTGCGGCCAAGGTCGAGGCCACCCTCCACACCGGCTCGCACACCCCGCACGCTGGCACCGGCCGACCCCCGCCAGACCCGGTTCTTCAGAGTGAAGTCGGCATCGACCAATGCGCTGGAGCTACGCAGTTGCCTGCCAATGCCAGCCAGCGGCCCGACCATAGCGAGCGGACCCGACAGGCGATACCGCCCCTCACTCGCCTCGATTGCAACATTGGCGGTCAGCTTTCCGTTGTCGAGCGCCACGAGGCGGCCGCGCCAGCGCCGCCAGTCGCCATCGCCGCGCACCGCCAAAGCCAGCGGCGTCTTCACGCCAGCCAGCGTCCCGATAATCCCTCCCGCCGGAGCTGAGACCTGCGCATCAATATCGAACTTGCGGTCGTCGGGCCGGCTGTCGATCGATAGTCGCACTGCATCCGCCGTGTCGCGGGAGTTGGCGTTGAGATCGACGATGAGCCGCCCGCGCAAGATTTCGGCACGACCGGAGAGGCGCACGATCTGCGGCGTGCGGGCAATCGCGGCCCCCAGGTCCAGCCGCGCCACCTGCAGTTCCCCCACCCGCACGTCGAAACCGGGCAGGATCGAACTCTGCTTGGCTGTGGGGCGCAGGGCCGGCAGCCGATCCAGCCGTGCTTGGACGATGCGCAAATGATCGACATCGAGCCGCTTTGAGAGCCAGCCCAGCGGATACCATTGCAAAACCGCATCATCGATCCGCGCGAATTCGCCCTTGAGGTCATAGAAGCGGACGTCGCGCAAACGCGCGTGCTTGTAGATGCTGCCGTCGATCGAGCCGACGGTGATCCGAAGCCCGGTCGATGTCTGCCATTGCGCCAGTCGCTGGATCAGAAAGCCATGTCCGCGCGGCGTGTCGATCCAGTACAGTGCGCCTGAAATCGCGCCGAGTACCAGCAGAACGAGAAGGAGGACGCCCGGGCCGATCCAGCGGCGCTTGCGGCGACGCGCAGGGAAAGCCTCTGTCGGCGCGTCCAGCGGTTCCGGCAGCTCGGCCATCAGAAGGCCTGACCCAGCGAAACGTATACGCCGATGCGAGAGTCGCCCGACTGCCGGTTGATCGGCGTGCCGACGTCGATCCGGATCGGCCCGAAATTGCTGTAATAGCGCACACCGATGCCCGCGCCCACGCGCAGATCGCTGGCGGAGGGAAGCGGATTCGTGGAAATCGTTCCTGCATCCAGGAAGGGCACGATGCCGAACTGGTTCTCGCTACCGAAGCGGAAGCGCGCCTCCACCGCCATTTCGGTCAGGCTGCGACCTCCCAGCGGATCATTGTTGATGTCGCGCGGGCCGATGGCCTGATAGGCATAGCCGCGCACCGATCCGCCACCGCCCGCGTAGAAGCGCCGCGTCGGTGCGATCCGGTCTCGCCCCGCACCCACAATCGTGCCCAGACGAACCCGCCCGGCAAGAACCAGCCGGTCATTCATCGGCATATAGGCGCTGCCGTCCACCTGCAGCCGGACATAGCCAAAGACATTGCCCTGCAACGAGAGTTCGGGAGATGCGCGCCCGGAAAGCCGGAAGCCTTCCGACGGGTTGAGGAGATCGTCGCTGCCGTCATAGCCCAGGCTCACCGGAACTGCGCCGATCACGTAGAGCAGGCGGCGAGGCACGGGGTCCGTGCCGTAGAGCCGGCGCTCGTCGCTTATGCGCAGCTCGGAACCCAGCGACCAGGTCCATTTCTTCTGGAAGATGAGATTGGTCTGTCGCTCCAGACTGGCCGCGACGCCGAACGTCCGCGCCTCATAGGCATTCTGATTGAGGTTGGCGGCGGTGACTTCCAGATTGAGAGCGCGGTCTCGCTTGTGGAAGTTGTTCCGCCGGAAGATCGCGGATGCGCTCTGCTCATTGGTGCCGACGACGGCACGCAAAGTCATCGCGCCTTCCGGCGGGAAGAAATTGCGATGCTGCCAGCTCACCTCGGCACGCGCGCCTTCACCTGTGCCATAGCCCAGCAGCCCGGCGACGGTGCGCGGCGGCGCCTTGGACATCGCGATGATGAGGTCGACCGTATCGTCGCTCGCGCCTTCCTTCGGCGTGATCGTGAGCGAGCCCGCGAGCCCTGTCGCGATGATTGCGCTGTTGAGATCGACCACGTCGGCCTGATTGAACGGCTCGCCCGGCTCGAAGCGCGCAAATTCAGCAATGTGCTCCGCGCCGAAAGGCGGATCGCCCTCCACGATGATGCGGCCGAAGTTGCGGAAGCCGCCGGTCGCCACGTTAACGACCAGCTGAGCGTCGCGATCATCATGATCGACGCGCAGTTCCGGCTCGGAGACCTTGGCGAAGGGATAGCCTCCTTCCGCCAGCCCCGTTCGCAGACGGCCGACAGCTCCGAGAATCAGATCGGTGTCGGCGGGCGTGCCCGGTGCGATTTCGAAGAGATCTCGCAGCGCCTTTTCCCGCGCGTTGCTGGCGGACAGGCCATTGAGATCGACCTGTGTGAGCAGGTAGCGATTGCCCGGAACCACCTGCAGCCGGGCGCCAACCAGCGGAGGCTGTGGCCGCTCCAGCATCATGCGAAACGTCACGCGCGCATCATAATATCCGCGCGTGCGCATCAACTGATCGACCAGATCGGCGTCGGCCCGCCCACGCCGGTTGATCTGGCCGAGATTGGCGCTTTTCTTCTCACCCTTTCTGAGTTCTGAGAGGAGATCGAAGCGATCCTCGAAGATCTGGTCGATTGCTTCGTCCGCCCCTGTGAACGACACGATGTAAGGCAGTTCCGCGCCGGGATCGATCCCCGCGAGGGCTTCCGCATCCCGCGCGCGGGCTTCGGCGGGATCGAGAACTGGCGGCGCGACCCTGCCCGTTACCAGACTCGGGGCGCTTTCTTTCGCACGCTCCTGTTCGGGAGCCGTTGTCGTAGCAACGCCCGCATCGGCCGCCTGATTACCCACTGTCGGCTCGGGAGCAGTCAGGTCCGGCCAGTCGAGGCCAATGTCCGGCATATCCTCAAGCTCAGTGCTGACCTGCGGTTCGCCCGCCTGAGAAGGAGCGGGCACAGTCTGCGCGCTAAGAGGCAATTCCCAGAGGGCGAGCGCGGGCGCGCACAAGATAAGCAGACTTCTGCGCGTGCGCGCGTCCGGCCATCGCGACATGGGCCCTGTCTAGGTGATTGACCCCACCGCGCAACTGCAATCACGATGCAAAGGGCCGGATCGCGACAAAATGAGGCGAGCGACTGCCCGTCCGCGACCCATGCAGTCAGAGCGCGCGTTCGAGACGGGCCATGAGATCGCGGGCTGGGCTTGGCGGCGGAGCGGGCGCAACATCCTGGATTCGGCCCAGCAACTGGCGTTCGAGCCGCGCGACTCGATCATAAAGATCTTCGCTCGCGACAATCAGAGTGGCCATGTCCTGTCGGAACTGCTGGGTGACCGTAGAGTCGGTGGGTGCGGCAAGACCCAATCGATGCGCTTCTTCCTCGCGTGCGTGCCGGGGGAGTTCCCCGTTCAGGATTGCGCGCTGGGTGAGCAACCACGCGATGACATGCATAAGCCGCGTTGTCGCCTTGAGCGCCTCACAGGCGAAGTCGACCCGGCCCCGATTGTCGAGAAGAACCCGATGTTCGTCCGCTCGCTGGTCGAAGAAGGATCGCGCCTCGTCCGCGAGCACCATTGCCTCGACATACAGATTGTCGACCAGATGCTTGTCCAGATTCCGAACCATGGAGATAGTGTCACGCATGTGAAGCTGCTGGCACAGTTCCCCGCTCTCTGTCTTGGCGGTTAACCTCGTTCGAAGGCCAGGCCGCCTCTAATGAAAGGCAATGTGCCAGACTGGCTCAGAATTTCATCCGGCCAGTCGCGGGCGGAATAGCTTCAGGCAATGTCATCGGGAATGAGGCTGCTTTCCAGCACCGAAATTTCATCGCGAAGGCGCAGCTTGCGCTTCTTCAACCGCGCCAGTTGAAGCTGATCGGCAAGAACCGCTTCGGAAAGGGCGATGATCGCGCAATCGAGATCGCGATGCTCGATTCGAAGTCCCTCGAGTCGCTGTTCGATTTCCTCGACGCTCATTGTCCGACCCCAGTTCCAACCCCCGCACGGCGCGCGCGGCTCTCGCATCGCCAAAGACCGGCAGCAAAGCAAGGGCCGTGACGCAGTCGAACCAAAAGTCGTTAATATTCAATAACATTGTTTCGAGCAAAACTGCATTGGGTGCCCTGACCGCCCCCAATCTCGGCTCATCTCGCCAGACGCGTCGTCCCGTCGAAAGCTCTCCGATTCCGGCAGACAAGCCCCCGGTTTCATGATCTACTTTCTAGGCTTCCAAGCAACGGCATAAGGAGGACAGGATGGAAACCACACATATTTCCGCACTTAACGCCAAGCATGCCGGGCTCGATGCCCGGATAAGAATCGAGTCGGCACGGCCCTTTCCCGATTCGCTTCTGGTAGCAACGCTCAAGAAGCGGAAGCTCGCCATCAAACAGGAAATCGCCCTGCTGCACGGCTGATTTTCCTGCCCCCTCGACCCGCCGGACCCGGAAACCCCCGGGCGGCGGGCATAGGCGCCAAATCGACGGGCACCCCGGCCTTACCCGGCCCTTTGCACAAGTAGCTGCGCCGTTTCGAACCGCCCGTGGTGATCGAACTGTATCAGCGGTTCACCGAAGTCCTTTTTCCGGCCCAGCGCGACAATCGCATCGAGCGGATAGGCGTTCATTTCCATCAGAGGTTCAGCCCATGGCCGCCCGTGCCAGAGGTTGAAGAAGCCGCGGACGCCGGGCACTCTGCGCTGCGCCCAATAGTTGAACCGTTGCCTCGGTGTGTCACCCCGGTTCGTGCAGACATGCAGCGACGCGATACCGCCGGGCGCCACCCGATCCAGCAGCATCGCCACGATCCGCATGCCGCGCTCGACGGGGATATGCTGCAGCACCATGAGGCTTATCACCAGATCATAGTGGCCAGGCGCATTGGCCAGCCGGTCGTCCGACAGCAGGAAATCGATGTTGGATCGCCCGGCGGCGTTGACGCGGGCTTCCTCCAGCATGGCAGGGGCGACATCCAGTCCGGTCACCGCCTCGAAGCGATCGGCAAGCGCCAGAGTGAGCCGGCCAACACCGCATCCGAAATCGAGCGCGCGCCCTCGCGTCGTGAAGCCGAAATGCTCCTGCGCGCGGGCAAGTCGGTCTGCAATATAGGCGTCGCCCGTCTCGAAAAACGCCGTGCGGTTCGCGGCAAGCTGGTTCGCGCGGTAGCGAGGATCGCTGAGCACGGCGAAATAGGGGTCGACCTCCCCCCAGCGCCGCCACGCGCGGTCTGTTCTGCTCAACGCTTTTCTCCGCAGTCCGGCGGATCTCACCCGGTCAGCGATTAATAGACGCGCTTCTTGGGCTTGATGTACGAGACCTCGTCCGTGAGTGTGTACTCATGGACAGGGCGATAATCGATGCCGACTTTGCCGCCCTTGCCGCCCCAGCCTTCGAACGCCGTGACCGTGTGCTTCATCCAATTCTGGTCGTCGCGCTCGGGGAAATCCTCATGCATGTGAGCGCCGCGCGACTCCTTGCGGTTGGCGGCGGAGTGCATCGTCACGACGGCCTGGCTCATCAGATTGTCGAGCTCGAGCGTCTCGACCAGATCCGTGTTCCACACCAGTGAGCGGTCGGTGATGCCGATGTCGCCGAGGCCCTTGTAGATCGCGTCTATCTTGCCGACGCCCTCGGCAAGCAGCGCGGTATCGCGGAACACGGCGGCGTGGCGCTGCATCGTCTTCTGCATGTCGAGCCGCAGGTTGGCAGTGGGCGTCCCACCCTTCGCATGGCGGAAATGATCGAGCCGGCCAAGCGACAGATCTTCCGACCCCTTGGGAAGCGGCCGATGCGGCGTATTGGGGACGACGATTTCCTTGAGCCGCAGCCCGGTCGCGCGGCCGAAGACCACGAGATCGATCAGGCTGTTGGACCCAAGGCGATTGGCGCCATGGACGGAAACGCACGCCGCCTCGCCCACCGCGAACAGGCCTGGGACCACCGCATCGGGGTCGCCATTGCGGATATGGACGACCTCGCCGTGATAGTTCGTCGGGATACCGCCCATATTATAATGGACCGTAGGCACGACCGGTAGCGGCTTTTTGGTGAGGTCGACGCCCGCGAAGATCTTGCCGGTCTCGGTGATGCCCGGCAGACGCTCGTGCAGAACTTTGGGATCGATATGATCGAGGTGCAGGAAAATATGGTCATTTTCCTTGCCGACGCCGCGCCCTTCGCGGATTTCCATCGCCATTGAGCGGGAAACCACGTCGCGGCTCGCGAGATCCTTCGCCGAAGGCGCATAACGCTCCATGAAGCGCTCGCCCTCGCTGTTGGTGAGGTAGCCGCCTTCGCCGCGCGCACCCTCGGTGATGAGCACGCCCGCGCCGTAAATGCCGGTCGGGTGGAACTGCACGAACTCCATGTCCTGCAGCGGAATACCTGCGCGCAGAGCCATGCCGTTACCGTCGCCGGTGCAACTGTGGGCAGAAGTGGCGGACTGGTAGACACGCCCGCCGCCGCCGGTCGCCAGCACCACGGCATGAGCGCGAAAGCGATGGATGGAGCCATCGTCCATGCAGAGCGCAATGACGCCCCGGCAGACCTTCCCGTCCGGCCCGTCTTCCATGATGAGATCGAGCGCGAAATATTCGATATAGAAATCCGCGTCATACTTCAGGCTCTGCTGATAGAGCGCGTGAAGCATGGCATGGCCAGTGCGGTCGGCAGCGGCGCACGTGCGCTGCACGGGCGGGCCTTCGCCCATATTCTGCATGTGGCCGCCAAACGGCCGCTGATAGATCGTGCCGTTGTCGTTGCGGCTGAACGGCACGCCCGCATGCTCCAGCTCATAAACTGCGGCGGGCGCCTCGCGCACCATATACTCGATGGCGTCCTGGTCGCCGAGCCAGTCCGATCCCTTGACGGTATCGTACATGTGCCAGGTCCAGTGGTCCGGCGTATTGTTGCCCAGACTCGCGGCGATACCGCCCTGCGCGGCAACGGTGTGGCTGCGGGTCGGGAAAAGCTTGGTGACGCACGCCGTCTTGAGGCCAGCCTCGGCCGCGCCCATTGTCGCGCGCAGGCCGGAGCCGCCAGCGCCCACCACGACGACGTCGTAGCTGTGATCGATGATCTTGTAGGCAGCCGTAGAAGAAGTGTCCGACATCAGAGAGCGCCCCCGGCGAAAGCGATTTTGGCGACCGAGAAGAGGCCGAACGCGGCCCCGCCGATCGCGAAGAAATTGAGGAGGAGGATGACGGCGAACTTCAACCCGTCGTCATGGACATAGTCCTCGATAAGAACCTGCAGGCCGAGGCGCAGATGCCAGAAGACGCTGACGAGCATCAGGATCATCGGCACCGCGACCAATGGCTGAGCCAACCAGCCAGACACCGTTGCATGATCGAAGGCAGGCAGGCGCACGAAGCTGAACAGAAGCCAGGACACCAGCAGCAGATTGCCCACCGCCGTGAAGCGCTGGAGAATCCAGTGATGCGTGCCGCTTTTTGCCGAGCCGAGGCCGCGAACCCGGCCGAGTTCCGTACCGCCGCGCATCAGGCTGCCCTCCCCACCAGCATCCACGCCCAGAAGAAAATCGTGAGCGTGATCGAGAAAACGATGGTCATCTTCGCCCAGAACTTGTTGGTCTTGAGCTCGTAACCCGCGCCCATATCGAGCACGAGGTGACGCAGGCCCGAGGCCATATGCTGGAAGAACGCCCAGCTCAGCCCCACCATTACCACATAGCCGAACCAGCTCGTGGCGACGGACAGGAACAGCGCGTAGCTCGCGGAGCCGGCCGCAATTGCATAGAGCCACCAGACAAAGCCAATCGTGCCCACAATGGCAAGGCCATCGCCTGTGGCGCGATGAAGGATGGAAACCAGCATTCCCGGCCCCCACCGCCAGATGCTGAGGTGCGGCGAAAGCGGTCGCCGTGCAGATTGCGCCATGATTATCTGTCCGTCCCTGTCATGTTTGGCAGCGCTTTAGCGCAATCGCGCGACACTGCAAACGCGTTGGGGTTCCCTGAACGAACAAAGCAGAGACGCAATTGTCTTAAACGTCGAATTAACGAGCCCCCGACTATGGACCATCGTCAATTGGGCGGCGGGGACCGCCCGGAAACACAAAGAGAGACGAATGACGCCCAAGCTTGAAAACCTGACGATGGCGGAAAAAGTCCGGAAGGTCGATCCGAACGGCACTCTCGTCGAAGCGACACAGCGCATCGGCACGCTCGTGATGCCGCAACTGGACAGCGTCGTGAAGGCGGCGATGGAAGCCCAGCTCAACCACGCACCCGCCGAAATCATGCTTCGCCCCTACGAAAACGTGGAAATGCAGGCACTCACTGCGGATTTCTACCGCGATATGCTTCTTCATGTCGACCGGGACGCCTGGGGTGCGCACTGCCGAAAGCTGATCCACGACACCCGCTACGGCGAACTGCCCGTCTGCGTGCAACTGCTGAGCCTCAGCGCCGCGATGGACAAGATCCGCGATCTCATCCGCACTGCCACTGCGGACCCTCAGGAAAATGCAGCGCTTTTTGACGCCATGCGCCATCTCGCGCTGCTCGGCGCGGAGACAATCTGCTCCGTCCACACGCAGGCAATGGCCCAGAAGGACGCCGAACAGCGCGAGCAGCAGCGCGCGGCCTTCGCCCATATTTTGACGGACCAGATCGACGGCACGACGCAACTTGGCCTGCGCCTGCGCGATCAGGCACGAGAGACGTCCGCTGCCACGCGCGGCATGCTCGACAAGGCATCGGAAGTCGCGGCTGCCGCGGAGCAGTCCGCGATCGCCATGCGCGAGGCGGCACACACCTCCTCCGGGCTTATCCGGGCGATCGACGATGCGCGCTCCGAAGTCGATGACGCCGCCGACGTTGCGGCGCTCGCCTCGCAGCAGGCCGGGGACGCCGTGGAGATGTCCGCGACGCTCTCCGACCACGCCAAGTCGATCGAATCCATTCTCGGCCTGATCCGGGACATTGCCGGGCAGACCAACCTTCTCGCGCTCAACGCCACGATCGAGGCGGCGCGCGCAGGCGATGCCGGTCGCGGCTTCGCGGTGGTCGCACAGGAAGTAAAGAGCCTCGCCAATCAGACCGCGCGGGCAACCGACGACATCGCCCAGAAGATTGCAGCGATCCAGAACGCGACGCGTCTTTCGGTCGAAACCAACGAGCGGATTCGCGCGACAGTGCAGGATGTTCACAGCATGGGCGTGCGCATCCGCAGCGCCATGGACGCGCAATCGCAGACCGTGACGATGATAACGGCTGCTGTCGACGAAACCGCACTTGCGGCCGATTCAATGTCGAGCAACATTTCCGCGATCCGCCAGGACACGGAAATCGTGGCTTCGGAGATCGACGCGCTCGAACAGGGCTTCAATGATGTCCAGATTCGCCTCGATCGCCTGCGCTCCGATTCGGAAGGGGCCGTTCAGCAGAACCTGCCCGTCCGCGCGCGAGCGGGCGGCTATGGTTCGCGACACTGATGGATTGAACATCAGGCCACCATCGTTCTAGGCTGGGCGATGGCCAGAAAACAAAAATCCGCCGCGCCTGCCTCCGAACTGGAAGCATGGCAGCTCTCCATTCCCTGCAGCCGGACCGAAGCTCTGGCCATCGAAGCCGAGAGCGACGACATGCTCGGGGATTGGTCCGGCATGCCCGCGCTCTCCACGCGGGAAGTGGACGAGAACAGCCCGGACGCGTGGCTGCTGGACGCCATTTTCGATCATGAGCCCAATGCCGACGAGATCGAGGCGGTTCTGGCTCTCGTGCCGGGCGCGGACCTGAGCGCCACGAAGCTTGAGCGGCTCCCGGACACCGACTGGGTGACCCAGAGCCAGAGCGGTCTCGACCCCGTAGCGGCGGGGCGCTTCTATATCGTGCATGATGACGCCGCCGTGGTCCCCGCTGGTCATGTCGCCTTCAACATCCCCGCGAGCCGGGCGTTCGGCACTGGCCAGCATGAGACGACGCGAGGATGCCTGCTGACGCTTGAGCAACTTGCGCTCTCCGGTCACCGCTTCGGCAATATCGCGGATATCGGCACGGGCACGGGTCTGCTCGCGTTCGCGGCACTCTCGCTGTGGCCGCGTGCCCACGCCATAGCCTCCGATATCGATCCGGTGGCGATCACCGTGACAGCGGAGAATGCCGAACGGAATGGCGTGACGCTGGGCGAAGGACCGGGCCGCCTCCTCCTACGGGACGCACCGGGTGTCGACGATCCGCTGATTACTGGCCTTGCCCCTTATGATCTCATCATGGCCAATATCCTGGCCGGCCCTCTCATCGAGTTGGCGCCGGGCCTCTGCGCGCAACTGGCCGAGGGCGGCTCGCTCATTCTCGCCGGACTCCTGAACGAGCAGGCGGACGCCGTACTCGCAGCCTATCGGAAGGAAGGGATGCGCCTCGCCGGGCGATGCGACCATGGACACTGGCCTACCCTGCATCTGCGCAAACGCCGCCGCTTCGGCTGGCGCCGCCGCGCCCGCTGGCAGGCCCGTCACCATGGGGATGCGCCGGGCTATGGGAGCCTTTAGGTCCGCGCAGCCCACCCCATTGACAGCGAGCCGCTGAGCGACGAGCCTCCCGCCCGATCATAAAGGGAGAGACTCACGGCCATGTGCGATCAGGATATTCATCCCGGCCTCATTGAGGACTGGAGCGTCAGCCGCCGGCGCTTCGTGGCAGCCGGCGTCGCCGTTGCCGGATTTGTCAGCGCCTGCGCCAAAGCCGCCGAGAATGTCGTGGAGAAGGACGTCACCGTGAAGACGGCCGACGGTCAGGCGGACGCGGCGCTCTTCCATCCCGCCGGAAAGGGCACATGGCCCGCCGTGCTTGTCTGGCCCGATATCATGGGCCTGCGTCCGGTCTTCCGCGATCTCGGCAGGCGCCTTGCCGCGCAGGGCTATGTCGTGCTCGTGGTCAACCCGTTCTACCGCGACAAGAAAGCGCCTGTGATCGACGGCGCCATCGACTTTAGCAATCCGCAGACGCGCGAGATCCTCATGGGTTTTCGCGGCAAGCTGACCGACGATGCGGTCGATCGCGACGCGCAGGCCTTTCTCACATTTCTCGATGCGCAGCCGCAAACGAACAAGAAGGCGAAGGCCGGCGTGCAGGGCTATTGCATGGGCGGCCCTCTCTCCTTCCGCACGGCGGCGGCAGTGCCTGCGCGCATCCGGGCGGTGGGCAGCTTCCACGGCGGCGGCCTCACCACGGATCAGCCGAGCAGCCCGCATCTGTTGATCCCGAAGACCAACGCCTCCTATCTCGTCGCGATCGCCAAAAACGACGACGCGCGGGATCCCAAATCCAAAGACATATTGAAGTCGGCATTCGCGGCGGCAAAGAAGACCGCGACGGTCGAGGTCTATAATGGCGACCATGGCTGGTGCGTGCCCGGCAGCGCTGCCTATGTCGAAAAAGAGGCGGAACGCGCCTGGGCTGAACTCACCAAGCTCTACAAGGCCGCGTTGGTCTGATCCGGAGGGGCCGGGCTCTGAGGCCCGGCTGACTCACCTCGTGGCGCGCCGGGAAAGCGCGCCACCGATACTACCCAATGGCCCGATAACGGGCTTCAGCTTCGGCCATATAATCCCGCGTGATCGGCAGGGTGTCGCGGTCCCGCGCATATTGCAGCTGATAGATGGTCTGCGACCCATATCGGAAGCCGGAGGCCGAAGCCGCGAGATAGAAGGTCCACATCCGGTAGAAGCGCTCGTCATAGAGCGCGACGATCTCGTCCTTCGCCGCCACCGTGCGCGCGTACCAGCGCTGAAGCGTGTGGTAATAGTGCAGCCGCAGCGTCTCGATGTCGGTCGGCAGCAGCTTGTTGGGCTCGCTCGCCGCCAGAATCTCGGACAGAGCAGGCGCATAGCCGCCGGGGAAAATATATTTGCGCGTGAAAGCGTCCGTGCTGCCCGGCCCGTCCAGCCGGCCAATGGTGTGGAGCAGCATCACGCCTTCGGGCGTCAGCAGATTGTGGCAGGTGCGGAAGAACTCGCGATATTGCGGCAGGCCGACATGCTCGAACATGCCCACCGACACGATCCGGTCGAACGGTCCCTGTACGTCGCGATAGTCGATGAGTTCGAAGCGGACGCGCTTTTCCACGCCCGCGTCCTTCGCCCGGCGGCGCGCGACCTTGAGCTGCTCCTCGGAGAGTGTGACGCCCAGCACGTCCACATCTGCCACGCGGTTGAGATAAAGCGCCATGCCGCCCCAGCCGCAGCCAATGTCCAGCACACGCTGGCCCGGCTTCAGGTCGAGCTTCGCGGCAATATGCGCCTTCTTCTCTAGCTGAGCCTGCTCCAGCCCCACCGTCTCCGGATCAGTGAAATAGGCGCAGCTATATTGCCGGTCGGCATCCAGGAAGAGATCGTAGAGCCGATCGGACAGGTCGTAATGATGCGCAACGTTCGCCTTGGAGCGCGCCCGCTTGTTATGCCCGTCGCGCCAGTGCTTGAGCCGCTCACGCAGCTTGCCGACCGTGCCGAGTTCGCTGATGAACGTGCCGTTTTCCAGCCGCGTGTTGGCGCCGACGAGCATGACGAGATCCCAGATCGTCCCCTGCTCGACGAGCATGCGGCTGTCCATATAGCCCTCGCCCGCGCCCAGCGCGGGATCGCGGACGATAGCCGCCGCCGCGCTGTTTTGCGTGAAGCGCACCGCTACATCGGGAAAGCCCTCAGCAGGCGTGCCGATCACATCCACAACGCCATCGGGATAGCGCAGCTCGAGGGTTCCCTGCCTGATTGCCGTGGCAAGGAGTCGGCTCAACATCTTCATGGGACTGGGCTAGCCCCGACCGCCCGCCGGGATCAAGGGCTTGATGCGGATTAGTGGGTGAACTCAGCTGGATACATAAATGCCGTCATGCTGAACTTGTTTCAGCATCCATGGCCGCAGGAAAATCCTGAGAATAAAATGGCCCCTGAAACAAGTTCAGGGTGACGAGAATGGACGCCGGCAGTCGGCCCGGAAGCACAGATGACGGCGGAAGAGAGTTCGCCAGGCAGTGCTAGATACCGGCATACCATTCATAGCCGGCGCGATCCTCCCAATAGCCGCCCTTGCCGCCGCGCACGGCGAGCAAGCTGTCCACCGCATCGATCCGCGCAAGGTATTTCGCCTGCTTGTAGCCGAGTTGCCGCTCGACCCGCAGGCGCAGCGGCGCACCGTTCTGCACCGGCAGCGGCCGGTCGTTGAGGCCGTATGCGAGGATCGTCTGCGGATGGAAGGCGTCCACCCGGTCGATGCTCTCATAATAACCAGTGCCGATGCCACCGCCCCATTCGTCGAGACAATGGAAGACGAGATAGCGCGCGCGATCCTTCAGCCCGGCCGCCTCCAGCACGCGGGCGAGCGGCACGCCGCGCCATTTCCCGATCGCGCTCCAGCCCTCCACGCAGTCATGCCGGGTGATCTGCTCGCGGTGGGGCATCGCGGCAATGTCCGCGAGTGAGAGGCGCAGTGGCCGTGCGACCAGCCCCGTCACGTCCAGCCGCCAGTCCGCGAAATTGCCGCGCCACAGCGCCTTATAATGCTCTGTCGCGGGGTTCGCCGTGCCGTTTGAACGGAAAATACGCGAGCGCTCCTCCGGGCGGTACTCGCGCGCCAATGCATCGGGCGCCAGAAGAAGCCGCTGGCTCCAGCGATGGAAATTCTCGGCAGTGAAGAGCAACTCGCGCTCCTGTGGGCTCTGACCGATGCTGTCGCAGCCAGACAACAGCCCTGCCCCGCCCGCTGCCAGCGAGCCCACCAATGCGCGCCGGGTCAGGAGGCTCATGACCTTTCCTCCAACACGACCCGCATCCGGCCAGTAATCATGCTCCGCAGCAAATTGAGCGGGCCAGCGAGCAGCACCATCAAGATGTGCACGACAAAGAACGCCACCAATAGCCACGCCGCGATGAAATGCACCGACCGCGCCGACTGCCGGCCACCGAAAATATCGAGCAGCCAGGGCCATGCCGCATCCATGCCTGGCGACATGGCGAGGCCCGTGAAGATCATCGCCGGCAGCAGCACGAAGATCACCACGACATAGCTCCATTTCTGCAGGCTGTTATAGCGTAGTGCTGCCGCGCCTTTCGGGAAGCGAAGCCGCGCGTGATCGGCGATTTCCTGCCCCAGATGCCGCGCTGAAACGTCCGCGCGCGTCACCTTGAGGTCGCGGCGGAAATGGCCGTTGGCGAGGCTCCACAGCATGAACGCCAGCAGCCCGAAGGCGAAGATCAGTGCGGTGCTCAGGTGCCAGCGGCGCGAGAGCGCGAGGTCATAAGCGGAAGGGAGCGTCCACAGCGCGCCGAAGCGGCTCTTCTCCAGCCAGGCATGGTCGAAGTTGGCGCCATACTGGCCCCAATAGAGCCGGGGATGGGCATTGAAGATGCCGAGGCCGCTCTTGAACAGGATAAGGAGGCACAGCGCGTTCAGCCAGTGCCAAAGCCGCGTCACCAGCCCATGCCGGCGCACGGTCGCGGCAGCTTGATCGGCGGAGTCGGGTGGTCCCGTCATGGCGCTCTTGTGGCGCCGATTGGTCTCATCGTCCAGTCTCGGCAGCGTACACGATTTGATTGCGTGCCAATCGCTGGAATTTGCGGAAGGCGGGCATGGCAGCTATTCCGGCTTTGACGATAAAGCTCCGGCTTTGACGATAAAAGCAGCCTGTCGGGACACGACGACTTAGCGGACATCGGCGGGATCAGATGGCCAGCGACCCGCTTGTACAATCTCCGCAAGCCCAGCGACCGTGAGAGGCTGCAATTCTCGACCGAACCAGCGGGAGAACAACCATCCGCCACCTACGAACATCGCTATCGCCAATCCCCACGCCGCAACTGATGGCCAATGCAACGCAGCCGTCAGTACGCCCGCTGCACCACTACAGATGATGATGGCGAGAATACCGATCAGGATCGCTCGCGGGCTCGCACCTTCTGTGCTGAAGAACACGCGCCACTGGCGGTTCAATTCTGTAAAGTCGGTCCCAAACCGATCTTGCAGCGCTTCGAAAATCTCCGCAGCGTCGTCGCCATCTACGCCGAGGTCGTGCAAAATCCGAGCATCAGGCGTGACCTTGCGCGCGGGCACTCCCTGTCCTTCGATCAGCAGCTTACGCACCGTCGCTGATGGATCGTCACTCACAACGGCATTCTACCCCAGCGGCGAATGTGCGCAATCCCCAGACATTCCCGCCCTTTCGACGACCTTGATGCACGCTCTCGAAGCGCACATTCGCTTAGCTGAGAATTTGCCCTTGCCGCCCCCGCGCTACCCATAAGCGCGGTGAAAGAACGCCAACGTCGTCGCAGCGGTGATGACGATTGTTCCCCAGCGCACCACGCCGTGCGAGAGCCGCTTGCCCACATGCGCGCCAAGCCATCCGCCCAGCACCCCGCCCGCGATCATCGGCAGCGCCGGTTCCCAAGCAACCATGCCGAACCAGACGAAGATGAAGGCGGCTGCAAGATTGGCAGTCGCCAGCATCGCCGTGCGCATCGCGAACACCTCGCGTGGATGGATGCCCGCCAGCAGCCCGAAGACCGCCGTCGCCATGATGCCGACGCCCCCACCGAAATAGCCACCATAAATGCCGAGCAACATTTGCGTGAATACGAGGGTGGGCGTGCCGATCCGGGTTCGCGCGCGCAGCCAGGCTCCTATCCGTCCTCCGAAGGCAATTGTCACGAAAGCAATCAGCAGCAGCCAGGGGATGATCTCATCGAATGCATGGCCCGGCGTCACCACCAGCAAAAGGCTGCCGACAAGGCTGGAAACGAACGTGATCCCCAGCAGCAGTCGCCAGTCCACGCCACCCACCGGCGCGATCTCGTCGCGATAGGTCCAGCTGCTCGCTACCGCGCCGGGCAGCAGCGCGAAGTTGGAGGTCGCGTTGGCGATATTGGCCGGCAGGCCGAGCGCGATCAGCGCAGGCAAAGTCGCGAAGGTGCCGCCCCCCGCCAGCGCGTTCATGATGCCGCCCAGAAGTCCCGCGCCCGCAGCGAGCGCGACCGCACTAGGGTCAGCCAAGCGCCGCCTGCTTCTCGTCCGCGAGCCGATCGAGTTCCGCGCGGCTCTTCTTCTCGGAAGCAGACTTGAGTTGCCCGCAAGCAGCCATGATGTCCCGTCCGCGCGGCGTGCGCACTGGCGCTGAAATGCCCGATTCGAAAATGATCTCCGAAAAGCGCCGGATGCGTGCCGGGTCAGAGCATTCATAGCCCGTGCCCGGCCAGGGATTGAAGGGGATGAGGTTCACCTTGGCGGGCAGCTTGTATTTGCGGATGAGACGAACGAGTTCGCGCGCGTCTTCGTCGCTGTCGTTCTTGTCCTTGAGCATAACATACTCAAAGGTGATGCGCCGCGCGTTGTTCGCCTTGGGATAGTCCGCGCAGGCCTGCAGCAGCTCCTCAATGCCATATTTGCGATTGAGCGGCACGACTTCATCGCGCACTTCCTTGGTCACGGCGTGAAGCGAGACGGCAAGGTTCACGCCGATCTCCTCGGCCGCGCGCTGCATCATCGGCACCACGCCGCTGGTCGAGAGCGTGATCCGCCGCCGGGAGAGCGCGAGGCCCTCGCCGTCCATCACGACCTTCAACGCGTCACGCACATTCTCGAAATTATAGAGCGGCTCACCCATGCCCATCATCACGATGTTGGTGAGCATCCGCCCGTCCGGGGAATATTGCGGCGCGTCCTCGTCCTCGTCGGCATCGACCACGGCGCTCATATTGCTGGCCATGTTTCCTCGGGGCCATTCGCCCAGCGCGTCGCGCGCGAGCATCACCTGCCCCACGATCTCACCGGGGGTGAGATTGCGGACGAGACGCATCGTGCCGGTGTGGCAGAAGCGGCAGTTGAGCGTGCAGCCCACCTGGCTGGAGACGCAGAGCGTGCCCCGGTCGGCGTCCGGGATGAACACCATCTCATAGTCCTGCCCGTCGTCCGAGCGGAGCAGCCATTTGCGCGTACCGTCGCTGGAGAGCTGCGCTTCCACCACCTGCGGCCGACCGACGACAAAGCGCTCGGCCAGCCACGGCCGCAGCGGCTTGCCGAGGTCGGTCATCTTCTCGAAGTCGGTCTCGCCGCGATGGTAGAGCCAGTGGAAGAGCTGCTTGGCCCGCAGCTTCGCTTGTTTCTCGTCCAGCCCTGCAGCAGAAAGCAAGGCGCGGATACCCGCCTTGTCGAGACCTAGCAGGTCTTGCCGGCCATCCTCGCGCGGGGTGATCGCACGCGGCACGGGCACGGGATCGACATGGCCGGGGATCGGCATCAGAGACGTCGCGGATTCGAGCATGGCGCGCATATATGCAAAACACCGCGAAAACGCCAGTGGACGTGAATGCGCGCTATCTCAGCCGCGCACAACCCAGCGCCGCGGCGTCGATCGCGGTGGCCGCGCCGCGCAAGCGATAATCGTCCACGAACCGCCCGTTTGTGGACGCGCCGGTCACCAGCATTCGGCTGCCCGATCGCATCGCGGCGAGGATCGCGGCATCATCCTGCCGATCCAGCGCCCAGACGTCCGCACCCGCCCCCACCAGTCGGAAGCGCTGTCCGCCGATCGCCAGCAGGGCATCGCTCCCCGGCTTGAGAGCGCGGGACAGCCGGATGTTGATCTGGCCGCGTACGCCTTGCCGAGGCCAGTATCCCACTGACGCGAAGGGCTTCCATTGCGCGTCCCGCCTCGTAGGGCCGACGGGCTCGCTGATCGCATAGCAGCGCGGCGCCTGCGGGTCGCGGAATGCGCCCCACCCTTCGACCACCGCCAGACTGTCGCGCGCGGCAAGTGGTTGCGCTGCCATCATCGACAACAGCGCGCCCAGCAGGGCAGCTCGCAGGTTTGGTCGGTTCATCGCGACGAGCAATGCCGATCCCGCGCGGCAAGGCAACCCCTTGCTCGACGAGGCAATTGCGTTAAGGACAGTTGCTTCATCGGGCGGGGTTCCTCTGACCCGATTCTTTCAGGAACCGGGCAAAGAAGCGGACCAGCAGGGATGAAGGCCACGATCGAACGCGCAACGCTGCTCAAGAGCCTGAGCCACGTTCAATCAGTGGTTGAGCGGCGCAACACCATACCCATCCTCTCCAATGTGCTGCTGGAAGCGACGGCGGACGGCACGATGCGGCTGATGGCGACCGACCTCGACCTCCAAATCGTGGAGAGCGTGCAGGCCGGCGTGGAAAGCGCAGGCGCAACCACCGTTTCGGCACATACTCTCTTCGACATCGCGCGGAAGCTTCCGGAAGGAAGCCAAGTGCGGATCGAGGCAGCCGAAGGCAAGATGCTTATCCAGGCGGGCCGGGCGCGCTTCAACCTGCAGACCCTGCCGCGCGATGACTTTCCCATGATTGCGGAAGGCCAGCTTCCCACCAGCTTCGATCTTCCGGCAGAGACGCTGATCCAGATCATCGACAAGACCCGGTTCGCCATCTCGACGGAAGAGACGCGCTATTATCTGAACGGCATTTTCTTTCATGTCTCCGAAGATCCGCAGCCGGTTCTGAAGGCGGCTGCGACGGACGGCCATCGGCTGGCTCGCGTCACCGTTGCGCGCCCGGACGGTGCTGAAGGCATGCCGGACATCATCGTGCCGCGTAAGTGCATCGCGGAACTGCGCAAGCTGCTCGAGGAAGTCGATGGCAGCGTCCATATCGACCTGTCGCCGACCAAGATCCGCTTCGATCTGGGGAGCGCGGTGCTCACCTCCAAACTGATCGACGGCACCTTCCCGGACTACAGCCGCGTCATCCCGACCGGCAACGACAAGCTGCTGAAGATCGATCCGCGCAGCCTCGAGGAAGGCGTGGACCGCGTGGCGACCATCGCCACCGAGAAGACCCGCGCCGTGAAGATCGCGGTGGAAACGGACAAAGTGACGCTCTCCGTGACCAGCCCGGAGAACGGCACCGCTGCGGAAGAAGTGCCCGGGCAGTATGCGGACAGCGAACTGGAGATCGGTTTCAACGCCCGCTACCTGCTCGACATTCTCGGCCAGCTGGAAGGCGACACGGTCGAATTGCATCTGGCCGATGCATCGGCGCCGACACTGATCCGGGAAACGGACAAGTCCCCGGCGCTCTATGTGCTGATGCCCATGCGTGTATAGACGGCGATCCGGGCGACCGCCCGTTCGCGGGATCGCTCTGGCGTCATTACATCTTTAGAGCGGGGACCGGCAGGCGACGGTCCCGCACCACTAAGCCGACCGTTAGTTCGAACGTGCCTGGTCCGGCGCCTCACACAGCGTGGGTGCGGTAACCCAGTCCACCTTTTCGAGATCGAGAGTCGCCTGCCCGGTCTGGACCTTGGCCTCCCCCCTCTGTTCCTCCACGCGCGAGATCTTGTTGTCGAATCCGGAAATAGCGTCGTTGAGCGCCATCGCCGCACTCGCGCCAATCTCAGGCGTAACCGTGCGACGGCTCATGACCGTGCGCATGATGCCGTCCGCCAGAACCGCCTGCCGCCAGTAGGCAACGCCGCCCAGTTCTCGACGAACTGGCTTGGCGGAATAGCCCCAGGACCAGCCCGGCCGCGCCACTGGCAGACGAATCGTCGTCGCCCAACAGCGGAAACGCGGAAAATCGGTCATCCAGGGCGCTGTCTGATCCTGCTCCTTGGGACGAACGAGCCGCGAAGGAGGTGAAAACCCTGCGCCGGGGATGTCCAGGGTCTGGCCACTTGGCAATTCCCCTTCCCATTCCAGCTTCCCTGTCCCTTCGAGCGCCAGAGTCAGCACCGTGTGACGATCATCGAAATTCCAGCTTACCTTATCCGCGTCGATCCAGTTGGCCTGTTGCAGCCAGTAGGACTTGAGCGAGCGATCCGCATCTCCTGCCGACATGGCGGCAAGTCGCGTGCGCGTCTCGAATGCTTCCACTCCTCTCACGATCTGGCGCACTTTCGTGCGGGCCGGCTTATCCTTACCTGCGCTAGCGTCGATCTCCGTGACCTCGATGAACTGCGGGAACCGTGCTGGGACGGGGGCTATCTTTTCCAGATCGACTGGTCCGCTGCGGAGCGGCAGAACCCAACGATAGGCGACTTCCGGCAGCGCCTCCAGTTCCCTGTCACCCAAACGCGTCCCGTCCAGCCAATAGGCCTTCCCTGCGATCGTGGCGCGGACGAGAACATGATCGAACAGGCCCGCACTCGGCAAATGTTGATCCAAACCGTCACCGCCAGCGGAATTCACCAGAACCGCTTCGGCGCTTATCCCCATTTCCCGCAGGATGGCGAGAAGCAGCGCCGTTTTCGCCTTGCAATCACCAAAGCGGCGCGCCCATGTTTCATCGATGCTCGCGGGGCGATAATTGCCACCGTCCAACCCCACATAAACGTATCGCACCTGATCCTGCACGAAGCGCAACGCTGCTGCCGCGCGTGTCAACGGATCGTCTGAAGCAGCAGCAAGCCTCGCGATCTCGGCACGCAGGGGGGACTTGGGCTCGAGCACTGCCGCCCGTTCGAAGAGGGGCAGCATGTGGTGTGCAACATCAGCCCAGTCGGCGAAATCGCTATACTCCACGACGCGGCGGATATTGAGACGCGGTGGAGCGCCCTCGGTCAATAACGGCGGCGGCGGATCACGCAGGTCGACCGCGACGAGATTATCGCCCCCATAGCCGTTCTCAACCGCGAGCGGCCCGAGATCGCTCGAACCGCGCCAGCGCAGCGGAAGAGCCCGGGGCCAGCTCAGTCGCGAGCGAAATGCACCCGAAAGTCCCGCCACAGGCAGCTGCGTCGCGCCAAAGATGCGATCACCCAGCGTGGGATCACGCTGTCTCACGGTCATTGCGAACTCGATCTCGTCATTCACTGCCAGACCGGGAACCTGAAGGACCGCCGTCAATATGCCACTCAGCATCGCTACATCGAGATTCGCTTCCTGCTGAATGACGCGGAAGCGCGTCCCTTTGAGAACATCAATGGTCTGGCCGGAGCGAATGATGCGGAGCGTATGGACGCTGATGTCCCCCGCCTCCGGGTTCCATGCGATTGTGATATTGCCGACACCCAGCGCTTCAGGCTTCAAAATTTTTAGCCGATAGGCTGTGTAACTCTCGACACCCTTGGACGAAGCCCGCGTCTGGAAATCATAATAACCAATCTTGATCGGGGCGCCTTCCGGCGGCGCCGTTTCTGTCGCCGCAGGCGGGGGCACGATCCAAGCCGCCTGAGGCGCATAGCGAACATCGCGCGGGCCGGCGAGCGCCTGCCCTGAGCACGACATCATCAAGACTGCGAACCCGAGCCTTCCGATACTTTTAGCTAACAAGTTATGCCCCCGATTGCGTGCCAATCCCCTTGGCTACCACACGCTATTCAGAGGTTTTTCCGGCAAAAAGCAATTGGATGAACCGCGCGCCTGTCCCGAATAGCATCAGCGCGATGTCGGTTCTGGCCCGTAACATTGTCGGTTCCGCCGATCCCGCTCGCCCCCAAAATGCATCATCTTCTCTCCAGTCGCGAACAAGTCCGGACGCTTTGTCCGGCACGGCAGCCTCTCGAGCCGGAATAGATACGGCATCGTCATCCAAGCCTGAAAGGACCTGTGTCATGATCCTCGGTCTTACCATTCCCCAGTTCACGCTCCTGCATGTCATCATCAGCTTTCTGGGTATCTTTTCCGGGATATTCGCGCTCGTCGCATGGGCGCGTGGCGCATGGCTCCCCCGAGCGCAGGCGCTTTTTCTGGGCACCACGGCGCTCACCAGCCTCACCGGCTTCCTCTTTCCGGCTGCCAGCATCACACCCGCATTCATCACCGGCGTGATCGCGACGATCGTCATGGTCATCGCCCTCCTCGCGCTCTACGGATTTGGCGGCAAGGGCCGGGCACGCACCGTCTATGCAGTCACCGCGACCGTCTCGCTCTGGTTCAATCTGTTCGTGCTGGTCGTCCAGTCGTTCCTTAAAGTGCCGGCTCTCAATGCACTAGCGCCCAATGGCAACGAGCCACCCTTCGCGATCGTGCAGGGTATTGTTCTTGTCGCCACTGTCTGGCTGGGCTGGAAGCTAGTGCGCGGCGGAAGGCAGCGCGTGGCGGTCTAACGAACCAGTCCCCATGCGAGCTTAGCGAAGCGAGTTCACAGTAGGGAGCTGATCGCGCCCCTTCCCTCCGGGCCGCGCGGCGCTATCATGGGCAAGACAAGAGTGCCCTTGATGCACGGGTGTTATAGCCTAATATAACACTCACGGAGGATATGAAACCATGGCGACAAGCGCCCCGACGACGACTGCGACCGCGACTGAACTCAATCTGACGCCGCCCGAGCCGGTTCCCGTGATCGCACCGGCGAAGGCAGCCGGACTGGTGCCGATCGACGAGGAAAAGAAGAGCAAGCTCGACGAGAAGGTGGGAAGCTTCGTCGAAGAACTGGCCGCACTCGACGCCAATTCGCCCGAATTCGGCATAAAGGTCGACCAGATCACCAATATGGGCCGCAAGGAAATCGCGGACGCCGCCGGCCATTCCAACCGCTTCCTCGATCGCCCGGTGCGCGCGATGGACAGCGACGTAAGCGTAGGCGCGGACCTCGCCGAACTGCGTCGCACGGTCGAGGATCTCGATCCGGGCCGGCGGGGCAATCTGACTGCCCCAAAGAAGCTCTTCGGCATCATCCCCTTCGGCAACAAGATGCGCAACTATTTCGACAGCTACAAGTCGAGCCAGACGCACATCAACTCGATCCTTGGTTCCCTCGCTTCGGGCAAGGACGTGCTGGTGAAGGACAATGCCGCGATCGACGTGGAGCGGCAGAACATGTGGGCGACCATGGGCCGCCTGGAGCAGATGATCCACATCGCCAAGACGATGGATGCCCGGCTGGAAGCAAAGGCGCTCGAACTGGATTCGAGCGACCCCGCCAAAGCAAAGGCGATCCGCGAAAGTGCGCTCTTCTACGTGCGCCAGCGCACCCAGGATCTGCTGACCCAGATGGCGGTCACGGTGCAGGGGTATCTCGCGCTCGATCTGGTCAAGAAGAACAATGTCGAGCTGGTGAAGGGCGTCGATCGCGCCTCCACAACCACCGTTGCCGCGCTGCGCACCGCCGTCACCGTTGCACAGGCGCTTTCCGGCCAGCGGCTGGTGCTGGAACAAATCACCGCGCTTAACACCACCACGGCAAACATCATCGATTCCACCGGCGAGCTGCTCAAGAGCCAGACGGCGCAGATTCACGAGCAGGCAGCAAGCAGCACCATTCCCATCGAGACGCTGCAGCGCGCGTTCCAGAACATCTACGACACGATGGACAATATCGACACCTTCAAGCTCAAGGCGCTCGAAAACATGAAGACGACCGTCAACACCCTGTCGAACGAAGTCGAGAAGTCGAAGGGTTACATCGCCCGCGCGGAAGGACAGGCGCGCGCGCAGGGTGCCGTGACGAGCGGCGCATCCAACCCGCTCGCCGCGATCGAAGACTGAGGAGAGGCCAGTGGCCAGCGAAGTCGACGATATCGTCCTCAAGGCGAATGAACTGATCGCCCGCACTTCGGCGCAATATCAGCGATCGAGCAAGCGGATCGCACGGACCGGCAGGGATTTTGCCGGCCGCATCAAGCGCATGATCCTGGCGGTCGCAGCGGTGCTGATAGGCGCGGCTATCGCCGGCATGGTGTTGGGTGGCATCGGCACCACTGGCGTGCTGCTGGTGCTGGGCCTGCTCATCGCCTGCCTCGCCTTTGCCTTCATTCCCACGGTCGAAACGGTGGTCGAGCCGTCAAAGCTCGCCCAGACCGACCTCAAGGCGCTGCCGCTCAAGACCGAAATCTGGCTCGACAATCAGCGCCGCGCTCTGCCGGCGCCTGCCATTCCCATCATCAACGCGATCGGCACCCGGCTGGAAACGCTGGCGCCGCAGCTCGCCCGGCTCGACCCGCGGGAGCCCGCCGCGCTGGAGATCCGTCGCCTTCTTTCGGATCATCTGCCCGAACTCGTCACGGGCTATCAGTCGATCCCGCAACCGCTGCGCCATACGCCGCGTAACGGTCGGGTGCCCGATGCGCAGCTTGTGGAGGGGCTCAGCGTCATCGAGCAGCAGATCGGCACGATGACCGAGAATCTCGCGAGCGGCGACCTCGACAAGCTCGCTACGACCAACCGTTATCTCGAACTCAAGTATCAGGAAGCGAAGCAGCTGGGCGAGTAAGCGGCGCTGCCGCGCGGCAATGTGCGCGCCGAATTAACGCAGCGAATTTCCTTCAAAAAAGCCATGTCGGCGGTTGACCTTACGGTCCCCGGTCCCGACAAGAGGTTCTTCCCAACCGAAACAGGAGCCCGCGCTTTTGGAAACCATCACGATGATTCTCGTCCTGTTGCTGGCCGTCGTCGTGAGCGGCATCCTGTCTCGAGCCATTCCCATTCCCTTGCCGCGTCCGCTCTTCCAGATCGCGCTGGGCGCAGTGATCGGCCTCATTGCCGACTGGCGGGTGACGCTCGACCCCGAGATTTTCTTCCTGCTGTTCCTGCCGCCGCTGCTCTTTCTCGATGGCTGGCGCATCCCGCGTGAAGAGCTGTTCAAGGACGGCAAGACAGTCATCGAGCTGGCGCTTGGTCTCGTCATCTTCACGGTCGTCGGCATGGGCTTCTTCATCCACTGGATGATTCCCTCCATGCCGCTCGCGGTCGCCTTCGCGCTCGCGGCTGTCGTCTCGCCCACGGACCCCATCGCGGTCTCCGCCATTGCGCAACGCGTGCCGATCCCCAAGCGAATGATGCACATCCTCGAAGGAGAATCCCTGCTCAACGACGCGTCGGGCCTCGTCTGCCTGCGCTTCGCTATCGCCGCCGCGCTGACCGGCGCCTTCTCGATCCAGACGGCCACGCTCAATTTCCTGTGGGTCGCGCTGGGCGGCATCGCGGTCGGCGTGGGCGTGACCTGGGCGGTATTTCGCGCGAAGAGCTGGATTTCGCGCCACTTCGGCGAGGATGGCGGTGCGCAGATCCTCATCTCGCTGCTGATCCCGTTCGGCTCCTATCTCATTGCAGAGCATGTGCATTGCTCGGGCATTCTCGCGGCCGTCGCCGCCGGTATCACCATGGGTTTCGTGGAAGCGAGCGGCGAGATCGCGGCGGCCACCCGCATTCGCCGCGCCACGGTGTGGGATACGATCCAGTTCACCGCCAACGGCATCATCTTCGTCATTCTGGGCGAGCAGCTGCCGCTGATCCTGGGTGGCGCGGCCGAGATCGTGCGGACCACTGGCCATCGGGAGGTCTGGTGGCTCGCAATCTATGTCGCGGCAATTAACATCGGCCTTGCCGCACTGCGCTTCCTGTGGGTGTGGCTCTCCTTCCGCCTGACGCTGTTCCGGGAGGGGCAATGGAGGCAGAGGCCCAACTGGCGCGTCGTTGCGGCGATGTCATTCGCGGGCGTGCGCGGCGCGATCACACTCGCGGGTGTTCTCACCCTGCCGCTCGCGATGAGCGACGGATCGCCGTTCCCCGCCCGTGACCTGGCGATATTCCTCGCTATGGGGGTCATCATCGTCTCGTTGATCGGCGCCAGCATCGGCTTGCCATTATTGCTGCGTGGCCTGGCACTACCGCCCGACCCCTCCCATCTCGCGCAGGAAGACGCCACGCGGATCGCGGCCGCCGAGGCGGCGATCGCCGCTGTGGAGCAGGCCGAACACGCAATGGCGGAAGGGCGCCCGGATGCCGACATTTACGTCGCCGCCGCCTCCCGCATCATGGATGCCTACCGACAACGCATCGACCTGCGCCGCTCGGAGATCGACGAGGCGCTTTCCCGCAAGCAGCTCGAAAAGGTCGAGCGGGAGCTGCGGCTGATCGCTCTTCGCGCCGAACGGGCGGAAATATTCCGCCGCAGCCAGAACCGGCAGGTTGGCAGCGAAATCGCGCGCAAGATGGTGCGCGAGATCGACCTGCTCGAAGCGCGCTACGCGGGTTAGGCGAGGAGACTAACGCTCGGCAGCGCCACGCTAGTGCCCTGACGCACCGGCTGCCCCGATACCGGTCTCCGCACGCAGGCGCTGGGCGTCGTAACCACCGCGATCGACCGCCGAACGACCGCTGCGGTCGGCCAGCGAGACAAGCCATATCGTCAGGAAAGCCAGCGGCATCGAGAAGATGGTCGGCGAGCTATAGGGAAAGATCGGCACATCGTAGCCGAGAACGCTGACCCAGATCGCCGGGGAAAGCACAGTCAGCACCAGCGCCAGGAGCACGCCCACCGTGCCGCCCGCAACCACGCCGCGTGTCGTGCATCCCCTCCAGAAGACAGACATGAGCAGGACGGGGAAATTGCCGGACGCCGCGAGCGCGAATGCCAGGCTGACCATGAAGGCGACGTTTTGCTTCTGGAATGCAATGCCGAGCGCGATCGCGATCACCGCCAGCGCAGGCACGGTGCGCCGCGAGACCTTGAGTTCGTCTTCCGCCTTCGCTGCACCATGCTTGACCAGGGACGCATAAATATCATGTGAAATGGCCGAAGCGCCCGAGAGTGTGAGGCCTGCCACGACCGCGAGGATAGTCGCAAAAGCCACTGCACTGACGAACCCGAGGAATGCGTCTCCGCCAATGGCTGCCGCCAGATGGATCGCCGCCATGTTGGAGCCGCCCCGCAAGGCGCCATCGGGTGCGAGATAACTCGGATCGGTGGCGACCAGCGTGATCGCGCCGAAACCGATGATGAACGTGAGAATATAAAAATAACCGATCCAGCCGGTTGCCCAGAGCACCGACTTTCGAGCTTCCTTCGCATCGGGAACCGTGAAGAAGCGCATCAGGATATGCGGGAGCCCGGCAGTACCGAACATGAGCGCCATGCCGAACGAAATGGCCGACACAGGATCCTTGATGAAGCCGCCCGGCGCCATGATCGCCCGCCCCTGCGTCGCTGCCGTGGCGGCATCAGCGCCGGCAGCACTCGCAAGGCTCGTCTTGACCTCGACAGCACGGGCGAAAAGCGCCTCTGGCGAGAAACCGAAGCGCCAAAGCACGCTGAACGCCATGAAGCTGGCGCAGCCAAGCAGCAGCGCGGCCTTGATGATCTGCACCCAGGTCGTCGCGATCATGCCGCCGAACAGGACGTAGCAGGTCATTAGCACACCCACGATCACCACCGCCCATTCATAGGGCAGGCCGAACAGCAGCTTGATGAGCTGCCCGGCGCCGACCATCTGCGCGATGAGATAGAAGATCACCACAGCCAGCGTGCTGAACGCGGCGAAGAGGCGAACGGGCGGCTGAGCGAAGCGAAAGCTGGCCACATCGGCAAAGGTGTAGCGGCCGAGGTTGCGCAGCCGCTCGGCGAGCAGGAACAGAATGATCGGCCAGCCCACCAGAAAGCCGGTGGAATAGATGAGGCCATCATAACCATCGGCAAAGATCTGCGCCGAGATGCCGAGGAACGACGCAGCGGACATATAGTCCCCCGCGATGGCCAGCCCATTCTGGAAGCCGGTAATCCCCCCGCCAGCCGTGTAGAAGTCGGCGGCGGTCTTGACGCGGGACGCGGCCCAGCGCGTGATCCAGAGAGTCGCGAACACGAAGAGCGCGAACATCGCGATGGCCGGCCAGTTCGCAGCCTGCTGCTCGGTTTCGCCGGTGAGCGCGTCGGCAAGCGCCGCCGTGGGAACGAGCACTGCGCCGAAGGCCAATGCCAGCTTGCCGCTCTGAGCCTGCTTCACAGACCATACTCCCTGCGGAGGGCATCAAATGCGGGGTCGAACTCGCGATTGGCCTTGCGCACATAGACGCCGGTGAGGGCGATGCCGGCCAGAATGACGCCGATGCCCACCGGTATGCCCAGCGACGTCACACCCCCGCCGATCGGCATGGCCAGGATATCGCGCCGGAAGGCGATGAGCAGGATATACCCGAAGAAGATCGCCAGCATGACGGCAGAGAGGCCCCAGGCGAACCGCGAGCGGCGCCGGACGAGCGCGTGGTAGCGCTCATCGCTCGCAAGGTCGCTGCCTTGTCTATCACTCTCCATTGCTCCCCCTCCTAAGCTTATTTCTTTTCTCGAGGCGCAAGCTCACGCCTTGTCGTCTTGCCTTCCTTTAAAGCCCTGCGCCACGACAAACCATTCGACCGAGCCTTTGCGGCTGGATGGCGGCTTGGCGTGCTTGACCGTGGTGAAGTTGCGCTTGAGTTCAGCCAGCAGACTATTGTCGGTGCCGCCCGCAAACACCTTCGACACGAAAGCGCCGCCCGGGCGGAGAGTCTTGATGGCGAAGTCCGCAGCCGCCTCGACCAGCCCCATGGTGCGGAGATGGTCGGTCTGGGCGTGCCCTACCGTGTTGGCGGCCATGTCCGACAACACCAGATCCGGCGCCGCACCGAGTTCCTCGATCAGCCGGTCGGGCGCTTCATCCGCCATGAAGTCCATTTGCAGCAGGGTCACACCCGTCAGCGGCTCCACCGGCAGCAGGTCGATACCGACCACCGCCGCTTCCGGCCGCTTGCGCTTGACGACCTGTGCCCAGCCGCCGGGCGCGACCCCCAGATCCACCACGTGGCGCACGCCCTTCAGTACGCCGAACTTCTCGTCCAGCTCGATAAGCTTGTAGGCAGCGCGGGACCGGTAGCCCTCCGCCTTTGCGCGTTTCACATAAGGATCGTTGAGCTGACGGGCGAGCCAGCGCGTGGACTGCGCGCTGCGGTTGCGCGCCGTCTTCACGCGGGTGCGACCAACGCCGGCGCCGCGCGTCACTGTCCGACTCTCCGGCGCGAGGCGACAACCGCGCTTTCGATCAGGCCGCGCAATATTCCTTCCCGGATTCCGCGATCGGCAACGCCCAGCCGCTCCGCCGGCCACAGATCGAGTATCCCTTCCAGTATCGCACATCCCGCCACGACGAGGTCCGCCCGCTCCTCACCAATGCAAGGGAGCCGCATCCGCTCCTCGATACTCATCCCGGCAAGCTCGACGGCCACCGCCCGCATCTCCGCGCTGGAAACGATGAGGCCATCAATCGCCTGCCGGTCATAGCGCGGCAGGCGCAGATGGACGCTGGCGAGCGTCGTAACCGTGCCCGAAGTGCCGAGAAGCCGTAACGCGCCGCTTATCGGCAGGCGTGCGGCAAAAGCGGCGAATGCCTCACGGACCCGCTCGCGCATCTGCGCATAGGTCTCGGCCCGGCCCGCTGAACTCGAGTCCTGGCGGGACACGGATTCGGTGAGACTAACGACGCCCCAGGGCGCGCTCTGCCAGTCAAGGATGCGGGGCTGATCGCCATCCATCTCGACAAGGACGAGTTCGGTCGATCCGCCCCCGATGTCGAAGATGAGCGCCGGCCCGTCACCCGTTTCGAGCAGACTGTAGCAGCCGAACACCGCGAGCCGGGCCTCCTCCTGTGCGCTGATGACATCGAGCTTGATGCCTGTCTCACGCTGGACGCGCTCGACAAACGCCATGCCGTTCTCCGCCCGGCGGCAGGCTTCGGTCGCGACCGAGCGGGCAAGCGTCACCCGGCGGCGGCGTAGTTTGTCCGCGCAAACCGAGAGCGCTGAAAGCGCCCGGTCCATGGCGGCATCGGCCAGCCGCCCAGTGCTGGCAAGCCCTTCTCCCAGACGCACGACGCGGGAAAACGCATCGACCACCATGAAGCCCTCCGCTTCGGGCCGGGCAATGAGGAGTCGGCAATTATTGGTGCCCAGGTCGATCGCAGCGAAATTTCCGGAACGCGCATCATCTGACCGGCGAGCCGGGGAAGCGGCCGTCCGTCGCGCGGACGTGGGGGCCGGTGCGCCTGGAGGCGCGGAACGGGCGGCATCAAGGGCCATGACAACTTATGCTTTCTACTACCAGCGGGAGTACCGCCGGGACTTGCCCTCATGCTATGGCGCATGGGCCCCCGGCGCAAGATGCAGCGAGCGCGCAACGTCCGACAAACGGTACGGCCCAACATGGGTTGACAAGGCTTGGCCTCCGGCCCTAGTGCGCCCGCCTCAACTGCCCGATCCTCTAATGGTAAGAGAGCGGACTCTGACTCCGTCAATCAAGGTTCGAATCCTTGTCGGGCATCCACCTTCTCGCGGACATATCGCGTCTCCACAGGCGAATGAGCGTGGTATCTCTGCGCGCGTATTCGTCGTCCCTTCCCGAAAGCGACGATCTAAAAGGGATCGAAAACCCTCTTCCAATGTTGGAAAATAGCTAAGCAATGAAGCTGCCTCTGATTCCCGGAGGCAATCATGTCGCAGCACGAAGAGGCAGAACGCCTCGCTCGCGTCCGAAATGGCTACAGTTTCGCACCGACAAGCGGTGGGTGGCCCTTCTCTATGAAATTCATGGAACTCGGTTCGACGTGAAACTCATTTATCTCGATGAGTTTGCGAGTTGGGGTGAACCGACCGGGATCGGCCACCGCACGGGCATCCTGAAGCAGCGATATGGCACGAAGCGTATCGTCTATCCGAACTGGTTCGAACATCTGAGGGGGAAATAACTCCGTGCATTCGGAGGGCTCACGTCACCCCCTTTTGTTCTCTCTGTGCCATTGCCGCCAGCCGCCTCCGGTTCCATATTGGCGCTTATGGCGATCACCATCCGCACCGATCTCTCCGAGCCCGAGACAGGGCAGACCTTCATCCCGCATCGGCCGGCGCGGCCGGAAAAGGCCGAAGGGGGCAAGCGGTTCAAGCTGGTCTCGGACTATCAGCCGGCTGGCGACCAGCCGACCGCCATTGCCGAGTTGGTCGAAACCGCCAAGGCCGGTGAGAAGGACCAGGTGCTGCTGGGCGTGACCGGCTCGGGCAAGACCTTCACCATGGCCAAGGTGATCGAGGCAGTGCAGCGGCCCGCCCTCATTCTGGCACCCAACAAGATCCTGGCTGCCCAGCTCTATGGCGAGTTCAAGAGCTTCTTCCCGGAAAACGCCGTGGAATATTTCGTCAGCTATTACGACTATTACCAGCCCGAGGCCTATGTCGCCCGGTCGGACACGTACATCGAGAAGGAAAGCTCGGTGAACGAGGCGATTGACCGGATGCGCCATTCCGCCACCCGCGCCTTGCTGGAGCGCGACGATGTGCTGATCGTCGCGTCGGTCTCCTGCCTGTACGGCATCGGTTCGGTCGAGACTTATTCGGCAATGACCTTCGCGCTCAAGAAAGGCGAAAGCGCCGACCAGCGCGAGATCATTCGCAAGCTCGTCGCGCTGCAATATAAGCGCAACGACGCGGCCTTCGGGCGCGGGAATTTCCGCGTGCGCGGCGACAATTTGGAGATCTTCCCCAGCCATTATGAAGATAATGCCTGGCGGATCAGTTTCTTCGGCGACGAGATCGAGGAGATCGTCGAATTCGATCCGTTGACCGGCAAGAAATCGGCGAGCCTCGACTATGTGAAGGTCTTCCCCAATTCGCACCATGTCACGCCCGGCCCCACGCTCAAGCAGGCGATGGAGGCAATCCGCCACGAGCTGACCGAGCGCCTGAAGGAGCTCACTGCCGAGGGTCGGCTGCTGGAGGCCCAGCGTCTCGAGCAGCGCACCAATTTCGACCTGGAAATGATTGCCGCGACCGGCAGCTGCGCAGGGATCGAGAATTATTCCCGCTTCCTCACGGGTCGCCTCCCCGGTGAGCCGCCGCCCACGCTCTTTGAGTATCTGCCGGAGAACGCGATCCTGTTCGTCGATGAGAGCCACCAGACGGTGCCGCAGATCGGCGCGATGGCGCGGGGCGACCACCGGCGCAAAGTGACGCTGGCCGAATATGGCTTCCGCCTGCCCTCCTGCATCGACAACCGGCCGTTGCGCTTCAACGAATGGGACGCGATGCGCCCGCAGACGGTCAGCGTCTCTGCTACGCCCGGCCCGTGGGAAATGGAGCAAACCGGCGGCACCTTTTCCGAGCAGGTCATTCGCCCGACCGGCCTCATCGATCCGCCGGTCGAAATCAAACCGGTTGAGGATCAGGTCGACGACCTCATCAACGAGGCGCGCATCACTGCCGCAAAAGGCTATCGCACGCTCGTCACGACGCTGACCAAGCGCATGGCCGAAGACCTCACCGAGTTCATGCATGAGGCGGGCATCAAGGTGCGCTACATGCACAGCGACACAGAGACGCTGGAGCGCATCGAGCTGATCCGCGACCTGCGGCTGGGCGTCTATGACGTGCTCGTGGGCATCAACCTGCTGCGCGAAGGGCTGGATATCCCGGAATGCGGTCTCGTCGCCATTCTCGATGCTGACAAGGAAGGCTTCCTGCGCTCGGAGACCAGCCTCATCCAGACGATCGGGCGCGCCGCGCGCAATGTTGATGGGCGCGTCATTCTCTATGCCGACCGGATCACCGGCTCCATGGAGCGCGCGCTGGCCGAGACCGATCGGCGCCGGGAGCGGCAGCTGGCCTATAATGTCGAGCACGGCATTACCCCTGAGACAGTGCGCAAGCAGATCGGCGACATCATCGCCCATGTCGCTTCCAAGGATCAGGTCACGGTTGAGACCGGTCTTGAGGAAAGGCCTCATCTCGTTGGCCATAATCTGCGCGCCTATATCGAAGAGCTGGAGAAGAAGATGCGCGCCGCCGCGGCGGATCTGGAGTTCGAGGAAGCCGGCCGCATCCGCGACGAAATCCGCAAGCTGGAGGCGGACGAGCTGGGTCTGCCCGCCGGCGAACAGGTCACCGGGCCAGCGCCCCGCTATCAGGGTCGCTCGACGGAAGGAAAGCCGGGAACGCGCAAAGGACGCTTCGGCAAGGAGACACGGCGGCGAATGGGGCGGTGATCGAGTTCAACTTCGAAAATATCTAAGACAAGCGGCCATGAAAGAATTGTGTGGATGAGCTGTGGATAGCTAACATTATAATTTTCAATTATTTATTCCACTTTTTCCCTTGGTCTGCGTCTTTTCCCTTGGATAACTCGCATCATCTACTGGACGGCCGACCCCATGTGATTATTAGGAGGATTGCCCTAAAAATTCAGGACAATCAGATGATCCTTTCTTCCAGCGACTTCACATTCGAGCTGGCCTGATATGGTCAAGCCCTCCGCCCTTCTTCAGCGCCTTATCGGTGGCCATCGCGCGATTGCCTTTCGCGATTTCGATAGTTTGCTGGCCGCGCTCGGCTTCACGCATGAGCGCACCAAAGGCAGTCACCGCATTTACATTCATCCCGATGTGCCCCGCCCCTTCCCGGTCCAGCCTGATGGTAAGGACGCCAAGCGCTATCAAATCCGGGAACTGCTTGAATTGGTGGAGGCCTACGGACTACATATCGAGGAATGAATGAGCCGCATTACCACATCAATCTTTTTTGGTCGGCGGATGACCAGTGCTGGATTGCGGACGTGCCAGATCTCAAGCCATGCTCCGCTCATGGCAATAGTCGAGCCGAAGCGCTGGCGAATATCGACGACGCGATAGAGGGCTGGCTGGAAACCGCGAACGCTCGGGGCCTTGCCATTCCGGAAGCGCGATACCGCCCCGCCATCTACGCCGCGTAACTCCACACCCCTCACCCCCTCCCAGACTCGCTCTGGCGCATATTCGATTCGGTCTGCCGTTCGTTCATTGTCGTTTCATACGGCGGGGCTGATAGGCTGGTGCGGGTTCGCGACCGCGCCTTCCAGGGGGCGGCGCCAGCGGGGAAAGCGTGAAGGAAATGCATATCAGTCCGTCGCTCAAGCTCATCCGAGCCGTCGTCGCAGTCGGTGCACTCGTTGCCGCGCCGCTGGCCGCGCAGATCCGCACCGTGGACCCTAACAGCGCCATCGACGCGGACCTCGCGCCCAATCCGCCGGCCGACCAGCCCTATTACGCGCCGGCGTCTCCCACCCCGGCACCGACGCAGGCCCCCACCTCCACGCCCCCCGCCGCCACCGCTGCCCCGGCTACGACTCCGGGCACGACCACCGCCGAGACGGCTGTTCCGACTGGCCCGAACAGCGCCACCTGGCAGCAGGACGACCTGATTGGCGCGGCAGAAGGCGTCTTCGGCAAAGGCGCGCAAGGTCTTGCCGGCATCATCGAACGCACGCTTAAGGAGCAGGGCCAGCCTGTCGCCTATATTGCCGGGCGCGAAGCGTCAGGAGCGATCGGCGTGGGTCTTCGCTATGGCTCGGGCACGCTTTATCACAAGATCGAGGGGCAACGGGAAGTCTACTGGACCGGCCCATCCATCGGCTTCGATCTGGGCGGAAATGCTGCAAACACCTTCGTGCTCGTCTATAATCTCCATGACAGCCAGGAACTCTACAAGCGCTTCCCCGCTGGCGAAGGCGCCGCTTATTTCGTCGGCGGATTCAACGCGAGCTATCTGCGCTGGGGCAATGTCGTGCTTATCCCCATTCGCCTTGGCGTCGGCTACCGACTCGGTGCCAATGTCGGCTATATGAAGTTCTCCGAGAAGCGCGACTGGCTCCCTTTCTGACGGGCACGTCGCCCTTACGGCAGGGCGCCGAGAGAGCAAGCACGCGAATAAACTGGATTTTCGCGGCACATTCCATTATATACCGCTCATTATGAAAATCCTCTCCTGCTCATCTCACAAGGGGCGCCCGCGCGAGTTCTGTGTCGACGCCGCCCTCGCCGCTGCTCTCCGCGTGTTTTGGAGCAAGGGCTATGAAGGCGCATCGCTCAACGAATTGACCTGCGCGATGGGTATCACCAAGCCCAGCCTCTATGCCGCTTTCGGCAACAAGGAATCTCTCTTTCGTCAGGCGCTGGACCTCTACGAGCGGGAGAAACTGGATTATATCGGTAAGGCTCTTGAAGCGCCGACGGCACGCGGTGTTGCCGAGCGCATGTTGCGCGGCGCCTTGGAAATGCAGATGGGCGGCGACCCCAAGGGCTGCATGAACGTCGTCAATTCCGTGGCTTGCGGCGTAGAAGCGGAATCGATTCGCGCCGAAGTGAACGCCCGCGGCGCCGTCGTGAAGGAAGCGATCATTGGACGCTTCGAGCGTGCAAAGGCGGAGGGGGATCTGCCGCAGTCCGTCGATCCACGCGGCCTCACCAGCTATCTGGTCGCCATCGCGCAGGGCATGGCGCTACAGGCGGGAGCAGGCGCGACGTGCGAGGATCTCAACGCGCTTCTGGAAACCAGCCTTCAGGCCTGGCCCACCAACGATTCCGCCCGCGAAGAGACCCTCTCGACAAAAAAATACCAACCGGTATAAAAGGCGCTTGACGCATCGGGTCGCGATTTATATACCGGTCAGTATAGAAATGGCGGCGGGGCCAAACCCTTCCTGCTCAATTCAATAAATTAGTATCGCCGACAGGAGACGGCGCTGAGACCTTCGACGGCAGCAGATGCTGCCGGAACGTCTGCGCGCCTGAATTCTGCCGGAAAAGGACGATCAGGGCCAGCGGCCCGACGCGGGAATGGCGCTGCCACGCCTGCGGGCAGAAACAGGGAAAACGGACATGATGCACAGCCAGATCACTGCCGCGAATGACACGCGCACGGCCGCTCTCAGCGCCTTCGAATGGTCGGTCGTCGCGGTCGCCCGCAATGACAGCCTCGCCAGCCTGCGGGAGCCGGGTCGCCTCTCGATCGCTCTGGGTTCGCTTTTCGGCGGCTCCCGGCGCAGCCCGCGTCTGGCCGACGGCCGTCTCGAAGCGCTTCGCCGGATCGCCGTTCTGGCGTGGCATCGGGGCTTCGCTATCGCAAATACGGAACTCAAGGCCTTTCTCGCGGCCGGTTTTTCGATGGATCAGTATGAGCTGCTGCAGCGGAGCATTGGTGCTGCGCGGCTTTCGCGAGGAGAAGGGGTCGCTGCATGAACATGCCTTTCCAACCTACGCAGAAGAACTCGGAAGCCACGGACGACACCGTGGCTTCTGACCGTCAGAGAAGCTGGCGCCGCGCCGCATTCATCGGGGTTCCCCTGCTGCTCGCTGTGGGCGTCGCGAGCTATGTGTTCCGGGGGCCACCGCCCCCGCCGGCCATGCCGACACCCGTCGTTGCGGTCGCCACGCCGCTTTCCCGCGAGGTCAACGAGTGGGACGACTATATTGGCCGTTTCGAGGCGAGCCGGAGCGTCGAGGTGCGTCCGCGCGTCTCCGGCCAGATCACCGGCCTTCATTTCAAGGATGGGCAGATCGTCCAGAAAGGGCAGTTGCTCTTCACCATCGACCCCCGCCCCTTTACCGCCGCGCTGGCTGAAGCGCGGGCCGCTGTTGCCAGTGCGCGCAGCGATCTTGCGCTGGCCCGCGCGGACCTCGGCCGTGCCGAGCGTCTGATTAATGACGATGCTGTTTCCAAGAGCGAAGTAGACCGGCTGCGCGCCCGCGTGCAGGCGGCTGTCGCGGCTGTGGCCGGCGCCGAAGCGCGCGTGCGCTCACGGGCGCTGGATGTCGAGTTCACGCAGGTGCGTGCACCGATTGCCGGTCGGATTTCGGATCGCCGGGTGGACCCGGGCAATCTTGTCGCGGCGGGCGAAGGTCAGGGCAGCACATTGCTGACGACGATCAACGCAGTCGACCCCATCTACTTCTCGTTCAATGGTTCTGAAGGGCTGTTCCTCAAGGCCAAGCGCGCGCGCGACGCCGGGAACCAGCCGACGCCTGTCCAGATCCGCCTTCAGGACGAGTCGGGCTACAAGTGGACGGGGCAACTCGACTTCACGGACAATGGCCTTGATCCACGGTCGGGCACAATCCGTGGCCGCGCCACGGTCGCCAATCCGGATCTGTTCCTCACTCCGGGCATGTTCGGCAATATGCGGCTTTCGAACGGCGGCACCACCAAGGCGCTGCTGGTCCCCGAGACCGCGATCCAGGTCGATCAGGCCCGCCGGATCGTGCTGGTGGCAGCCAAGGACGGCACAGTGGTCGCCAAGCCGGTCGACGTCGGCCCCGTCGTGGACGGCCTGCGCATCATTCGCTCCGGCCTCGCGCCTCAGGATCGCGTAATCATTAGCGGCCTCCAGCTCGTCATGCCCGGCGGCAAGGTCGAGACGCGAGCCGGCAAGATCGCGCCCGAAGTGGGCAAGGATGGCGCCGCGCCCGTCTCTATCCCGGTTTCGGGCGAAGCGACCCTCACCGGCCGCTGAAAAGACATCGCCAGGACCGGTCGCGCAGGTGGCCGGTCCTGAGAACAAGAACTCCAGCGAGGAGAAGCCTCATGCGGCTCTCGCGTTTCTTTATCACACGGCCGATCTTCGCGGCGGTCATCGCGATCATCATCACGATCGTCGGCGCGATTGCCTATTTCACCTTGCCGATCTCGCAATATCCCGAGGTCGTGCCTCCTACGGTCACGGTCTCCGCGACCTATCCGGGTGCCTCGGCGGAAACGCTCGCCGAGACGGTCGCCGCGCCGATCGAGCAGGAAATCAACGGCGTCGACGGCATGCTCTACCAGAGCTCGCAGTCGACCGGCGATGGCCGCACGACCATCACCGTCACGTTCAAGCAGGGCACGGATCTCGATGAAGCGCAGGTTCTGGTTCAGAATCGCGTCGGCATCGCCCTTCCCCGCCTGCCGCAGGACGTGCAGCGCTTGGGCGTCGTTACGCGCAAGACCTCGCCGGACTTCCTGCTGGTCGTCAATCTCGTCTCGCCCGACAAGAGCCTCGATCGCGCCTATCTTTCCAACTACGCGCTTACCCGCGTCAAGGATTCGCTGAGCCGCATCGACGGCGTGGGCGACGTGCAGATGTTCGGCTCACGTGACCTTTCCATGCGCGTCTGGCTCAATCCGGACAAGACCGCCGCGCTCGGCATGACCGCCGGGGACGTGGTGGAGGCGCTGCGCGCTCAGAACGTGCAGGTTTCGGCCGGTACGTTGGGTCAGCCTCCCTCGGGCGGCGATGCCTTTCAGGTCAACGTAGAGACCCAGGGCCGCCTGTCCGACCCCACGCAGTTCGAGAATGTCGTGCTCCGCACGGATGCGGAAGGCCGTCAGGTGCTTCTGCGTGACGTTGCACGCGTCGAGATCGGCGCGGACGATTACAGCACGTCGAGCTACCTCAAGGAAGGCGAGACAGTGGTTCTGCCTGTCTTCCAGCGCCCTGGCTCCAATGCGCTGGCAGCGGCCGAAGCCGTGAAAGCCCAGATGGACGAGCTGTCCAAATCCTTCCCCAAGGGTCTGGAATACCGCATCGTTTACAATCCCACCGAGTTCATCCAGCAGTCGATCGATGCCGTCGTCCAGACCCTCATCGAGGCAGTCATCCTCGTCGTGCTCGTCATCATCGTCTTCCTGCAGAAATGGCGGGCGGCGATCATCCCGGTGGTGGCGATCCCCGTGTCGCTCATCGGTACGTTCACGTTCCTCTCGGCGTTCGGATATTCGCTGAACAACCTCTCGCTGTTTGGCCTCGTTCTGGCCATCGGCATCGTCGTCGATGACGCGATCGTCGTCGTCGAGAATGTCGAGCGCAATCTGGAGCACGGTCTGTCGCCTCTGGACGCAGCCCGCACCTCCATGGACGAAGTCTCGGCAGCGCTCATCGGCATCGTTCTGGTGCTCTGTGCCGTGTTCGTGCCGACGCTGTTCATGAATGGCCTGTCCGGCGCATTCTATCAGCAGTTCGCCATGACGATCTCGATCGCCACGGTCATCTCGCTGGTCGTATCGCTCACGCTTTCGCCTGCGCTTGCCGCCATATTGCTGCGACCCACCGAGCGCACCCATGACGAAAGTCCGCGCTGGCGGCAACTCGTCGAAAAGGCCGGCGATAAGTTCAACGATGCCTTCCACAAGATGAGCGAGCGCTATGCCGCCTTGACCGCGAAGCTCGTGCGCCGGCCAAAGAGCATGATGCTTGCTTATGCGGGCCTCATCGCGGCAACGCTTGGCCTCTTCTGGGTGACGCCCACGGGCTTCATTCCCGCGCAGGATCAGGCCTATTTCCTGACGGTCATTCAGCTGCCGCCCGGCGCATCGACGAGTCGCACGGATGCAGTGATGAAGACCGTTGCCGACCGGATTCTCAAGATCCCCGGCATCAAGAACACCGTCATGTTCTCGGGCTTCGACGGCGCGTCTCAGACTCGCGCCGCAAACTCGGCAGCCGCCTATTTCGTGCTCGACGACTTCAAGGAGCGCGCCCGGAACGGCCAGAAGCTCGATCAGCTGATCGCCGAAGCCACCAAGGCAACGGCCGACGTGACCGACGCACGCATCATGATCGTCAAGCCGCCGCTCATTCAGGGCATCGGCTCGGCGGGCGGATATCGCATGATGGTCCAGGATCAGGACGGCAAGGGCTATAAGGAGCTCCAGCAGGCCGCTTATGGCGTGATTGGCACGGCCAATCAGACAAAGGGGCTGCAGGCGGTCTATACCTTCTTCGAGACGGCCACCCCGCGCGTCTATGCGGATATCGACCGGGCCAAGGCAGCGCTGATCGGCGTGCCACCCGCGCGTGTCTTCGAGGCATTGCAGGTCTATCTCGGCTCGGCGTTCGTCAATGACTTCAACCTGCTTGGCCGCACCTTCCGTGTGACCGCTCAGGCTGACGCGCCCTTCCGCCGCACCCCGGCCGACATCGCCAATCTGCGCACCCGGTCGAACTCGGGCGAGATGGTGCCGATCGGTTCGGTCGCCACCTTCTCCGACAAGACGGGACCGTATCGCGTCGAGCGCTACAATCTGCTCCCAGCAGTCAGCGTGGATGGCGACACAGCACCCGGCACATCCTCGGGCGAAGCACTGAGGCTGATGGAGGGTATCGCCAACCAGACACTGCCGCGCGGCTTCACCTACGAGTGGACGGGCATTGCCTATCAGCAGAAGGTGGCGGGCAGCACTGCCGGGCTCGTCTTCGCCCTCGCCGTGCTCTTCGTCTTCCTGGTGCTCGCCGCCCAGTATGAGAGTCTGGTGCTTCCGCTCGCGATCATCCTGATCGTGCCGATGTGCCTTCTTGCGGCAATGGCCGGCGTCAATCTGCGCGGCATGGACAATAACGTCCTCACGCAGATCGGACTGGTCGTGCTGATCGCTCTCGCTGCCAAGAACGCGATCCTCGTGGTCGAGTTCGCCAAGCAGGCGGAAGAGCGTGGCCTCTCGGCAGTGGAAGCAGCGGTCGAGGCAGCGCAGACCCGCTTGCGGCCTATCCTGATGACGAGTTTCGCGTTCATCCTGGGCACGGTCCCGCTGCTCATCGCTACGGGCGCAGG
This sequence comes from Sphingobium sp. CR28, assembly GCF_052327305.1. Lineage (GTDB taxonomy): Bacteria > Pseudomonadota > Alphaproteobacteria > Sphingomonadales > Sphingomonadaceae > Sphingobium. The sequence goes on along the minus strand of NZ_CP182486.1, from coordinate 2,276,143 downwards.
CGCGGAATTGCGGCAGGCGCTTGGCACGGCCGTGTTCTTCGGCATGGCGGGCGTCACCGGCTTCGGTCTGCTCTTCACCCCCACCTTCTACGTCGTGTGCCGCACGCTGGGCGATCGCATCGCCGGGCAGCGGCGCCGTGGCGCGGCCGAACACACTGTGGTTCCGGCAGAATGAGGAGTCATCTCATGATCCGCACAATATTCGTGGGCGCGTCCGCTCTTGCGCTCGCCGCCTGCGCCGCCGGACCGAACTATGTCGCTCCCAAGGCGCCGGTGAGCGCCAGCGGCGCCCTCGTGACCCAGGTGGCGCCCAGCGTCGCGACCACGGAACCCGTTCAGGGCGACTGGTGGCGGCTCTACCGCGACCCGGTGCTCGATCAGCTCGTGCTAGATGCGCTGGCTGCCAATACCGACGTGCGGGTCGCCGCGGCCCGCGTGGCCCGGGCACGCGCGCTGTTGCGGGAGTCCGGCGCGCCGCGCCTCCCCTCGCTCGACGTTGCCGGCAGCGCGCAATATCAGCGCTTCCCGGCTCAGCAGCGGCTTCCCGGCATGGATACGGAGAACTGGGTGGTCGATGCCGGCCTGAACGTCTCCTACGAAGTCGATGCGTTCGGTCGCATTAGCCGGGGCGTCGAGGCGGCGCGTGGCGATCTGGACGCCGCTACGGCCGATGCGGACGCGACACGCGTGATGGTCGTTGCCGAGACGGTGCGCGCCTATGCGGATGCTACGTCGGCCACTGCCCGGCGCGACGTCGCCCAGCGCATTGTCGACCTGCTCGACCAGTCGCTCTCCCTCACGCGCAAGCGTGTCGACGCCGGCCTTGCCGCGCCGCTCGATGTGGCGCGGATCAGCGCGCTGCGTAACCAGCGTGCCGGCGATGTACCAACGCTCGAAGCCGCGCGACAGGCCGCGCTCTTCCGTCTTGCGACGCTGACCGGCCGAACACCTTCCGAACTGCCGGCGCAGGCGGGGGCACGGGCGACCATGCTCCAGCTCGACCAGCCGATCCCGGTGGGCGACGGCGCGGCTCTTCTTGCCCGGCGTCCCGATGTGCGCGCAGCGGAACGGCGCCTCGCCTCCGCGACCGCGCGGATTGGCGTCGCCACTGCAGACCTCTACCCGCGCATTACCCTTGGCGGATCGATCGGCTCGACGAGCCTCGGCTTCGGCGATGCCTTCACTGGCGGTCCATTCCGCTGGCTGCTTGGCCCCCTCCTCAACTGGTCGATCAACCAGACCGCTGCCCGCGCGCGGATCGCAGGCGCCGAAGCCGACAGTCAGGCGGCGCTCGCGACCTTTGACGGCACGGTGCTCGGCGCATTGCAGGAGACTGAAACCGCGCTCTCCAACTATGCGCGAGCGCTTGATCGCCGTCAGGCGCTCGCTCAGGCGCGCGAGGATGCCCTGCGCGCCACCCGCATCACCCGCGCCCAGCAGCGCGAAGGCACTGTCGACGCGCTTGGGTCGCTCGATGCCGAGCGCACACTGGCGGATGCGGAAGCCGCTCTTGCTCTGGCCGACGCCAATATCGCCGAGCGGCAGGTCGATCTGTTTCGGGCACTGGGAGGCGGGTGGCAAAGCAGCCCCCTCGCTACCCGCGCCACCCGCCCGGAAGCCAGCGCGCAGACGCCCTCCTAGCGCGCTCCAGAGCGTCTCCACACCCCTATGTGGAGGCGCTCTGGCCTTGGGCATTTTCACCTGCTTAGCGGGCAGCTCCCGTGTAGCGCGCGTCCGATTGCGGAGCGCCGTTCATTGTCAGAGCGTGAGGCTCAGGGCAGGCCACAGCAGCATGACCAAGCCAATGAGGCTCGCGCCGAAAGCGATTGTCCTCACCACTGGAACACCCGCCGCATAGAGCGGCAGATAGACGACGCGTGCCGCGAGCCAGAGCCACGCGCCAATCCTGGTCGCGTCGGTGGACAGGCCAGCCGCCACCACGATGAGGATCGCCGCCGCGACGAAGGGAAAGGTCTCGAGGAAATTCGCCTGTGCGCGGATCAACCGCCCGGTCAGCGGCGTGGGTGGTGGCAAGGCCTCGTCCCGGGCGCCGACATTCCAGCTTGCGCCATATTGCCGCGTCTTCAGATGAGCCGCAGCGAAGATGTGAACAAGTCCGAGCACACATCCCCAGGCAAGCGCCGAAAGTTCGCTCGTCATGGCCTTTCCCCTCTCCTCATCGGTAGGTTACGAAGGGGAATAGTAGCCGCCCTGCCCTCATGAAAAAAGGGCCGGCATCTTTCGACACCGGCCCAGGACTGTTCGCAGGAGGAACATCGGGAGGCGGGGCGGCGACTTAGGCCGCCCCGTCCTGATCTCAGTTGTAGGCGCGCTCGCCGTGCTCGCCGAGGTCGAGGCCTTCCTGCTCGACTTCGGGGGTGACACGGAGGCCCGTGATCGCCTTGGCGACGAAGATGGCGACGAGCGTGCCGACGGTGGACAACACGATCGTGGTCACAACCGCCTGGACCTGAATGATCGTCTGCGCCGCCATGGTCACGGAGCCATCGCCCGGGCCGCCGAGCGACGGATCGTGCAGGATGCCGGTTCCGATCGCGCCGACGATGCCGCCTACGCCGTGGATGCCAAAGGCATCGAGCGAGTCGTCATAGCCAAGCGCAGGCTTGAGCTTGGTGACCGCGAAGACGCAGATGATCGAGGCGATCGCGCCGAGTACCACTGCGCCGAAGACGCCGACGTTGCCGGCAGCCGGGGTCACCGCAACAAGACCCGCGATAAGACCCGAGCAGAAGCCGAGCGCGGACCCCTTGTGACCCAGAACACGCTCGGTCAGCATCCAGAACAGACCCGCCGACGCCGTGGCGACGAAGGTATTGATCATGGCGAGCGACGCACCGCCATTGGCAGCCAGCGCCGAACCGGCGTTGAAGCCGAACCAGCCGACCCAGAGCAGGCCAGTGCCCACGAAGGTCAGGGTGAGGCTGTGCGGCGGCATGGGCTCGCTGGGATAACCCTTGCGCTTGCCGAGGACGATGGCGGCCACCAGCGCGGAAACGCCCGCATTGATGTGAACGACCGTACCGCCGGCATAATCGAGTGCGCCCATGTCGAAGAACAGGCCGCCTGCGGCCCAGACCATGTGCGCGATCGGGAAGTAAACGATCGTGAGCCAGACGATGGCGAACACCATCACGGCGGAGAACTTGATGCGCTCGACAGTGCCGCCCAGGACCAGAGCCACGGTAATCGCGGCAAAGGTCATCTGGAAGCAGGCGAACACGAATTCCGGCAACGTGCCCGAGACGGAGTCCGACGTTACGCCAGCCATGAACAGCTTGCCAAAGCCACCGATGAAGGCATTGCCACCCTCGCCAAAGGCCATGGTGTAGCCCCACATGACCCACACCAGCATAGCAAGCGCCGCAACGGCACCGATTTGCGTCATGGTGGAGAGCATGTTCTTGGAGCGGGTGAGGCCACCGTAGAACAGCGCGAGACCGGGGAGGATCATCGCGAGAACGAGGACCGTCGAAGTCATCATCCAGGCCGTATCGCCCGAGTTGATCGTCGGCGTCGCCGTTGCGGCAAAGGCCGGCGCGGCAGTGAGCAACGAGAGGCCCAGAGCCCCCGCCGCACCACAGAATTTCCGTGTAAGCGTCATGTTTTGCCCCTTTCTCACAGCGCGGTCTCGCCGGTCTCGCCAGTGCGGATGCGCACGGCCTGACCGACGTCGAGGACGAAAATCTTGCCGTCGCCGATGGCGCCGCTGTTTGCGGCCTGCTGGATGCCCTCGACAACGCGGGACGCCAGGCCGTCATCGCAGACGATCTCGATTTTGATCTTCGGAACCATGTTGGTGGTGTATTCCGCGCCGCGATAGATCTCGGTCTGGCCTTTCTGCCGCCCGAAACCCTTCACCTCGCTGACTGTCATGCCGGCGATCCCGAGCCCGGAGAGCGCTTCACGCACCTCGTCGAGCTTGAACGGCTTGATGATTGCCATGATGAGTTTCATGTCGCCCCCTGTTTGGTGTGCGGAGGACACTCAGCAAGGACCGTGCCAGTTTATTACCGAAGGGTTACCGCGAGTCTTTCGCGATGAGCGCGCATAAGGGCGCCGCATTTTTAAGCAGCACACGCCACATGCTCAAATTTTAGGCAGAGATGCAGCGGGTCTGGCACCCACTTCCGTAGCGTCAGGTGCGGGGGCGAGCCTGCGGATAGCTGCCCAGCAGCCGCACCCATTTGCTGTGATAGGCCAGCTCATCGAGCGCGCGGTCGACTGCGAGATCGCCCGGCATTCCCTCGATATCTGCGAAGAACTCGGTCGCGGCGAATGTCGCGCCGCGCTGATAGCTCTCCAGCTTCGTCATGTTGACGCCGTTGGTCGCGAAGCCGCCCATCGCCTTATAGAGTGCGGCGGGCACGTTCTTCACCTCGAAGAGCAGGCTGGTCATCACCTGAACGCCGGGAGGAGGCACCGCCGCCTCACGAGCAAGGACAACGAAGCGAGTCATGTTGTCGCCGCTGTCCTCGATATTTTCTGCGTGGAGGTGCAGGTCATAAAGCTCGGCCGCCAGCCGTGGCGCGATCGCCGCCGCGCCCGGCTCGCGCACCTCTGCCACCAGCGCGGCTGCGCCCGCCGTATCGGCATAGGAGATCGGCCGAATGTTCCGCGCGCGGAGATAGTGCCGGCATTGGCCCAGCGCCTGGACATGGCTCAGCGCAGTGGCGACAGGCCCTTCGTCCGCGCTCATCAGACAGTGGCGGATGCGCAGAAAATATTCGTCGACGATATTGAGCCCGGACTCGGGCAGCAGAAAATGCATGTCCGCCACGCGGCCGTGCAGCGAATTTTCGATGGGAATGATCGCCCGTCCGGCAACCCCGTCGCGCACGGCGTCGATCGCATCCTCGAAGCTGAAGCAGGGCAGCGGCAGCGCGTCCGGAGCATAATCCAGCGCGGCGAGGTGGGAGTTGGCGCCAGGCGCACCCTGATAGGCCAGAGCACGCTCGGGAGCGAGCGCGGCAGCCTCCGCCATCTCAGCAACCAGACGACGCGCGGGAAGAGGATAGTTCTCCATCGGGCGGCAGCGATTAGGGGCAAGTGAGCAATCACGCAAGCAAATGGCCAACTGCATGGCTTGCGCCCATGGCCACCAGCCATTAATGGAGCCGGCAAAAGGGGCTTGAAGCCGGTGGTGCGCTGCGCCATGGAACGGCCGATAATGAGGGAAGACAAGGCGGATGAGCGATCGTTTCAATACCACTGCCGGATGGGCGCTCTTTGCCGGAATCATCGCCCTGGGCGGCGGTATCGTCAGCTCCAAGCTTACCCATGGCGAACGTCCTGAGAAAATGGGTTATGAAATCGAGGGCGTGGAAGCCGAGGGCGAAGGCGCCGCGGCCGGCCCCGGTCTCAACACGCTGCTTGCCAGCGCGGACGTCGCAGCGGGTGAAAAGGTTTTCGCCAAGTGCGCGGCGTGCCACACCATCAATCAGGGCGGCGCGAACGGCATCGGCCCCAATCTGTACGCCACCGTCGGCGAGGAAATCGGCCACGGCAAGGGCGGGTTCGCCTTCTCAGAGGCGCTCAAAACGAAGGGCGGCACCTGGACGTTCGAGAATCTTGACCCGTGGCTCGCCAGCCCGCGCACTTTCGCACCCGGTACCAAGATGAGCTTCGCTGGCCTCGGCAATCCGGTCGATCGCGCCAATCTCATTGCCTATCTGAACGCGCAGGGCTCCAACCTGCCGCTCCCGGCGGCGGATGCAGCGCCGGCCGCAGTTGACAATGCAGCAGCGCCTGCCGGCGAGAACGCCGCCGAGGGCAATGCTGCGGCGCCTGCGGACAACGCTGCCGAGTAAGACATCCGGCGTTCGCCGAATTCAATTACTCATCGGAATGAAAGCCGGACGCGATTGCGATCCGGCTTTCGTCATTTGAAGGGTACGGCACGCTGGCCGCTCCAGTTTGTGGGATGGCGTTAGCGCCCTTCGCCTGGTCCACCCGCGTCGTAGAAACGACGCACCACGCTCCAAGCTTCGTCCGCTGTCTCGACCCATGAAATAAGATCGAGATCAGCCGGGCCAATCACGCCTTCCTCCGCCAATGCCTCGAAATCGACGACCCGCGTCCAGAAATCCCGTCCGAAAAGCAGGACGGGAATGCGCTTCATCTTGCCGGTCTGGATGAGCGTCAGCAGCTCGAAAAACTCGTCGAATGTGCCGAATCCACCGGGAAACACAGCCAGAGCCCGCGCCCGCAGCGTGAAATGCATCTTGCGCAGCGCGAAATAGTGGAACTGGAAGGAGAGTTCTGGGGTCACATAGGGGTTGGGTGCCTGCTCATGCGGCAGGGTGATGTTAAGGCCGATCGAACTCTGATCGACGTCGCTCGCCCCGCGATTGGCCGCTTCCATGATCGAGGGACCGCCACCGGAGCAGACGACGAAGTGCCGCTTGCCATCTGCATCGACCGGATAGGCCGCCGCGATGCGGGCGAGCGCGCGCGCCTCCTCATAATATTTCGATTTCTCGGCCAGTCGCTTGGCGACGCGCTGGTCCCAATCCGTGCGCGCCAGCGCCACACGTTCCTGCGCGGCTGCGGGCGCCGGGATACGCGCGGAACCGTAGAAAACGAATGTGGACGCGATCTTCGCCTCGTCCAGCAGCAACTCGGGCTTCAGCAACTCAAGTTGGAAACGGATGGGACGGAGATCATCACGCAGAAGGAATTCATTGTCCTGAAAAGCGAGCTTATAGGCCTCGCTCTGGGTCTGCGGTGTCCCGACATTGCGGCAGGCATCCTGCGCTTCCTGCTTGGCGGGGCGGAATTTGCGTTCGGCGACAGTTTTGCGATTGGTCATTAGGTCAGCGCTAGACCAATTCAGTTGCAAATAAAACAACGCGGAGCGGCGCTATCAGCGACAGAAGCCGCCCCTGCCGCCATTATCGAAATGAAGATGGTCCCGGTGCGCGGCATTGTAATCCGGGCTCAGCACTGTCCGAAACCGCTTGCAGGCGCTCTCGCGCAGCCGCTTGAGAAATTGCGATCCCGCCCCGCCGTCGTTCCAGTTGTCGAGCACGCTGATCCGACGCCCGTCCGCCAGCACGATCGCCGCCACGTCCACGGCGTTGGCGTGCGCGTGTTCGCTGAGCTTGCCGCTGCTGCCGGTGCCACGCACATTGCGGCAGGCATAAGTGCCGAAGGTCTCGATACGAACTGCTTCGCTCCCCAGATAAAGGCGCGCGGCGGGCTGCACGGCATAGCGCGCCCAGGCAGCAAAACTGCCTGCGAGCGGACAGGTCATCGCCCCCAGGCTGGTCGTGGGCACACCAATGTCGAGCAGTTTGACCGCGTCGATGATCGTGCAGCCGCCGCCTCTCTGTTCGACAGGGAGGGGCTGGAAGCGCACTCCCGCGCGGGAAAGGTCGGCAGCGCACTGGCGGTAGGCCGGGCTGGTTGGCATCGTCTTGGGAACGGGACGCGGGGCCGCGCTCACGCGTGTCGGACGCCGCTCGGGTCCGGCGCATGCGGCGAGCAGACTGGCCAATGCCAGCGCTGCCAGCATTCCTGACATTCGCGATCGATCCGGTCGGTTCATCGCCACGACCATGAACGCAACGAAGGGACACGCCATGAACCACAAGCCCGTGGCGCGACAGACCGAGTCACTTTCGCGCCGAATCGAATCCCGCCGCGTCATCGAGAGTCGGGAACATCGCCACGCCTGATACGTCCATCGGGATATGCGGACTCTTCACCGAACCCTCCGGCTGATCGTCATTCTGAGCATTATCGCCGTCGTTGCCTTGCTCGTCTACGGATATAGCCGGCGCAATCCCCAAGACATGCCATGGACGCCCCTCGATCTCGATCAGCCGATCGGCCTGTTCACGGGGCGCAAACTCACTGGCCTCACCGCCGATGCGCCAAGATGCCGGATGCTCCTCGAAAAGGCAGGCGCGCGCTTCACGGCGCTCCCGCCACGACAGGATGGCCAGTGCGGCTATGAAGATGGTGTGCGACTGCTCAAGGGGCCGGTCATGCCAGTGGACTGGCGGCCCGGCGGCCTGGGCGTCTCCTGCCCGGTCGCGGCGGCGCTACTCGTGTGGGAGCGCGACATCGTGCAGCCGGCGGCGCGCAGGCATCTCGGCACCTCGGTCACTGCCATCGATCACTTCGGGAGCTATAGCTGCCGCCGGCTCTACGGGCGGAGTGAAGGCGACTGGTCCGAACATGCGACAGCCGATGCCGTCGACATCGCAGGCTTCCGACTCGCCGATGGCACGCGCATGTCCGTGAAGACCGATTGGCCGCGAGACGATGCCCGCGCCGCTTTCCTGCGCGAGGTGCGCGACGGCGCCTGCAGGCTGTTCGCGACGGTGCTTTCTCCCGACTACAACCCCGCCCATGCCGACCATTTCCACCTCGATCAGGCCGAACGCGGCGCAACCGGATGGAGGGCGTGCCGATAGCTCTCCTCAAATCATTTGAGGGACGGCGAAGCTACGTCAGCGGCAGCGTCTCCACCGGCGCATCCGCATCTGGGGCTATAAGGTTATGCTGCTGATATGCGGTTACGGTACGTATCAGCCAGGCGAGAGTGGCCACTGCAATCATTTCAGGAAAAAACCCGACGATATTGATGATCGCCACACGTCGGAATTCCTCCAGAGTTTCGGCACGCATCGACAGGCGGAAAGAGATGTTGCCAAGAACGCCTGAGATAAGAAACGCACCCCACCAGATGCGCATGAAAAGCGGAATCTCGACGCTCGACGGCGCATGTGGATCGGCGCTGACCTGATAGGTCTGGGCGATGCCCCGGAAGGGCATGAGTAAATTTGCGAAGGGAACGAAGAAATAGCCCACGTTCCAGCGTGGCGATATAGTCATGACGCCTTCCTGGTCGAAGGTCTGCGCATTCCTGTTTACCCTGACGATCCACATGCAGACCGCCACTGCCGAGGCCAGATACCCCAGGGTCAAAAAAATGGCCGTGATCCCGTTGAAAGAGTCCGCTGCTTCCAGGTCGGAAATGTCTGCGGCGTTGGCCAGAAAGCGGTCTATGACAGTCACCATATGGACTTCGCTGGCTGTAAACAGCACGTCGCAGACGAAGAACAGTGCCAGAATTAGAGTCACGATCCGAGCCATTCGGCGCGGGTCACGGTAGTCTTGGTCCATATGCATACCCCCGTTCGAATCATGCTTCGAACAAGGTGACGAGTCCAGCCAATCCGCTTGACTCTCCCAACCATATCTCTAGGGCGGCCAGCGGGCCACGCGGTCCCAACGCCGCGCGTGCTCTCTGCGAGGAGAAGCATTACATGACTGAGGTTACCAAGCCGGGCGTGAAGCCCGTGCGTCCCCAATTCTCGTCCGGCCCATGCGCCAAGCCTCCCGGCTACAGCCCCGAAAAGCTGGCCACCGAGGTTCTCGGACGCTCCCACCGCTCCAAGCTCGGCAAGACTCGCCTCGCCTATTGCATCGACCTGATGCGCGAGTTGCTGAACCTGCCCGAGACCCACCGCATCGGCATCGTCCCCGGCTCAGACACCGGCGCTTTCGAGATGGCGATGTGGACGATGCTGGGCGCCCGCCCCGTCACGACGCTCGCATGGGAGAGCTTCGGCGAAGGCTGGGTGACGGACGCCGTCAAGCAGCTCAAGCTCGACCCCACGATCGTTCGCGCCGACTATGGCCAGCTGCCCGATCTCACTCAGGTCGATTTTGCCAGCGACGTGCTCTTCACCTGGAACGGCACGACCTCCGGCGTGCGCGTACCCAATGCCGACTGGATCCCCGCCGACCGTGAAGGCCTGACCTTCGCGGACGCGACCAGCGCCGTTTTCGCCTATGACATCGACTGGTCGAAGATCGACGTCGCCACCTTCTCCTGGCAGAAGGTGCTGGGCGGCGAAGGTGGCCATGGCGTGCTGATCCTTGGCCCCCGCGCTGTCGAGCGGCTGGAGAGCTACACGCCGGCCTGGCCGCTGCCCAAGGTCTTCCGCCTGATCGCCAAGGGCAAGCTCGCCGAGGGTGTGTTCAAGGGCGAGACGATCAATACGCCGTCCATGCTCGCGGTCGAGGATGCGATCTTCGCGCTCGAATGGGGCAAGTCGATCGGCGGCGCAGCCGGCCTCATCAAGCGCTCGGATGCAAATGCCGCCGCGCTGGACAAGATCGTGGAAGAGCGCGACTGGCTGGGCCATCTCGCGGCCGATCCTGCCTCACGCTCCAGGACCAGCGTGTGCCTGACAGTCGAGGGTGCCGATGAAGCCTTCATCAAGAAGATGGCGTCCCTGCTCGAAGCAGAGCACGCGGCCTATGACATTGCGGGCTATCGCGATGCTCCGGCGGGCCTTCGCATCTGGTGCGGCGCAACCGTCGACACGACGGATGTCATCGCGCTCGGCCCGTGGCTCGACTGGGCCTATGCCGAGACCAAGGCCACGCTCGCGACCGCCGCTTAAAACTTGCGTCACCCCGGCCTTGAGCCGGGGTCCAGCTTCCCTTTTATTTCCCCGCAACAAGTGGGATCCCGGGTCAGGCCCGGGATGACGAAGGAACTTAATCCATGCCCAAGGTACTTATTTCCGACAAGATGGACCCGCAGGCCGCGCAGATCTTCCGCGATCGCGGTGTCGAGGTGGACGAGATCACCGGCAAGACCCCGGAAGAGCTCAAGGCCATCATCGGCCAGTATGACGGCCTTGCGATCCGCTCCTCGACCAAGGTGACGAAGGAGATCATAGACGCGGCCACCAATCTCAAGGTGATCGGCCGTGCCGGCATCGGCGTCGACAATGTCGATATTCCTTACGCTTCGGCGAAGGGCATCGTGGTGATGAACACGCCGTTCGGCAACTCGATCACTACGGCGGAGCACGCCATCGCGCTCATGTTCGCCCTCGCCCGCCAGCTGCCGGAGGCCGACGCCTCCACGCAGGCCGGCAAGTGGGAGAAGAACCGCTTCATGGGCGTCGAGGTCACCGGCAAGACGCTGGGCCTGATCGGGGCTGGCAATATTGGCTCGATCGTCGCCAGCCGCGCGCTGGGCCTCAAGATGAAGGTCGTCGCGTTCGATCCCTTCCTCACTGAGGAGCGCGCGATCGAGATGGGCGTCGAGAAGGCTACGCTCGAGGAGCTGCTTGCCAAGGCTGACTTCATCACGCTGCACACCCCGCTGACGGACCAGACGCGCAACATCCTCTCGGCTGAGAACCTGGCCAAGACCAAGAAGGGCGTGCGCATCATCAATTGCGCGCGTGGCGGCCTGATCGACGAGGCTGCGCTCAAGGAAGGACTGGACTCCGGCCATATCGGTGGCGCCGCGCTCGACGTGTTCGTGACCGAGCCCGCCAAGGAAAGCCCGCTCTTCGGCACGCCGAACTTCATCTCGACGCCGCATCTTGGCGCATCGACGAGCGAAGCGCAGGTCAATGTGGCACTACAGGTCGCAGAGCAGCTCTCCGACTATCTGATGACCGGCGGCGTCACCAACGCGCTCAACATGCCGAGCCTGTCCGCCGAGGAAGCGCCCCGCCTCAAGCCCTATATGGCGCTTGCCGAGAAGCTGGGCAGCATGGTCGGCCAGCTTTCCAGCGGCGTCATTCCGCGCATCTCCATTCATTCGGAAGGCGCGGCCGCAGAGCTGAACCAGAAGCCGATCATCTCGGCGGTGCTCGCAGGCTTCCTGCGGACGCAGACCGACACGGTGAACATGGTCAACGCCCCGTTCCTCGCCAAGGAGCGCGGCATCGAGGTGCGCGAGATCAAGACTGAGCGCGAGGGCGACTATCACACGCTCGTGCGGGTTTCGGTCAAGACCCAGCAAGGCGAGCGGTCGGTCGTGGGGACGCTGTTCGGTAACTCCGCGCCGCGTCTCGTCGAGCTGTTCGGCATCAAGGTCGAGGCCGATCTCGATGGCAACATGCTCTACATCGTCAACGAGGACACCCCGGGCTTCATTGGCCGGCTCGGGTCCACGCTGGGCGAAGCGGGCATCAATATCGGCACCTTCCACCTTGGCCGTCGTGCGGCTGGCGAGGAAGCCGTGCTACTGCTCTCCGTGGACTCGCCTATCCCGGACGCAGTGCAGAAGCAGCTTGCCAGCCTGCCCGGCGTCAAGACCGTGATGGGTCTGCATTTCTGATCTGTGAAGACGACCGGCGCTGACGATGGTCGGCGCCGGTCTTTCGTTCCGCGGCTGAGAGTTGGACGGAGCGCGTCGCCGCTTTACTTGCCCGCCCGCCAAAGGCCGAACCGGCGGAACAGACCGCGTCGGTCTGGAGCCTCGAACATCTCGTCCGGCCCTTCCGGGTCAAGAATCTGGTTGTCGGCGAGCCATGCTTCCACTGACGATAAATTTGGGACTTTATAAGGCATCAGCGTCCGGCGACGTTTCCGGGCGTTGCGTCGACCTGTAAATCGCAGGGTCTCGATCGTCTCGATCAGTGAGCCGGATCGTGCGAGCGCTGCTTCCACCTTGTCCACATCGGCGCCGATATGCTCCGCGATCAGATCGTTGCGGATTCTTGCGATTGTCTCGGCGCAGTCGGCATTGCCTTGCGCCTCGCAGTCGATCGCGACGTCGCATTCGGTGTCGAGGCGCAGCGACCGATTGTTGAGATTGGAAGAACCGACACGCAGGATCGCATCGTCCACGATGAAGATCTTCGCGTGGACATAGATCGCTTCGCGATCTCGCGTATAGGGATGGTAGATCTTCAGTCGGCCATGTGTGTCCCGCTGGCGCAGAGCCTGGACGATCCGCGCGCGGGCAGTGTCCATGGCCAGAGGCTCCAGCCAGCCCCACGCGGACTCGGGCGTGACGATCACGATTTCCGGGCCGTCCGGCTCGTCCAGTCGACGAGCAATCGCCTCGGCTATCCGGCGCGAGGCGAAATACTGGCTTTCCGCGTAGATCCATTTCTTCGCGCGGGCGATCTGCTCCAGATAGAGCGCCTCTATCTCCGTCACCTCGCGCTGGTCGTCCATGCGCGGCGCAGTGCGGGAGATGGTCACTTCCACATCGGTGAACTGAACCGGCAGATCGTCCGGCCAGCAATCATGCTTGCCGCGCAAACCCTCGATCTGCTCGCCGGTCGCGCGCTTCCATCGATCGCGCGCATGTTTGCCGAGCGCTGCGGCCACCGGCCCCTGAAGCGCTGTCGTGGCGTCGTGCCACGGCGCGGACGGCGCGCCGCCAGGACGAATGCGATAGGGCTCGTCATCGGCATGATCGCGCGTATCCCAGCGGTCGCCGGTCATGTCGATGCCACCGCAAAAGGCGAATGCATCATCGATCACCACGATCTTCTGGTGGTGCGAAGCCGCGGGCGGATGGTGCTTGTCGAGCCGCACCTGAATCCGCGGATGCATCATCCATTTGGCGACGGTGAAGATGGTCTTGCCGCGAAAGAGCGAAGTGAACGCACCCAGATCCCACCGCAGCAGATAGACTTCGAGATCGGGATTGCGCTCCACCAGCCAGTAAACGAGATCGCCGATCGTGGCCGGGGCGTCGATCTCTTCCTTCTCAAGCTGGTCGCCGCGCACCAGCGCGATACGCGCGTCGAAATCCCAGCCGATCAGCATGATGCGCCGTCGCGCCTTGAGCATCGCATCCCGCGCGAAACGGAAATAATCCTCTGCGTCGACGATGACGCTTGCCTTGTCCGCGCGGGCTGAGCGCCAGAAGGTGGCGCTCATGTCAGGACCGGTGTCGGGCAGAGGCAGGACTGGCGGGCAAGGGAGCGATCGGGTCATGAAGCACGGGTCAGGTTTAGCTGTTTCGGCATGGGACGCAATCACCGGCACCCTCGATATGGCGCATTCCCAAAATCCCCCTCGCGCTCGCGCGGTTATGCGCTAAAGCGCGAGCCATGAGCGACGCGATCACGCCCGGCCTGTTGCCCGAGGGGCTTTCCGACCGTCTGCCGCCCCAGGCGGAAGCGAGCGCACGGCTGGTGCGCGACGTGCTGGATACCGTGGCGGGCCATGGCTACGCCCGCGTCATGCCCGCGCTCGCCGAGTTCGAGGACACGCTGACCGAGCGGCTGAAGCTTACGCCGCCGGAGGATCTGGTCCGCGCACTCGATCCTGCGTCCGGCCGCACGCTGGCGCTCCGCCCGGACATGACAGCGCAGATCGGGCGTATCGCCGCGACCCGCCTCGCCAACGCGCCCCGCCCGCTGCGCCTTTGCTATGGTGGGCCGGTGCTACGTCTGCGGGCCGATCAACTTCACCCCGAGCGGGAGCGAATGCAGGTCGGCGCCGAGATCATCGGCACGCAGAATGTCCGGGCAGCAGTCGAGATCGTCAATGTCGCTATCGAGGCGCTGCAGCGCGCGGGCATTGCCGGCATCACGATCGACTTCACGCTCCCTGATCTCGTCACGACGCTCGCAGCGGGGCCGATCCCGGTGACGGCCGAAGAGGTCGACGCCTTGCGTGACCGGCTCGATGCCAAGGATGCCGGCGCGGTCGCGGCGCTTGGCTCGGCGGCGCAGCCTTATCTCGCGCTGATCGAGGCGACTGGCCCGTTCCACGCCGCGATGGAGCGGCTCGAAGCGTTCAACGACGGGCCGGCTGGCGGCGCGCTCTCGGGGCGGATCGCGGCCCTGCGAGAGATTGCAAAGCCGATCGGCTGGGATCTGACCCTCACGCTCGACCCGACCGAGCGCCACGGCTTCGACTATCAGAACTGGCTCGGTTTCTCGATCTTCGCGGACGGCTTCGTCGGAGAGATCGGGCGGGGCGGCACCTATGATGTCGTCCGGCCAGATGGCACCAGCGAGCCGGCCATCGGTTTCTCGCTCTACGTCGATCCGCTGGTCGATGCGGGATTCGCCGTGCCAGAGCGCAAGCGCTGCTTCCTGCCCGTTGGGCATGATCTGGAGCGGGCCGCCGAACTCCGGGCGCAGGGCTGGATTACCGTCGCCGCACTGGATGCGGCTGATGAGGCCAGCACGCTGGGATGCGGCTATGTGCTCGGCGCTATGGGTGAGCCCGAGCAACTGGGCTGAGCAAGGCTGCGGCCAACCAGCGTAGCGTGATTTTGGCCCGCAGCCGGCAAAGATTTTGCGAACTTGTCTAAGCCACCATCACGCGAAAAGGCGGCGAACCTTTCGATCCGCCGCCTCTCCATCTCTGCATCCTGAACGTTCAGATCAGAACTTCAGGCGCGCCGTCAGCATGAATGTGCGACCAAGCACGTCATAGGTGGTCGGGAAGGTGTTGCCGTTGTTGAACGCCGTGCCACCGGCGCCCGAACCGACGATCGGCGGATTCTTGTCGAGCAGGTTGGACACGAGCAAGCTCAGGTCCAGATTGTCGCTGACTTCCGCGCCGACGTTGAGGTCGACATAGTTGTAGGCCGGGATCGATTCATAGGCATCGAACACCGTGTTGGGGTTCGGGCCATTCGGGGTCGTCTGACCAGCAACGGCGCCGGGCGTGAACGGCTCGATGTCGACACCGCTGATGTGACGCCACAGGACCGAAGCACGGAACGGACCGGTGGTATAGGTGGTCCGCAGGTTCCACTTATATTCCGGACGCGGATTCGTGCAGTTCGGGCTGTAGTAGCCGGTGCAATCCCGGTTAACCGCCAACGGGTTGGCCTGGAAGTGGTAATGATCCAGCCAGGTTCCGTTGAAGCCGAAGCTCAGTGCACCGTTGCCGACCGGCACGCGGTAGTTGACGCCGAGGTCGATACCGGACGTATCGATCGTGCCCAGGTTGGAGAAGCCCAGGATCACGCCCGCCGTTTCGCCTGCACCATTGAGGCTGCCGTTGATCGGGTTACGGCCGATCAGCTGACAGAAGCTGTTGTAGCTCTGGCTCGGGTTCAGCGCCGTGCTGTAGCAGCCGTTCAGGATATCGCCCTGCACCGGTTGCGTGATCGCGTTCGTCACGCGGATGTCGAAATAATCGACGGTGATTGACAGACGCGGCACGAAGCTCGGCTGGAAGACCGCACCCAGCGTGATTGTGCGCGCACGCTCCACGTCGAGATTGGGGTTACCCTGGCTCGTCGCGTTGATCTGGTTGGCAGATGGCGACGGGATCGATCCAATCACACCGGCAGGTGCGCCAGTCGCGACGCAAAGTGCTGCGAGACCTGCATTGGCGGTCGGAGCGGCACCCTGACAGGGATCCGTCGCCAAGCTCGACAGCCCCGTGACCGGTGAGCGGAACAGCTCGTCGATATTGGGCGAGCGCACCGCGCGCTGATACATGCCACGGAACTTGAAGCCCTGGAACGGCTCCCAGCTGCCGCCGGCCTTCCACGTCGTGCTGGTGCCCGTCGTGGTATAGTCGGAGTAGCGAATGCCGCCTTCGACCGTCAGGTTGTAGAAGAAGGGCTTGTCCTCGATCAGCGGCACGATCAGTTCGCCGAAGATTTCCTTCACGCTGTACTGACCAACATCCTGCGGAACGCGGGCACCGGTGCCGAGCACTTCACTCTGGATGCGCGCCGCACCGTCCGGGTTCGCTTCCGCTTTCAGGCTGCGATATTCCGCACCGATCGAGAAGGCGATCGGGTTGTCGGCCAGCGGACTGGCAATACCGAACAGGTCACCCGAAATGGCGCCAGTCACGACGCGCTGCTGCACCGTGCGACGGATGTAGCTGTCGAGATCGAAGAAGCCGATCATCGCAGGCGTGATGCTGCCGGCGGGGCCAAACAGGTTGAGCGGAACGCACCCATTGGACGGGTCAGCGCAGGTGGTGGTGTTGAACGCACGCAGGGCCTGCTGGACACGGGAGTAGGAACCCCAGTTCTCGCGGGTCTGGTTCTGATTGGTTTCGCCGAACTGTGCCGACACGTCGAACTTGATCGTCTCGGTGATGTTGCCGCGCAGGCCTGCCTGAATCTGGAACTGCGTGGTGTCGACGCTTTGGAAGCGGGGGCCATATTCCACGAAACGACGCGGAATGGTGACGGCGGCTTCCCGATAGTTGGGATCGTTTACACTCGTCGCAGTCGCGGCTGCGGCACATTGCGCAGGCGTGAGGCCAGTGGTCGGCGTGGTCGATCCCGGAGCGAAGAAGGAAACAGCCGTCGCACCGCAAAGCTGATTGCGCGTCGCCTCGTTCAGATACGGATTGCTGAGCGGCATGCGATAGGGGTTGGTGAACGTGCCTGACGCTGCCGAGAGGATGCTGACCTTCGTGCTGGTGAATGTACCGGTCGAGTAGAGCTCGATATTGTCGGTCACTTCATAGCGCGCCGAGCTGTAGATGTTGTAGCGCTCGAGCGGCGTCTGATAGAGATTGTCCGGGTTGAAGTTGAACAGGTCGTTCTGACCCGCAGCGCGGAAACGGCCGAGCGTAACGTCATAGACTGAGCCGTTGATCGGATCCTGGTCCGCGCCGAGACCTGCACCAAGCAGGAAGCTGGGGACTGCGGTTTGTGAACCCTGCGGCTGGCCGTTCACGGTGCTGAGCGCCGCTTCGCCATAGGGGCGCTTGTTCTGGTTGAGCGCCGATGACTTGGTGTAGCCAAAGGCCAGCACCGCGTTGCCGCGACCGTCATCGAATGACGCACCGGTGACGAGATCGGCCTGATAGGCTGCGGCGTCACCACGACCCGTGATGCGATAGCTGCCCGAAAGATCGATGCCGGTGAAGTCGCGCTTCGTCACGAAGTTGACGACACCCGCGACCGCATCCGCGCCGTAAACCGAAGACGCGCCACCGGTAACGACATCGACACGCTCGACGAGCGCGACGGGGATGGTGTTGAGGTCGGTGATGCCATCAAGGCCGAACGGCACGAGCCGGCGGCCGTCGAGCAGGACCAGCGTGCGGTTGGGGCCAATGCCGCGCAGATCGATCGAAGCGCTACCGTCGCTGCCGTTGTTGACGCCCGGACCGAGGTTCGGACGAGCCGAAGGCAGGTCACGCAGCAGCTCTTCGGCCGTGGTGGGCGAACGCAGCGTGATTTCCTCGCTGCCCAGCACGCGAACCGGGCTGGCGACCTCAAGATCGGGGCGTGCGATGCGCGAGCCGGTGACGATGATGGAATCACCGGCTTCTTCGGCCGGGTCCTGTGCGTTCGCCATGTTGGAAGTCAGCGCAATCGCCATGATTGCGGAAGCGGTCGCAAATCGGAGCGACGTCTTTGTCGAGAATGTTTTCACAGATCCAGTCCCTTGCTCTGGAGTGATGAACGGCGACGATTGTCTCGTCACCCGAACGCGCAAGGGCGGTACGCGGCACGCTGTACACCCCCGCCGTGCTGCGGTGCAAACTGCGCGGGCGTCACATTTGTGTAAAGGATATGAGAGACGAGAATCGTGTTTTGCGAAGTATTTGCGACATTTATGCCACATGAACAGGGCGATTTTATAAGCAATACGTAACGTAATATATAACTTTGTTTCCTAGAATTTCACGTGGACACATGATCTACTCACGTAATCCGGAAAAGTTTGCATCTTTGTTTTATTGTTACAGTTTGTTTCCGTATTACTACAGAGTATTGCTTTACATCAACTGTTGGTTATCAACGCATAGTTCGATCCAATTCTCCCGGAAGAGCAAAAAATGGGTTACAGATTAGCCATCCCTGTTGTGATGCTCGCGGCGGCAGCATCGAGCTTACCCGCAGCGGCTGCAAACGCGCTGCCGCCTGCATTCAGTCGGCTCATCGATTGCCGCGCGCTCGCCGACAAGGAAGAGAGGCTTGCCTGCTATGACACGCAGGTCGCAGCGCTGGCTGAGGCTGCGGCGAAGACGGACATTGTCATTCTCGATCGAGAGTCGACGCAAAAAACGCGTCGATCCCTTTTCGGACTGAATATCTGGGCGCTGCCCCTTCTCGGCGGCGGCAATAAGGATGAGCAGGCCAACCAACTCACGGACATCGAAGCGACACTCGGGTCAGCGCGAGCGTTGGATCAGGGCAAATGGGCCTTCGTGCTTGAGGATGGCGCGCAATGGGTATCGACCGAGCCAGTCATTGGCCGCGACCCCAAAGCCGGTGAGACGATCACGATCCGCCGTGCGGCAATGGGTAGCTTCATCGCCAAGATAGCGAGCGGTCGCGCCTTTCGCGTGCGACGCATCAACTGACAGATCGCTCGACGCGCTTCACCGGGGCGGCAGCAGAGGCAGAGGATCGATCCGGGCCGCGTTCCACTTCATGCTCCAGTGCAGATGAGGGCCGCTCACGCGCCCGGTCGCGCCGATAATCCCCAGCGGCTGGCCCTGCCGCACCACATCCCCCGCCTTCACCAGCAATTGCTCCGAATGAAGGAACGCGCTGTTCAGCCCCATGCCGTGGTCGATCATCAGCAGATTTCCCTCTAGCGTGAAGGGCGTCATGACCGCCAATGTCACTACCCCATCTGCCGGCGCCACATAGACGGTCCCCGCGCCTCCCGCGATATCAAGGCCGCTATGATAGCTGCCCGGCTGACCGCGATAAACGCGCTGGGAGCCGAAAACCCCGGAGATGCGGCCGCTGACCGGCCAGATGAAGCGCTGCCGCCAGCCGTCGCTCTGGTTCGCCTTCGCGCGCGCCGCCGCGATCTGCTCGAGTTCGCCCGCCCGCCGCGCCTGGAATTCCTCGCTTGTCGCCGCGCCACCAGTGGGATTGGCATTTACGCGCTCGATACGCCATTCGCCGGGCGCCACGCTGAGCGTCCGCCGCGCCGTATGGCCATCCGCGAAACGCAGCTCCAGGTCCGCTTTCTCGCCCGCGTCTCGGTCAAAGGCGATGATGAAGCGCCCTTCGCCGTCATAGGCCACGTCTTCACCGTCGAGCGTCAGCGTCCGGGCACCGCGCGGCAACCGGCCGAGCAGCACGCCACCCTGACGAGGCACGCCGGTCAATTCCAGCGCCTCGGGCCGCCCGGCATCCGCACTGTCGAGGGCGCCAGGTGGACTTGCCTCAACGGCGGGAGTGGTGGGGCGGCTGGGGTGCGGGATCGTCGGCGCTGTCGCCGGAACACAGGCAGCGGGAAGAAACAGGACGACGAGCGCCGCGCGCGGGCAGCGGGCGAGAGGTCGAAAGCGCCGGATCATCGCAGCAGAATGGTCAAGTCCGGCCCCTCTCGCAAGACGACGCATCGCGGAAATGAAACGGCTCGATCAGCCGAAAAGATCGTGCTGCCCGCCGCCGGACTGGTCGGGCTTCGCAGACCGAGGCGCGCGGGGCGGCGGAGCGCCATCCACCGTCGCAGGCACGGAGCCATCCTCGAATGACAGCATCACCCGCCCCGCCGCCCTCGCTGCTGCGCTGGAACGAAGCAGCCCGCCCTCCGGCCCGGTCACGAGCGCGAACCCCAGCCGCATCGGCCGGGTCGGGTCAAGCGACTGGGCAACTCTGCTCAGCGCGGTGAGGCGATCGGACGCATCCTTGAAGCGACGTTCCAGCAACACAGGCGTCAGGCGCACGACCTCAAGCTGATGACGCGCCCGCTCTTGCCGTCGATGCAGAAGCGCCGGCCGCAGCGCGCCGCCTGCATCCGCCAGATCGCGCCTGGCATGAGCCACGCGAAGCGACAGTCCGCGCCGCAGGCGTTCGCCCAGATCATCGACACGCTGGCGCTGAGGTTCGAGCAGCGTTTCCGGCCGGGGCAGCAGACGTCGCTGCACCTCCAGCCGTTCGCGCGCGAGATCGAGCCGGCGGTGAACGCAACGCTGGGTCCGCGCGCCCAGTTCGGCCAGACCGGCAAGCAGCTCCACACGCACAGGCACGGCCATTTCAGCGGCGGCGGTGGGCGTGGGAGCGCGCAGGTCCGCCGCAAAGTCACACAAAGTCGTGTCAGTCTCGTGGCCCACGGCGGAAATGACCGGAATGGGCGAGGCCGCAACGGCGCGTACCACAGCTTCCTCGTTGAAAGCCCACAGATCCTCAATCGATCCGCCACCCCGCGCCACGATGATGAGATCGGGTCTTGGCACGGCGGCGCCAGGAGCCAGCGCACCGAAGCCGCGCACCGCTGCCGCGACCTGCGCAGCTGCGCCCTCCCCCTGCACAAGCACGGGCCAGACGAGAACACGCGAAGGGCAGCGATCAGCAAGGCGGTGGAGAATATCCCGGATCACCGCGCCGGTTGGGGACGTGACCACGCCGATAACCCTCGGCAACAGCGGAATAGGCCGTCGCTTCGCCGGATCGAAGAGCCCCTCGGCGGCAAGCTGCGCCTTCAGCCGTTCGAAAAGCTGCATGAGCGCGCCTTCACCGGCCAGCTCCATTGTCTCGATGACGATCTGATATTTCGAGCGGCCCGGATAGGTCGTGACCTTGCCCGAGACGACCACCTCTATCCCGTCCTGCGGCGCGAAGGCAAGGCGCTGCGCCCCCCCCTTCCACATCACGCCGTCGATCACCGCGTTTTCATCCTTGAGAGCCAGATAGACATGGCCCGAGGCGGCACGCTTGAAGCCGGAAATCTCCCCGCGCAGCCGAACATGGCCGAAGCGGTCTTCCACCATGCGCTTTAACATGCCGGAAATCTCGGTGATGGAGAGCGGCGCGAGATTGTCCCCTTCCGGGCTCTGCGCTAGCAGGCGGCCGGACGCATCGAACCGGGCGGGAGTCTCGACCATGAATATCCTTTTGCTGGGCAGCGGAGGCCGTGAACATGCCCTCGCGTGGAAGCTCGCGCAATCACCGCGCTGCGACGCGCTTTATGCCGCGCCGGGCAATCCGGGCATAGCCGCCCATGCGACGCTGGTCGATATCGATGCGC
This sequence comes from Sphingobium sp. CR28, assembly GCF_052327305.1. Taxonomy (GTDB): domain Bacteria; phylum Pseudomonadota; class Alphaproteobacteria; order Sphingomonadales; family Sphingomonadaceae; genus Sphingobium. The sequence continues at coordinate 2,254,460 of NZ_CP182486.1, read as the reverse complement.
GCAATCGTGACGCGGTCATCCAGTTTTGCCGCAGTAAGGCCATAGGTCTGGTCGTCATCGGCCCGGAAGCGCCTCTGGTCGATGGTCTGGCCGATTCGCTGCGCTCCGCCGGCTTCGCCGTGTTCGGGCCGTCTGCTGCCGCCGCGCAGCTTGAAGGCTCGAAGGGTTACACCAAAGACCTGTGTGTCGAAGCGAATATCCCGACCGCCGGTTTCCTGCGTTGCACCAGTGCCGCGCAGGCGCTCTCTGCCCTGCCCGGCTTCGGCCTTCCCGTCGTCATCAAGGCGGACGGTCTGGCAGCGGGTAAGGGTGTCGTCATTGCCGAAACGGATGCAGAGGCGCGCGCCGCCATCGAAGACATGTTCGGCGGCGGATTTGGCGCGGCAGGCGCGGAGGTTGTCCTCGAACAATTCCTCACGGGCGAGGAGGCCAGTTTCTTCGCGCTGACGGACGGGGTGAGTGTCGTTCCCTTCGGCTCAGCGCAGGATCATAAGCGCGTGGGCGAAGGCGACACTGGGCCGAACACCGGCGGCATGGGCGCCTATAGCCCGGCGCCGGTCCTCACGCCGGAGTTGGAAGAAGAAGCGATGGCGCGCATCGTTCGGCCGACCGTGAACGCCATGGCCGCACGGGGCACGCCTTATTCCGGCGTCCTCTACGCGGGCCTGATGCTGACGGCGGACGGGCCGCAGCTCATCGAATATAATTGCCGCTTCGGTGATCCGGAATGTCAGGTGCTGATGATGCGGCTGGAGGACGATCTGGTCGATCTGCTGGAAGCCGTCGCCACCGGCAAGCTGGCCGGGCGCACGCCGCCCCGCCTCGCGCCGGAGACCGCGCTGACCGTCGTGATGGCGGCGAAAGGCTATCCGGGCAAAGTGGAGCCGGGGGCGCCTATCACCTTGCCGGAAACAGACAATGTGCCGGGCGCGATGATTTTCCATGCCGGCACCGCGCTACGCGATGGCGCGCTCGTCGCATCGGGCGGCCGCGTGCTCAACGTGACCGCGACCGGCCCGACGATCGGCGCGGCGCGAGACGAAGCCTATGCCCTGCTGGACCGGGTCGATTTCGATGGCGGTTTCTGCCGCCGTGACATCGGCTGGCGCGAGATCGCGCGGGCCGATCCGCAAACATAGCGCGCCGCAGTCCCGAAACGAAACGCGCGGGAAATCCACCACTTTCCCGTTGTTAAGCCGGCTGTTAGGCATCACTCTGGTTCTGAACGGGGGGACCGGGGCACCTTCATGAATGATGCGGCAAGGATTGCGATCGGGGCCGGCGCCGCGATGCTGCTCGGGTGGGTCGCGCACGGCCCGCTCGGATATGGCGCAGCGTTCGTGCAGGATCTGCGCGAGCGCGCCGCCATTACGCTTGCCACCGGTGGCCTCCCGGACGTTTCGGTCGATTTCCAGACGCAGCCGCTTTCCCGCGTGGCAATGCTCAGTGGCACGGCGGCGAGCCCGAAGAGGAACATGGCATCCGAAATCCTGCGCACCGTGCCGGGGATATCCAGCGCCCGCTGGAGCGAAAGCGCGGCGCCAGACGCGCAGGCCGCGCCCGCAGCGGAAACGGCTGATGTCGCGACGTGCCAGAAGAGCATCGACAGGGCCGTTGACGGGCGCGCACTCAGCTTTCGATCGGGCAGCGCCTGGCTCAACCCACAGTCGCGCCGGATCATCCGGGATGTCGCGGCGGCACTCAAGCAATGTCCGGGTCTCATCATCGAAGTCGCCGGTCATAGCAGCGGCGCCGGTAGAGAAGGCGTTAATCGCGAGATAGCGCAGGAACGTGCCAAACGCGTTCGGGACGATCTTGTCGCTCAGGGTGCGCCGGCAAACGCCGTGGTCACGAAGGGCTATAGCGCCAGCGCTCCCCTGCAAGGCCATGGCCAACTGGACCCCGCCAATCGGCGGGTCACCTTCACGCTCGTCAAGGGAGCCTCATGATGCCGCTGCTGCTTGAGACGCTCTTCATCCACCTTCTCACATTCGGGCTCGGGCTGCTGGTCGGCGCTGCCATCTGGAAAAGGCGTGGCGTCAAATGATCGCACAGCACGAACCGGCCGGAGGAGAATGACGCGATGCTCGCGCTGATCGGCTATTACTGGATCTGCCTGCTCCTTGCCTTTCTCATCGGGCTGGCGACGGCGTGGCGGGTCTGGGGCTCTCGCGGCTCCGCGCTGGATGAGCCCATCGTCTGGCCGCAGGACGGGCTTCGCCACAGCGGCGCGTTAGTGACTTTCGTCCCGCCTGCGGTCGCAGAACCGGATAGTTCAGCATCCGACGAGGCGGAGCTGCAGGAGGAAGCCCCCATGCTGCTGGTTTCCCCGTTGCCCTTCGATTCTGACCCGGCCCCGCCGCTTGCGGAAGAGGAGCCCGCTCCTTTTGCTCGGCACATCACTGCGCCCCGGCCCATCCATGATACGCCGGACGATCTCACGATCATCAATGGGATCGGCCCGCAGCTCAACACTCTGCTCAGCAGTCTGGGCATCTCGCGCTTCGATCAGATCGCCAACTGGAGCCCGGAGGACATCGAGCGGATCGATTCGCATCTTGGCGTATTTCGGGGCCGCATCGTTCGAGACGACTGGCCCGCGCAGGCGCGCCTGCTCGCCGCCGGCGACATGGCGACCTTCTGGGAACGCTATGGCCAGCAATAGGCCCAACAACAGGCGAAGGGCGACGCCGTGATTTCCATCGCCCCGATTTCCGCGCATGAAGCGGAGGTCGCCGCCCTCATCACGCGTCACCTCGCGGGAATGCATGCCCATTCGCCGCCCGACGCTGTCTTCGCCGTCGATCTCGCTGGCTATGCCGATCCCGCCCTCACACTATGGGGCGCCTGCATCGACGGTCGGCTTGCCGGCATGGTCGCGCTGCGTCGCCTTGACGGGGCGCTGGGTGAGATCAAGTCGATGCGCACGCATCCGGACTTTCTGCGACGAGGGGTCGCTCAGGCGCTGCTCGATCATCTGATCGAGGAGGCGCGCAATATGGGCGTTACTCGTCTTGCACTTGAAACCGGCAGCGGCCCGGCCTTCGATCCGGCACTGACCCTCTATCGGAGGCGCGGCTTTACGGATGCGGAGGCGTTTGGCGACTATAAGAAATCAGCGTTCAACCAGTTTCTAGAGTTGAACCTGATCTAGGTCACCCGGACGTCGCGCTTTGGCTTTCCACCTCGGACACCAGCAGTTTGTCGATCTTGCGGCCATCCATGTCCACGATCTCGAAGCGCCAGCCCTGATCTTCGAAGAGGTCGCCCGTCTCTGGCAGACGGCGCATCGTGTAGAGCGCGAAGCCGGCCACCGTGGCATAGTCCCGGTCATCGGGAAGGTCGATCGACAGGCGCTCGGCAAGGCTGTCCATCGGCATCTGGCCGGACACGAGCAGCGATCCGTCTTCGCGTTCCACCAGCAACGGCTCGTCGCCCGGATCCTGATCGGACTGGAAGTCGCCGGTGATCGCGGCGAGCAGGTCGGTTGGCGTAACCAGACCCTCGAAATGGCCATATTCGTCATGGACCATCAGCATCGGCACTTCCGCGACACGCAGCACTTCCAGCGCGTCCATGGCATCCACCTGATCCGGCACGATGGAAACCGGTCGCATGATCGCGCGCAGATCGATGGGATCGCCGCGCATCAGGACGGTCATAACATCGCGCGCCTGCACGATACCAATGATGTTTTCCACGTCGCCCTCGGCCACTGGCATGCGAGTGCGGGGCGTGGCGAGGAGCGCGGCCTGCAACTCCTCCGGAGAGGCGGAGACGTTGATCCAGTCGACACTGGTGCGCGGTGTCATCACTTCACGCACCGGACGATCCGCGAGGCGCACGACGCCGGAAATGATCGCTCGCTCGCTCTCCTCGATGATGCCCGACTTGCTCGCCTCCGCCACGATGAGATGCAATTCCTCCGCCGTGACATGGTCCGCCGAGGCGGGTTTAACGCCGAACAGCTTGAACATCACTGCACTGGAGCCTTCGAGCAGCCAGACAAGCGGCGCGGTCAACCGCGAGAGCCAGTTCATCGGCGCGGCAACGAGCGCGGCAATCGGCTCGGGATTGCGCAGCGCATATTGCTTGGGAACAAGTTCACCGATGATGAGGGAGAGGTAAGTCGTCAGAATGATCGCAATGGCGAAGCCGATATTCTCCGCGAGATTGCGCTCGATTCCATAGCCCGCGATGATCTGCCCCAGAGGGCCACCCAGCTTCTCGCCAGAATAGGCACCGGAAAGAACGCCGATGCCCGTAATGCCGATCTGTACGGTCGAAAGGAACCGTCCGGGATCGGATGCGAGATCGAGTGCGGCACGCGCACCGCGCTTCCCCGCCTTCACCATCGCCTGAAGCCGCGGTTTGCGCGAGGAAACGATCGCAAGCTCCGACATGGCGAAGACGCCGTTGAAGGCCACCAGGGCGAGCACGATCGCGGCATCGAGCCATGGGAATGAGGGTGTGGGGGGAAGGGGTTGCATGTTGAGCGCGCCCTTTTGCCGTATTTGATTGATCTGGACAAGTTCAACAGCGCACCGAAAACGAAATGATCCGGAACGTTTCGCTATCGAGATCATTCTTCTCGCGTTCAGCTTGCCGTGCTTATTGGCCTCCCCATTCGTGTGGCCGGCCAAGCGAGAGCCGTCGCACAGCAGGAACGAGACAGAGGAGACTTGTCATGAAGCGCCATTCCCTCCTGATCCGCAGTGTGGGCACAGCCTGCCTCGCGGCGATCACCCTCTCCGCCTGCACGACCGATCCGGTCACCGGCGAGCGCAAGATTTCCAAGGCGGCGATCGGCGGCGCGGGCGGCGCGCTCGGCGGCTATCTGCTCGGCGACATATTGGGCGGACGGCGCGACCGGACCGAGAAGATCGTCGGCGCGGGCATCGGCGCGATCGCCGGCGCGGGCGTTGGCGCCTATATGGACGCGCAGGAGAGGAAGCTGCGCCAGCAGACCGCGGGAACCGGCGTGGACGTCGTGCGTCAGGGCGACGATCTGCTCCTGCGCATGCCTTCCGGCATCACCTTCGCAACGAACCAGGCGGCAATTCAGCCGCAATTCCGGGGCACGCTCGATCAGGTTGCGAGCACGCTTTCCGAATATCCCAAGACCATGATCGATGTGCTGGGCCACACCGATTCCGACGGCGCTGAAGCCTATAACCAGACCCTTTCGGAACGGCGCGCGCAGAGCGTGGCGGACTATCTGTCCAGCCATGGCGTGCAGTCCGTCCGCATCTCCACGCGCGGCTATGGCGAGATGCAGCCCATTGCCAGCAACGAGACGCCGGAAGGCAAGGCGCAGAATCGCCGGGTCGAGATCAAGATCGTGCCGGCGGTCGACGGCGCCTGACGAGGTTCGCGTGTGGAGGGCCGCATCGGACTGCGCGGCTCTCCACACGTGACGACAGCGATACGCGCTGGTATCGAGCGGCATGGCCGCGCCATCTCTTGCTATACCCCTTGATGTCGCGCTGCAGACGCTGAGCTATGTCGGCACCAGCGTCTTCGCCGTTTCCGGCGCACTCGCCGCGGCGCGGCTCGGCCAGACACTCGTCACTTTCTGTTTCTTCGCCCTTATAACTGGCGTTGGGGGCGGCACGGTGCGCGATCTGCTGATCGGCGCGCCGGTCTTCTGGATTCACGACAATGTGACTGCGGCTGCGTGCCTTGGCGCCGCGCTGCTTGTCTGGGTGACGCCTCATCGCTTCTGGAGCTTGCGCGCGCTCGATTGGCTGGATGCAATCGGTCTCGCCGCCTTCGCGGTGATCGGCGCGGCGAAGGCCATGAGCTTCGGGATCAATCCGTTCGTCGCTGGTCTCATGGGCGTCATCACCGGCTGCGTGGGCGGCATCATTCGCGATCTTCTGGCAGGCGAACCGTCGATCCTGCTGAGGCCGGAGCTTTATGTGACCGCCGCTGCCTTTGCCGCCATGCTGCATGTCACGCTGGTCAGCATCGGCGTGCCAGTGGGCGTTGCCGGCGTCTTGGCGTCGTTCGCCGGTTTTGCTCTACGCGCCTTCGCGATGCTGAAGGGACTGCACCTGCCGGGCTATCGTCCTTAGTAGACGCCGACCAGACGGCCCAGCCAGAGGAGCCAGCTCGCTCCGGCAGCATCCGCGTGCGGCCTCGCTTTTGAGAACGCACGACATTCGAGACAGTCGGCCCGCACGGCCGGCCCGTCCACGATCGCCTGCATATCCGTGACGACCCGAGACGCCAAAGCACGCTGGTTGCGAGCCGCAACGTCCAACATATTGGTCGCCTGCCCCCGCACGGCTGCGCCGGACCCTGCCTCATCATCTGTCAGTTGGTCGAGGAAGGCTGCCAGCTTGTCCGGCTCGGGATCTATGTAGCGCGCCTGAGCCTGCACGCCCGAGAGGCCCGCCAGCTTCGCAGCGGCCGCGACGGCATCGTCCAAACCACCGAACTGATCCACCAGCCCGATCTGCCGTGCCGTTCCTCCGTCCCACACCCGTCCTTGCGCGATCTCGTCGACGCGGGCGGGCGTCATCTTGCGCGCACCTGCCACGAGGCCGACGAACCGGCGATAAAGATCCTCTACGCTTGCCTGCGCGAGTGCGTCGAAAGCCGGCGAGATGCCGCCGGTGACGTCCGGCTCACCGGAGAGCGGCGTCGCCTTCACGCCGTCCGTGGTGATGCCCGCCTTGGCCAATGTCGTCTCGAAGCTGGGGATGATGCCGAATACGCCGATCGATCCCGTAATCGTCGAGGGTTCGGCGAAAATGCGATCCGCCGTGGTGCTTACCCAGTAGCCGCCCGATGCCGCGACATTGCCCATGGAGACCACCACGGGGAGCTTGGCCTCCTTCGCTTCCATCAGCGCCGCGCGGATCGTCTCGGCGCCCGTCACTGAGCCGCCGGGCGAGTCGACCCTGAGCACGATCGCCTTGGTGGCGTCGTCGTCGATTGCCTTCTTCACCAGCGCGGCCACGGACGTGCCCGCCGCCGTGCCCGGACCGGCCTCGCCGTCCACAATGTCGCCCGCTACCGTGACCACGGCCACGCCCCCGCTAGTCGGCAAGGGCTTGCGCGCAAGATAGCGCTTGAGCGGGATCGCCGCGAAGGTCGTTTTCCCCTCGACCGTGCTCTCCCCCGCGATTTCCGCGACGCGCTTTTCGAATGTGCCTTCATCGCCCAGCTTGTCGACAAGGCCGGAGGCCAGCGCCGCCTTGGCCATGTCTCCGCCATTCGCACGGGAGAGCCCGACTGGATCAGCGATATAGGCGCGGATCTTGGCCTTGACGCGCGCCTTCTCGACATTGGCGAGCCAGTTTTCCCACAGGGTCGAGACGAGCGCCTGATTGGCTTCCTTGGCCGGGGCGGACTGGTCGGCCCGAATATAAGGCTCGACGAAGCTCTTGTAGGTGCCGACCCGGTAGACGTGGACATTGGCGCCGAGCTTGTCGATCAGCCCCTTATAATAAAGGTTCGAGCCGCCCGGCCCCGTCACCGCGACCATGCCCAGCGGATCGAGCCAGACCTCGCTCGCATGTGCGGCCAGCATATAACTATCGTCGTCGTAGAGGCCTGCGCGGATCAGCACCGGCTTGCCGGCGGCGCGCGCCTCGTCCAGCGCCTGCCCCACCCGCATCATCGCGACCTGTCCGCCGCCGCCGAAGACGCCTGCATCGATCACGACAGCCTTCACTGCGCTGTCTCTGGCGGCGGTTTCGATCGCGTGGATCAAATCGCGCAGGCGAATCTCACGCACCGTCCCGCTGCCCGCGATCCGCGAGAAGCTGTCGCCTTCCGCTGGCTGCTCGACGATCGGGCCATCCAGCTTCAGCAGCAGCGCACCGGAGGAAGGGGCCGCGGGAGGACCGCCCGAGAATTTGAGCGCTGCATAAATCATCGCGAAGAACAGCAGCAGGAAGAGCAGGACGAGTCCGTCCTTGATGGCAACCAGTATGCGCCAGGCGGATTTCACGAAGCCCAATGCGGCATCCTTTGCGAGATGGTCATGGCCGGAGACCTAGGCGCTACCGGGTCAAACGACAATGGGGCGCGGACGACTTCCCGCGTCCACGCCCCAATTCGGCCCTATCGGTGATGAGCCGTTCGCAAAGCTCAGAAGCGATAGCCAAGACCGATCTGGAGGATCGGGTAGAGCTTATAGTCGTCGATATCCCTCTGGAGGCTCTGGCGCTCGGCCTCTAGGTTGGCGGCGAGCGCAGCGTTCTGCAGCGGGCCGGTATAGGTGATCGGCTGGATACGCACGCGGCCCTGGAACATCACGCCCGCATCGATGCCGAAGGCGAAGCCCCGGCCCATGCCGCCGCCATAGCCAAGCGTCAGCGTGGGCGCGACGTCCTTGATCTCGGTCCGGGTGCTGACCGTGCCGACATCGCTCACCTGATAGGTGACACCATTGAACGTGTAGGTGGTCGCATTGGGCTTTCCTGTTGCGTTCACCCGATTGCCGTTGATCCGCACACCGCCCGAAAGGCGGAAGCCCCCGCCGAACGGATAAATATCCGCCTGGACGCCACCGGAGCGCAGGCGCACGTCGCCGTCATAGCGCACATCGTCGGAATCGAAGCCGTGACTTACGCCAAGAAAAGTGGCGTCAGCGCGAATGCCGATAGTCTCGTTGATCCGGTAGCCGATCGAAGGACCGACGCCGAGGGAGCCGCCGGTAACGCCGATGGTAATGTGCGCATCGTCGCTTTGTGCGAAAGCAGGCGTCGCAACTGCGGCCAGAGACACAGCAAGAGAGGACAGAAGAAGTTTGGGGAGCATGTGAGCAGATCCTGTGACGTGGTTTCTCCCGGCTGCTCTCGCCGATGCGCTTTATGATGAAGTTAATGCCCCGCTCGGTTCATCGCATTTGTGCGGCCACTGCCCACGGCATGATTCCTCGGCCCGCCGCGCGGTCACCACGTCCGGGAACATTTTGTATCCTTAAGCGTGCGCAGCCCTTGACGGAAGATTAGACCGCCCCATATGGCCGGCGTTGGCACTCCTGTTACGGGAGTGCTAACAGCTTATTCGCGTGCGGAGAAGGCAGGGACGTAGGGCGCGTGCGGTGAGGTTCAAGCCTGCATCGCAGCATTTCCAAAGGGGCTCTATATCCACGCCGGTTCCGCCAACATGGAAAGGAAACGCTAATGGCATTTCGTCCGTTGCACGACCGCGTGCTCGTTCGCCGTATCGAGGCGGAAGAGAAGACCGCCGGCGGCATCATCATCCCCGACACCGCCAAGGAAAAGCCACAGGAAGGCGAGATCGTCTCCGTCGGCACAGGCGCCAAGGCCGAGGATGGCAAGGTGACCCCGCTCGACGTGAAGACCGGCGATCGCATCCTGTTCGGCAAGTGGTCGGGCACCGAGGTCAAGGTCGACGGTGAAGACCTTCTCATCATGAAAGAGAGCGACATTCTGGGCGTGATCGCCTGATTTCGCATCTCCCCCGAACTCTAAGGAAGGAATAGATCATGGCAGCGAAGGACGTGAAATTCTCGCGTGACGCGCGCGAACGCATCCTCAAGGGCGTCGACATTCTCGCCGATGCCGTAAAGGTAACGCTCGGCCCCAAGGGCCGCAACGTCGTTATCGACAAGAGCTTCGGCGCGCCCCGCATCACCAAGGACGGTGTGTCGGTCGCCAAGGAAATCGAGCTCAAGGACAAGTTCGAGAACATGGGCGCCCAGATGGTGCGCGAAGTGGCCTCGAAGACCAACGACATCGCCGGTGACGGCACCACCACCGCGACCGTTCTCGCTCAGGCGATCGTTCGCGAGGGCATGAAGTCGGTGGCCGCCGGCATGAACCCGATGGACCTCAAGCGCGGCATCGATCTCGCCGTGACCAAGGTCGTCGAGGACGTGAAGGCCCGTTCGAAGCCGGTCGCCGGTTCGAGCGAGATCGCTCAGGTCGGCATCATCTCGGCCAATGGCGACAAGGAAGTCGGCGAGAAGATCGCCGAAGCCATGGAAAAGGTCGGCAAGGAAGGCGTCATCACCGTCGAGGAGGCCAAGGGTCTCGAGTTCGAGCTGGACGTCGTCGAGGGCATGCAGTTCGACCGCGGTTACCTCTCGCCCTACTTCATCACCAATCCCGAGAAGATGCAGGTCGAGCTTTCCGACCCCTACATCCTCATCCATGAGAAGAAGCTGTCGTCGCTCCAGGCGCTGCTGCCGATCCTGGAGGCCGTGGTGCAGTCGGGTCGTCCGCTGCTCATCATCGCCGAGGACATCGAGGGTGAGGCTCTGGCCACGCTCGTCGTCAACAAGCTGCGTGGCGGCCTGAAGATCGCTGCCGTCAAGGCGCCCGGCTTCGGCGATCGTCGCAAGGCGATGCTTGAGGACATCGCTGTCCTGACCAAGGGCGAAGTGATCTCCGAGGATCTCGGCATCAAGCTCGAGAACGTCACGCTCGGCATGCTCGGCACCGCTAAGCGCGTCTCGATCGACAAGGACAACACCACCATCGTCGATGGCGCCGGTGAAGCCGACGCGATCAAGGGCCGCACTGAGCAGATCCGCGCGCAGATCGAGGTCACGACCTCGGACTACGACCGTGAGAAGCTCCAGGAGCGTCTTGCCAAGCTGGCTGGCGGCGTGGCCGTCATCAAGGTCGGTGGCGCTTCGGAAGTCGAAGTGAAGGAGCGCAAGGATCGCGTCGATGACGCGCTTCACGCGACCCGCGCAGCTGTCGAAGAGGGCATCGTCCCCGGCGGCGGCACAGCGCTGCTCTACGCGACCAAGGCTCTCGATGGCCTGACCGGCATCAACGAGGACCAGACTCGCGGCATCGACATCGTTCGCAAGTCGCTGACGGCTCTCGTCCGTCAGATCGCGGCCAATGCCGGCCATGACGGCGCGGTCGTCTCGGGCAAGCTGCTCGACCAGTCGGATACGTCCTTCGGCTTCAACGCCGCGACCGACGTGTACGAGAATCTGGTTTCGGCTGGCGTGATCGATCCGACCAAGGTGGTTCGCACTGCCCTGCAGAATGCGGCTTCGGTCGCTGGCCTGCTCATCACCACCGAAGCGGCGGTGAGCGAGCTGCCCGAAGACAAGCCGGCAATGCCCATGGGCGGCGGCGGCATGGGCGGCATGGGCGGTATGGACTTCTAAGCCAAGTCCGGGGCGGCACGGACCATCAGGTCCACCGCCTTCGCGAGGATACAGGAAGGGGCCGGGGAGCGATCTCCGGCCCTTTTCTTATGCTGCTTTGCTGTGCTCCTGGCGGGCCGGCCATGCTACTGTGAGGACGCATATCATTCTTCGTCACCCCGGGCTCGACCCGGGGTCCAGCTGCCTTTTCGTGCAGAAGAAGCGGGATCCCGGCTCAGGGCCGGGATGACGAAATAGAAGCAACATATGCTCTAGCTCTCAAGCTGGGAGTGGTAAGGATGATCGCCCGATGACCCACCGCCTCTTCGTTGCCCTCCGGCCGCCCCGCGAGGTCCGTGCGCAATTGCTGCGCCTCATGGGCGGCGTCCACCATGCCCGCTGGCAGAGCGACGAGCAGCTTCACCTCACAGTCCGCTTCATTGGGGAGGTGGATCGGCGAATGGCCGAGGATGTCGCTGCGGCGCTCGGCTCGGTGCATGATACCGCCTTTCCCATTGCGCTCGATGGCATTGGCCAGTTCGACCGGCGCGGACGGATCGATGCGCTCTGGGCCGGCGTCCGCCCTCATGATGCGCTGGCCCGCCTCCACCGCAAGGTCGATCAGGCGCTCATCCGCCTCGGCTTGCCACCGGAAGGCCGGACCTATTTGCCGCACATCACCCTGGCGCGCTTCGGCAGCCAGGCGGGGCCGATCGACGGCTTCATGGCGCTCCATGGCGGGCTTTCTTCCCCGGCATGGCAAGTGAACGACTTCCGGCTCTACGAGAGCCATCTGGGACACGAGGGCGCCGCTTATGAATGCGTCGCGCGCTATCCTCTGGCCGCGGCCTGAAGCTGCGCCACGATGAGCGCTGCCGCATCGTCCGGTGTCACCGCACGCGTGTCGATCGTGACTGCGGGGTCCGGCATCGCCGCAAGACAGGCCTCGAATTGCGGGCGCAACGCCTGAAGCAGCGCGGGGTCGCGCAATTTGCCGAACTGCGCCCGGTCGGCATTGTCGATCCGGCGAAGCTGCTCCTGTACACCGACGATGAGTTTTACGAAAAGCACATCTCCTCCCGCCGCCTCCACCACTGCCTTTGCGCGCTGGGGAAAGTCGGCGGCGACGCTCGCTTCGGGCGCGAAGGTGAAGATCAGCGACTGATCCCCCCGTGCGGCGGCCTCGATCATCTCCAGCCACCAGCGTTCGCGCAGCTTCGCGAATTGGGGCGAGCCAAACGGGAAGACCGAAGCAACTGCATCCACGACAAGATGATTGTGAAAGAGCGGAAAGCCGGTTTGCGCCGCAAGCGCCCGGCCAACTGTCAGCTTGCCGGAGGCTGCGTGGCCGTAAAGGAAGATCAGCGTCATGGCGCTCTTCTATCCTGCGGGACCATCATGCGAAATGGGGGCCGGCATTGCTGCCGACCCCCACTGCATCCCGCTGCATCATCCCCGGCAGGGGGCGCTGCATCGCGATGTTTGGCATGACCTACCGAGCCTTGCGGCCCCACCGTCCCTGCCGATGATGCGTACCCGAACGGGCCTCGCTGTCATCTTGCTCCGCTTCGGGCACAAGGCCGAAGCCGGATCGACCTGGCGCAACGCTTTCGCATATCGCCTATCGCTTTTGTGGCGGACGATGACCTAGACGGCCCCGTCCTGCCGAAAAATGCCGCTGTTGCCACTGGTCTTGCGGGCGGACGCCTCACGCGCCTGTGGCATTGCGAACATTCCGGTTCCGCTAGACCGCACGGATGCGTTCCAGCCTTCGCCTTCTTCCAGTCAATTCTCTGATTTCTCAGGGAATTTCTGACCTTCGATAGGAAATCGTCTCACCAATCGCGAGTCGTTCAAAGACGTTTTTACGACAGCCGAGCAGCATGTTGTGGATAGCGGTGGACAAGTCTGTGGACAGTTCCATGCGCAGGCTCTCAACCACCGGTAAATGCCCACATTTCGTCGATGAACACCGTCGTTTCGCCGTGTTGCCGGAGGTTCATGCAACATTGGTCATCATTGGCGCATTCTGATTTGCATTAAGAGATTTGTACGGAGGAGAAAGAACCATGAAACGCCTGATGCTGGGCCTCGCAGCGGTGAGCCTTGCCATTCCCGCCACCTTTGCCGCCCCTGTCGAGGGGGCGCAGGCGAGAAAGCGTAATTACGAGTATCGCGAATGGCGCGGACGCGATGGTCGCACATATTGCCGCAAATCGGACGGCACGACCGGCCTGATCGTCGGTGGCGTCGGTGGTGCTCTGCTTGGCCGCACGATCGATACGCGCGGAGACCGCACGACGGGCACCGTGCTCGGTGCCGCCGCGGGCGCGCTGATCGGCAAGGAAGTGGATAGCAAGCGCCGCTGCCGCTAAAACGGAATCAACGCCGCCAAAAAAGAAGGGTGGGTGCAGCTTGGCCGCGCCCACCCTTCTTTCATGTCACTGGATCGAAACTCTGGCGGATCAGTTCGCCGAGCTCATCCGGACCTTCTGCACACCAGCGGCGCCCTTGGCGTCAGCTGCGTTGAAAGCGACGTCGCGGCCATCGACGGTGCCGGCGACACGGCCCTTGCGGACGACGAAGCGGAAGTCGGAGTTGCTCGGATAGCGCTTGCCGGTGATGACGCGATCACCGCCCTGCTCGCTCACCGAATAAACATAGGTGTCGGCGCCATGCTTGAACGTGGTCTCTGCAGCGGCCGGTGCAACAGCGAAGAGGGTCGCGGTGGCGGCAGCGATGGAAAGTACAAACTTGGTCATTGGACGTGTCCCTTCTTGATGAAAGGCCGTTCCAAACATCCTGTATTGTTTTGTCGACTAATCAGATAGGGTTTTTGTTGCATCGCAGCAAATGCAAAGGCGCATCACTCGATTGCAGCTCATGCAATCAAGAAAACCGTCATTTCCACAATTGTGCAACGCACGGTCATTTCGCCGTCTTGTGGCAAGCCATGCCGAGGATGTGATGATATTCCGCGTCCGTCAGTGGTGAGACGGACAAGCGCGACTGCCGGATCATCGCCATGCCTTCAAGCGCCGGATCGGCCTTCATGGCCTTGAGCGTCACTGGCTGCGGCAGCTTCTCCACCGGGGCGACCATCACGGCCTTCCATTTGCCGGTGTCGTCAGTGCTGTCCTGCTCGGCGCCCCGCACGATTTCCATGATGCCGACTGCCTCGAGCCCGATATTGCTGTGATAGAACAGCGCGCGGTCGCCCACCGCCATGGCCTTCATGTTGAGCTGTGCGGCGTGGTTACGCACGCCATCCCACTCCGCTTCGCCCTTCGCGACCAGATCGTCGAAAGAGAAGACATCGGGTTCGGACTTCATCAGCCAGTAGCGCATCGCATTCCTCGGGGGATCAATGGATCGCCGCCCAATTCCACGCCGGCGGGAATCGCGCAAGCCACGGGATGACTTTTGGCGCTTGCAGGCCTAGATTGGAGACCTCACCAGCAGGACCGACCGGACTCATGCCCACCCCCGTGCTCGACTATATTCCGGTTCTTTCCCTCACCCGCATGGAGCGCGACGCCTTCGCGCAGGCGATCGGAGAGAGCTTCCGCACCTTCGGCTTCGCGATGGTTTGCGATCATGGCATGGACAGCGGACTTGTCGCGGACGGATGGGCGAAGGCGAAGGCCTTCTTCACGCTGCCGGAAGAGGTGAAGCGCGCCTATCTCGTCCCCGGCGGCGGCGGCCAGCGGGGCTACACGGCCTTCGGCACGGAGGTCGCCAAGGGTGCGAGCGAGAACGACCTCAAGGAGTTCTGGCATGTCGGGCGGGAGCTGCCGGACGGCAGTCCGCTGGCGAAGGACATGCCGCCCAATATCTGGCCGACCGAGATTGAAGGCTTCCGCGAAACCTTTTCCGCATTGTTCGACGCCTTCGACGAAACCGGGGGGCGCATCCTCTCCGCGATTGCGCTCTATCTCGGGCTGGACCCGCACTGGTTCGACGGCCCCATCGAAGACGGCAATTCCATCCTGCGGCTTCTGCACTACCCGCCTGTGTCTGCGGACGCGCCCGGCGTGCGTGCCGGCGCCCATGAAGACATTAATCTCATCACGCTTCTATTGGGCGCCGAGGAAGGCGGGCTGGAGCTCCTCACGCGGGATGGCGAATGGATTCCCGCGACGCCGCCACCGGGCGCGCTCGTCATCAATGTGGGCGATATGCTCCAGCGCCTCACCAACCATGTGCTGCCCTCGACCAGCCACCGCGTGGTCAATCCGCCGGTCGAGCGGCGCCACATCCCGCGCTACTCCATGCCCTTCTTCCTGCACCTGCGTCCGGATTTTCTCATCGACGCGCTGCCCCAATGCGTCACTACCGATAATCCGCGCCGCGAAGCGCCGATCACCGCGCATGACTATCTGCATCAGCGACTTGTCGAGATCGGACTGGTGAAGAAGTAGAGGGTTACGGCGGGCATAAACATCGGCTTACTTCCGCCAGCGCCCCAGCGTGACGCCAATCTTCTCGCCCCGTTCGGAGAGAGCGAGTTTGACGATCTTCACCGTCACATGGCGGACCTTTTCGTCCTGCAGGAACAGCGTGTCGATGATGTGATCGGCCACCGCCTCGATGAGAGTGAAGTGCCGGTCCTGTCCCAGCGCAGTGGAGGCGGCGTGCTTCAGGTCCATATAATTCTTGGAGGCACCAAGCGGCGTGTCGGGCGCATAATGCTCCGCATGGGTGAGCAATGCGCGCACGCTGATGCGCAACGGCTGGGGGAGATGGGTCTCCTCCGAATAGATGCCGGTCAGCACGTCCACATCGAGGTCGTCCACCTCGAGCACAAGCATGTCGTCCGCTGGATGCACCGGAAAGTCCACAGCCGCCGCCCTCTTTTTCCTTTGTTGGCGCAGGGAAAATCGCTAAGGCGCGCGCCTTCCGGCGCTATGGCCGGGTTCTGTGAGGACGGCAAGCAGTGACTGGTATCGACACGAGGGACATCACGCGTCTTTCCGGCGTCGATGATCGCGCTGTCGATGCGCTGCTGGACGCCGCTTTCGGCCCGGAGCGGTTCGGGCGCACGGCCTATCGCATCCGCCTCGGCATGGCCTGGCTCACGGACCTGAGCTTCGCGGCCCATGATGACGCCGGGCGGCTCGTCGGCACGCTGCAGAGCTGGCCGGTCGCGCTGCATGGGGACGATGGAGCGCAAACGGCGCTCATCATGGTCGGCCCGGTCGCAGTTCAGCCGGATGTGCAGCATGCCGGGATCGGTCGCGCGCTCATGGACCGGCTGATCGAGACGGTGGACGCAGGGGGCGCCGAGCCGCTCGTCATGATCGGCGATCCGGAATATTATGGCCGCTTCTGGGGCTTTACGGACACTGCGACAGGCGGCTGGGAGGTGCCCGGCCCGGTCGAGCGGCGACGTCTGCTCGCGCGCGCCGCGCCTGATGCGACGATGCCATCATCCGGCACGCTTGGGCCACGGCGCATCCTGATCGCGGACTGATTCGCCACAAGGCGCTTTGCGCGCGGGCGGCATCGCCCTATCTTGGCGCCATGGCCGATACTCCGTTCACCGATCTGCCGATCCGGCTGCCGCTCGATATGGCCGAAAACGCTGGCACGGAGCAGCGCTATCCGGTCGATAAATGGAACCCGCCCCATTGTGGACACAGCGGGATGCGGATCGACGCGGAAGGACGCTGGTGGCACGAGGGGCGCCCGATCGCGCGGTCTGCCCTCGCCCGGCTCTTCGCGCGCCTCCTGCGGCGCGAGGCTGACGGACGGCACGTGCTGGTGACTCCCGTGGAAATGCTCGACATCGATGTAGATGACGCTCCGCTGATCGCGAGCGAAGTCGAGAGCGAGGGCGCGGGCAAAGCCCGGACGCTGCGCCTGCGCCTCGCCCTGCTGGACGACTGGGTGACCGTCGATCCCACTCACCCCATCCGCGTGGAGGAGGGCGAGCGCGGCCCCCGCCCCTATCTCGATCTCGACCACGGGCTGTCGGCACGGATCGACCGGCCCGCTTATTATGCGCTGGCAGAACTGGCTTTGTCCGAGGAGAACACGCCACCCGGCCTCTGGAGCGGCGGCGCCTTCTTCCCGCTGGAGAGCGCTGCTTGACCCTGCGCGACCGGTTGCGGGCAGCGCTCGACGCGCGGGATCGCGCACATGACCGCCCCTCCTTCGTGGATCTTCGGCCCGACCCGTCCGCGCCGCTGACCGGCGAGTTCGCGCCTGCTGCCGTGCTCATCCCCTTCACCGACCGGCCAGACCCCGGCCTCATCCTCACGCAGCGCCCCGCCCTCATGTCCCGTCATGCGGGGCAAGTCGCCTTTCCCGGCGGGCGGCTCGACCCTGGCGATGCCGATGCCGTGGCAGGTGCTCTCCGGGAGGCGCGGGAGGAAATCGCGCTCGCGTCCGATACCGTGGACATCGTCGGCCTGATGGGGCGCTACCGCACCGGCACGGCCTTCGAGATCGAGCCGGTCGTCGGCGTCATTCCGCCCGGCCTGCCCCTCACCCCGGCGGATGGCGAAGTGGATGCAATCTTCGAGGTGCCGCTGTCCTATCTGCTCGATCCGGTGAATCTCGCGGTCAAGTCCATGGATTGGAACGGAGCGGAGCGCCGCTATTACGAGATCATATGGAAGGACTTTCGCATCTGGGGGATCACCGCCGCAATCATGGTCGATCTGCTGACCGCCGTGGCGCGAGCGGAGGGACTGACGGAGCCTCTCCGCCGATGAGCGCGCCCGATCGTCCTATGGCGTTGCCCTCCCATCTCCCCGATGCCGAATGGCGGCGAAAGCCAGGCCTCAGCCTGCTGGCAGAAGCGCTCGGCGCAGCGGCGGGCGAAGCGCGGTTCGTGGGCGGCGCGGTGCGCGATGCCCTGCTCGGCATTGCCGCCAAGGATGTCGACATTGCGACGATCCATTCCCCGCGCGAGGTGATCGAACGAGTGACGCGCGCGGGCTTCAAGCCCGTGCCGACCGGTATCGATCACGGCACGATCACTGCCGTGCTCCACGGCTGGCCGGTAGAAGTGACCACGCTTCGCCGCGACGTTTCCACTGATGGCCGCCGGGCGACGGTCGCGTTCGGCACCGACTGGCGCGAGGATGCCGCCCGGCGCGACTTCACGATGAACGCACTCTATGCCGACCCGACGAGCGGCGCGATAACCGACTGGTTCGGCGGGCTGGAAGATCTTGCCGCCGGCCGTGTGCGCTTCATTGGCGATCCGGCACAGCGCATTGCGGAGGACCATTTGCGCATCCTGCGCTATTTCCGCTTCGTGGCGCGGTTCGGTGCACTCGATCCTGCCTCGGCCGATCATGCAGCCTGCGTCGCCCATGCGCCGAGCCTGATGGCGCTCTCGCGCGAGCGCATTGCAGACGAAATGCTCCGGCTGCTCGCCCTGCCCGACCCGGTGCCCGTGCTCCGCGCAATGGTGGAGGACGAAGTTCTTGCGGCCGTCCTTCCCGAAATCAACGCCACGGGCGCGGACGCGCTGGCGTCGCTCGTCACGCGGGAGAAAGCGGCTGGCATCCCGCCAGACGCCCTGCGACGGCTGGCGGCGCTGCTCCCGGACGATGCCCCGGTGGCTAGGCAGGTCGCCGCACGTCTGCGCCTCTCGAACAAGGCACGGCGGCGACTGACGGTCGCCACGACCGGCCCGGCTGACGAAGAAAAAGGTGGCCCGGTCGCTTTGGCCTATCGGATCGGGACCGAGGGGGCGCGGGACCGCATCTTGCTTGGTCGCGCGCTCACGATGGACGCGCTGACCGATCTCCCCGTCGAGGGCGCGCTTCCTGTCCTGCCGCTCTCGGGCGGAGATCTTATTGCGATGGGATTGCCTGCCGGGCCGGTCGTGGCGCGCACGCTTCAGAGACTGGAACGGGAATGGACGGAGGCGGGCTTTCCGCCGCCGGATCAGACCCGGTCGCTCGCGCTCAGGCTGGTGGAAGAGTCGCTGCGCGAGGCCCAGAAATCATAGGCCTCGTCCGCTGAGAGGGGGCGCGCGAAATAATAGCCCTGACCCACATCGCTGCCGAGCCGGGCGAGCGCGACGGCCATTTCTTCGGTTTCGATGCCCTCGGCAGTCGTGCTCATGCCGAGTGCGCCGGCCAGGCTGATGATTGCGCGGACGATAGCGATCTTGTCCGCGTCGCCGATCATATCGGTCACGAAGCTGCGGTCGATCTTGAGAATGTCGATGGGCAGGGACTGGAGATTCGCGAGGTTCGAGAATCCCGTCCCGAAGTCATCCATGGCGACGGTCACATCCATCGCCTGTAGCGCGCCGAGCAGTTGCCGCGTCTTGTCCGGGTCGGCGATCAGCGCGCTTTCGGTCAGCTCGATCGCCAGCCTTTTCCCGGTGATCCCCGCCACCCGCAGAGCCTGGGCCACTGCGCTGGGCACGTCGTCTCGCGCCATCTGCACCGGGGAGAGGTTGACGTTCATCATCACCGGCAGCGCGGTGCCCCGGCGCTTGTCCCATTCCGCGAGAGTGAGCGCACATTCGAGGAGCGCCCAACGGCCAAGCGGAACGATGAGCCCCGTCTCCTCCGCCACGGGTATGAAATCGTTGGGCGGAACATTGCCCAGTTCCTCGTCGTCCCAGCGGGCCAGCGCCTCGAAGCCTTTGACCTCACCAGTCTGGAGATTCACGAGCGGCTGGAAGACCAGGTGCAGCTTGCTGTCCGCAAGCGCCTCCCTCAGCCGGTTCTCCAGCGTGAAGCGCTTCAGCGCCTCATCGAGCACGTTGGCGCGGTAGATCTCGACCTGACGGGAGTGCTTGGCGCGCTTCACCGCGGCCTGCGCCTTGCGGATCACATTCTCCGCGTCCGCTTCCGTGTCTCCCACCTGACCGAGGGCACAGCCGATCGCACACTCGATGTTGATGAGATAGGTGGAAAGTCTGAAGGGTGTTTCGAGCGCTCGGCGCACACGCTCCGCGATCTGCAGCACGTCGGTCAGGCCATGACCGACCCGGCTGAGAATAGCGAATTCATTGCCGCCAATCCGGGCAAGCGTGTCGCCACCCCGCAGGATCGATTTGATCCGCCGCGCGACGGTAATGATGAGTTCATCGCCGGCAAGCGCCCCAAGCGATTCGTTGATCCGGCTGAAGCGAATGAGATCGATGGCAACGACGGCAAACCCGCCTCCGCTCTCGCTCCGGCAGGTTTCGATGAGCAACTCGGCTTCCTCGACGAAACCGATACGGTTGGGCAGCGAGGTGAGGCTATCCGACAGCAGCTCCCTGCGCAGGGTGCTTTCCACCTTTCGCTCGCTCGTCCGGTCGATAGCGGTAAAGAGCAGCAGTCGCGCGGCGCCAGTGCCGATCCAGCTCAGCGTGCAGCTATAGGCCACTGTGCCGAGCGCTTCTTCGAGCTGGACTTCGAAACGATCGTGGCGCCGCCGCCCAACGAACATTTCTTCGGCGCGCTTGCGCCAGTCGAAGGTCGCCAGCGGGCGGTCGAGCGGCGTGAGGGCGCTACCATTTTCGAAATGAGCGGAGAAGCCGATGTTCGTCGCGACGATCGAAAGGGTGTTGTCCACAAGGTCGAGTATCGCCGCGGGATGGGGCATCGCCTGCAGCAGATCTTCAAGCGCCAGCGCATCGTCCCTGTCAGCAGAACGCCCGACGACGGATGACGCGGATACGCCCTCACGCACGGCGGAGGGGACCACCGAGACGAGGTTTTTGCCAAGGGCGCGGGCGCTCATGAAACCGTTTGTAGCCGCGACAGGGTAAACGAAGGTTAAACTGCCGAAATATCAGTATTTCGTAGCGGTGCCGCCTTCAACCCTTGGAAAGATTCGCCCGTTACCTATCCGAAACGGTTATCGCGCGGAAAACCGTTGGGGGGCATTCGCCCGCCCGCTCCCCGCGCCGAACGCCACGGCAGGAGGTCGGTCTCGGTCCTCGTCCGCCCGCTTTCGCCGCCCATGGTCCAGCTGAGGCCGTCGGCGAGCACCAGTGTCGTCGCGTCGGCCAGTCCGCCATCGCGGTAGCGTTGCAGAGTGACGCCCTGCCCACGTGTCATCTCGGGCAATTCGGAAAGCGGGAAGATCACCAGCTTCCGGTTGTCGCCCATCACTGCCACGGTGTCCGCCCCGCTCGCAATGGCGCGCACGACCTTCAGCACGGCCTTGTCCTTGAGGTTGACGACCTGTCGCCCCTTGCGCGTCTCCGCGATGATCTCCGCCATGTCCGCAACGAAACCGCGCCCGTCCGATGCGGCGAGGAGCAGCTTGCCGCCGGTTCGCGCCGACATGAGGGCGACGATGCCGGTCTCATTGGCCAGATCGATCATCAGCCGCACCGGCTCGCCAAAACCTCTGCCACCGGGCAGCTTGTCCGCGCCCAGCGTGAAGACCCTGCCATCGCTGCCGAAGAGCAGCAGTTTGTCCGTGGTCTGCGCATGGAAGGCGAAGGCGGGTCCGTCCCCTTCCTTGAACTTGAGCGCATCGGTCGACCCAAGATCGACATGGCCTTTCATGGCCCGGATCCATCCGCGCTGAGACATGATGACGGTGATCGGCTCCCGTTCGATCATGGCCTCAAGTGGAATCTCGCGGGCGGGCGCAGCCTCCTCGACCGCAGTGCGGCGCGCGCCGATCCCGCTTTCCGGGGCGTAGCGTGCGCGCAGCGCGGCGATGTCCTTCTTGAGGCGAGTGCGCTGCCGTGCCGGACTTTCGACGAGCTTCTGAAGCTCCTCGCGCTCCTTTGCGAGATCGTCCCGCTCGCGGCGCAGCTCCATTTCCTCCAGCTTGCGCAGTGAACGCAGCCGCATGTTGAGGATCGCTTCTGCCTGGCGGTCAGTCAGCTGGAACTCCGCCATCATCACGGGCTTGGGCTCGTCTTCCGTCCGGATGATCTCGATGACCCGGTCGAGATTGAGATAGGCGACGATATAGCCTTCGAGCAGCTCCAGCCGGCCCTCGACCTGCTCGATGCGGTGGCGAGCGCGCCGCACCAACACGTCGATCTGATGGATCAGCCAGGCCTTCAGTACGTCGCCCAGCCCCATCACGCGCGGCGTGCGATCAGCACCGAGCACGTTCATGTTGAGCGGGAAGCGCACTTCCAGATCGGAGAGGCGGAAGAGACTGTCCATCAGCACGTCAGGGTCGACCGTGCGGGCGCGCGGCTCCAGTACGATCCGCAACACCGCGTCGGACTCGTCGCGCACATCGGCAAGAATGGGGAGTTTCTTGTCGTTGATGAGCGCTGCGATCTGCTCAATCAGCTTGCCTTTCTGCACTTGGAACGGGATTTCGTCGATCACCGCCACCCATGTGCCGCGCCCTTCATCCTCCTTGTGCCAGCGCGCACGCACCCGCATGGAGCCGCGCCCGGACGCGTAAGCATCGGAAATGAGCGACGGCGGGTCGACAAGCAAGCCGCCAGTGGGGAAGTCCGGCCCGCGCACGATTGCCATCAGGGCGGCATGGTCCGCGTCCGGCTGATCGATGAGCAGGCTCGCCGCATCGAGTATTTCCGCAACATTGTGGGGCGGAATGCTGGTCGCCATGCCCACCGCAATGCCGGAGGCGCCATTGGCCAGAAGATTGGGGAAGAGGCCGGGGAAAACCTCCGGCTCCTCGTCCTCGCCATTATAAGTCGGGCGAAAATCGACCGTGCCCTGATCGAGCCCCGCCATGAGGTCGGCAGCGGCCTGGGTCAGCCGCGCCTCGGTGTAACGCATCGCGGCGGCGTTATCCCCGTCGATATTGCCGAAATTGCCCTGACCGTCGACAAGCGGCGTGCGCAGCGAAAAGTCCTGCGCGAGGCGGACCATCGCGTCATAGACCGATGCGTCGCCATGCGGGTGATATTTGCCGATCACGTCGCCCACCACGCGCGCGCATTTCTTGTAGCCAGTGGTGTTACGCGCGGGGTTCGAGACGAGGATGTCGGGATTGGCCCCGGCCGGCTCCAGCCTCAGCAGGCGCATGGCCCAGAGCAGCCGGCGATGCACGGGCTTCAGCCCGTCGCGCAGATCCGGCAATGATCGCGCCGTGATCGTGGACAGCGCATAGACGAGATAGCGCTCGGAAAGCGCCGAGTCGAACGGATGGTCCCGGATGCTGTCGAGCGGATCGCGAAAATCGGTCATGGCAAGGCGATAACAAGGGCGAGTCAGCTTGAACAGAGCCGTTGCGAACGCCCGCAATGCTTGATGCACCGCGCGTCAGCGCCTATCGCGCAGGCATGAGCCAGCGCCCTGCCCCGTCCGCCGCCTATCCCGCCCTGCGCCTGCGCCGCATCCGTGCGTCCGCATGGAGCCGCGCGATGCACGCCGAGCATCGCCTCTCCCCCGCTGATTTCATCTGGCCGCTGTTCGTGACCGAGGGCAAAGGCGTGGAAACGCCGATCGCCAGCCTGCCCGGCGTCTCGCGCTGGTCAGTGGATCTTGCCGTGGCGCGCGCAAAAGAGGCCGCAACCGAGGGCATTCCTTGCCTCGCGCTCTTTCCCAATACGCAGGTCGACCGGCGGAATGACGACGGCAGCGAAGCGCTCAATCCGGACAATCTCATGTGTCAGGCGATCCGCGCGATCAAGGACGCCGTGCCGGAGATCGGTCTGCTGACCGATGTCGCGCTGGACCCCTACACTGCCCACGGGCAGGATGGCCTCATCGACGAGGCGGGCTATGTCGTGAACGACGCCACCGTCGACATGCTGATCGGTCAGTCGCTCAATCAGGCAGCGGCCGGTGCGGACATCATTGCGCCGTCCGACATGATGGACGGCCGCGTCGGCGCCATCCGGCAGGCCCTGGAGGAGGAAGGCCATGCCAATGTCCAGATCATGGCCTATGCCGCCAAATATGCGAGCGCCTTCTATGGTCCGTTCCGCGATGCGGTCGGCTCGGGCGGCCTCCTGAAGGGCGACAAGAAGAGCTATCAGATGGACCCGGCCAACGGCGCGGAAGCTCTGCGGGAAGTGGCGCTCGACATCGCCGAGGGCGCGGACAGCGTGATGGTGAAACCCGGCCTCCCCTATCTCGATGTCGTGGCGCGCGTGAAGGATGCGTTCGCTGTGCCGGTCTTCGCCTATCAGGTGAGCGGCGAATATGCGATGATCGAGGCTGCCGCCGCCGTAGGTGCGGGAGACCGCGATGCGCTGGTCATGGAGACGCTGATGGCGTTCAAGCGGGCGGGCTGCACCGGCGTTCTCACCTATCACGCACTGCACGCCGCGAGGCTCCTCAATGGCTGAACCGGGGGCCGAATCCAGCCCTGAGGTCATTCTGGAGACGGCGCGCCTGCGGTTGCGCAAGGAGGCGGAGGGCGACCAGGCCGTCTGGCTCGCGCACATGAACACGCCTCAGGTGCTGGCCAATCTGGGCGGGCCGCGCACGCCCGATGAAGTCGCGCAGAGCTTCGTCCGCAAGGCGGAAGGATGGGCGCGATTCGGCTATTCCTTCATGATGGTCGAGCGCAAGGACGATGGCCTGCTGATTGGCCATTGCGGCCTCGCGCCCATCGAGACGGAGGTGGCTCCGCCCGCCCTCAGGGATCAACCGCAGATCGGCTGGACGCTGCGCGCGGACTGCTGGGGCCGGGGCTATGCGACGGAAGCCGCCCGTGGCGTGCTCGCCATGGCGTTTGAAACACTGGGCAAATCCGTGATCTACGGACAAACGTCTCAGAGCAATCCGGCGTCCTGGCGCCTCATGCAGAGGCTGGGCATGGAACGACTGGCCGACCTCGACTATGTCGACCCGGACTATCCCGCAACTGACAATCCAACCATGATCTACGCGATCACGCACGCCGACTGGCGCGCTCAACAGGAGCCGATGGCCACATGACCAAGCCCCTCATCCTGCCCATCAATGGGAAGACTCCGAAGATTCACGACACGGCCTTCATCGCGCCAGGCGCGATCATCATTGGCGATGTGGAAATCGGGCCGCAGGCCAGCGTGTGGTACAACTGCGTCCTGCGCGGCGACATTCACCGGATCAGCGTCGGCGCCCGATCGAACATTCAGGATGGCACCGTTATCCACGTCGAAGGCGATCATGATGGCGACGGCGGCTGCCCCACCGTCATTGGCGAGGACGTGCTCATTGGCCATATGGTGATGCTGCATGGCTGCACACTCATGGATCGCGCCTTCATTGGCCTCGGCACCATCGTCATGGATCGCTGCGTGGTAGAGGGCGACGCGATGCTCGCGGCCGGCGCGATGCTGACACCGGGCAAGCGCATCCCCGCGCGCCAGCTATGGTCCGGCCGCCCGGCCAAGTTCATGCGCGATCTCGATGATGCGGCGATCGCGGGCATGCAGAGCGGCGTCACCCATTATGTCGAGGCGGCCGAGAAGCACCGGGCCGCGCTGGCCGGATTGGGCTGACGCTCCACCTCAGTGCAAGCGGCAGCCCGCCAGCGCTGAAAGAGGGAAGGCCTCAGGGCTGCCTGAGGCTCTGGCGAAGTCGATCAAGCGCATCATTCTGGCGATCGACGGCCAAGGCAAGCATGTCCCGCTCGCGAATCAGCGCCGTGCCTACAGGCACGCCGGTCCCCATCGTCGACACATAAAGTGTGTCGAGCCCGGCGAGCGCCGCCACGCTGTCATAACGAGCGGAATCAAGCGCGCTGATCTGCGCCTGGGCCTGTACCCAGTTTTCGCTGGAGACAGGCGCGGTTCCGGCCCGGCTGACAGCGCTCTGCGCGGCAGATACGACCTTGTCGAACGCCACCACGCCCTGCTGCCCTTGCGCGACCAACCGGGCCGCATCCGGGGAAAGCGCGGGATCGACGGGAGCCGGCGCCGCCGATTCGGCCTGCGGCACGTCGCTGTCCCGCTGATCCTCGATCGGGCGCTTGGCCAGCGAGGGCCATGCACGCATCGTGGTGGCGGCGTGCACGTCGACGCTGCCAAAGGCGAGCAAAGCAAGAAAACTGGCGAAACGGCGTAACATCACGCGCATGTAGGACACAGCATCGAGTGCTTCAACGGCCCGCGCGGAACCCACCGAAAAAGCACCCACGAAGGCGGGAGAATCCCCCCGTGCAGCATTGACAGTGCAGGCCGCTTCCACTATCGGGCCGCTTTCCCGCGCTTATGGCTCGCGGGCGGGCATCTTTCAGTGCCGGCCTCGATCATGTGCGCCAAGCAGTTTGTTGAGAGAAGCGAGACCCATGTTCGCAATCGTGCGCACGGGCGGCAAGCAATATCGCGTCGCCGCCGGAGACAAGATCGTCGTCGAGAAGCTGGCAGGCAATGCCGGCGATTCCGTGACGCTGGATGACATCCTCCTTGCCGGCGAAGGCGCCGACCTCAAGGACGTCAAGGGCCTCACTGTCTCGGCTGAGATCGTGGCGCAGGCGAAGGGCGAGAAGGTCATCGTCTTCAAGAAGCGTCGCCGCCACAATTATCGCCGTCGCAACGGTCACCGCCAGCAGCACACGATCCTCAAGATCGTTGCCATCGGTGGCGAGAAGAAGAAAACCGCCGCCAAGAAGGCGGACGCAGCCCCGGCCGAGGCCTGAGACGGAACGCAAGAGGAGTAACGCACCATGGCACACAAGAAAGCTGGCGGCTCGTCGCGCAACGGTCGCGATTCTGAGTCGAAGCGCCTCGGCGTCAAGAAGTTCGGCGGTCAGCAAGTGATCGGCGGCAACATTCTCGTCCGTCAGCGCGGCACGAAGTTCTACCCGGGCCGTAATGTCGGCATCGGCAAGGATCATACCCTTTTTGCCCTCTCCGAGGGTCGCGTGGTGTTCCACGACGGCAAGCTCGGTCGCAAGTTCGTGTCCGTGGACATGATGGCGGAAGCAGCCGAGTAATCGGACGATCGACACAGGGATCGTCCAGTGGGCGGTCCCTTGGTGACCCGGAGACGGGTCCCCAGCAAACCAAGGGAGAAGGGGTCGCCCCTCCTCCCTTTTTTCTTGTCTTCCTTGGATCTTAGCTGCCGACAAGGCGTTTGCACCGCAAGCGGGCGTCAGGCCCGTTCAGAGCGATGGTCGCTGTCTCGGGAGCGTCATCTAAGTGCGGTATATCCGCGCGCCTTGGGAGACAGGACTGATGTTTGCTCGCACTGAAAGACTGCTGCTGCGTCCCGGCTGGCGTGAAGACGCCCTCCAGCTCGCTCATCTGCTCGCCGATGGTACTGTGGCGCGGAACGTGTCGCGCATGCCGTTCCCTTATGGCGAGGCGGAAGCGCTCGATTTCATTGGGAAAGACCATGATCCGCTTTTTCCCCGGCTGCTCGCCTTCTCGCGCACCAACGGTGCGCCGCGACTCGTCGGCGGCTGCGGCCTCCACCGCAACGAGGAGGGCGATGTGGAGCTCGGCTACTGGATCGGCCAGCCCTATTGGGGCCTCGGTTTCGCCACGGAAGCCGCGCGGGCGGTGCTGTGCATGGCGCGCGCGTGCGGTCATAGCGCAATCCGCGCCGGGCATTTCGTCGACAATCCCGCCTCTGGCCGGGTGCTTCGCAAGCTTGGCTTCCGTCCCACAGGCGAATTCACGCGGCGTTACAGCATCGCGCGTGGCGAGGAGGTGCTCTGCGCCGAATTCGAAAACCGTGGCGAGGCGGGGATGCGATGCAATGACGACCCGGCCGACGAGGTTTACGGAGACGCGCGCTTCGCCGCTGCCTGATCCACCCACGCTCCTCCACTGCCATTAGCGCAGTACGGCCGGCTTCTCCTTGGCGAGAGGCCGGCCGCCTCTTGTCACGAGCATATTCGCCCGTCCGGCAATTGCGCAACGCAAGTCGTTTCCCCGCGGCGCCAATTCGCTCTATAGGGCCGCCATGCATTTCCTCGATCAGGCAAAAATCTACATTCGTTCCGGCACCGGCGGTCCCGGCGCGGTCAGCTTCCGGCGCGAGAAATATATTCAATATGGCGGCCCCAATGGCGGCAATGGCGGCAAGGGCGGAGACATCATCTTCGAGGCGGTGCCCGGCCTCAACACGCTTATCGACTTCCGTTACACCCAGCATTTCAAGGCGCCACGCGGTGGCCATGGCGAGGGTGGCGACCGCACCGGCGCGGGCGGGCGCGATCTCGTCATCAAGGTGCCCGTGGGCACGCAAATTCTCGCAGATGATGACGAGCGCACTCTGCTCGCGGATCTAACCAAGCCCGGCGAAAGCCTCGTTTTCCTGCCCGGCGGAGACGGTGGCCGGGGCAATGCGAGCTACAAGTCATCGACCAATCGCGCGCCTCGCCAGCATGGCACCGGCTGGCCGGGCGAAGAGATGTGGGTGTGGCTGCGCCTCAAACTCCTCGCGGACGTCGGCCTCGTCGGCATGCCTAATGCCGGCAAGTCCACCTTCATCAATCAGGTGAGCAATGCCAAGGCGAAAGTCGGCGCCTATGCCTTCACCACCACGCGCCCGCAGCTGGGCGTTGTCAGCCACAAGGGCCGCGAGTTCGTCGTGGCCGACATTCCCGGCCTTATCGAGGGCGCGGCCGAAGGCGCTGGCGTCGGCGACCGGTTCCTTGGTCATATCGAGCGCTGCCGGGTGCTCCTGCATCTCATCGACGCCACGGGCGACGATCCGGCCGAGGCATGGCGCATCGTCATGGACGAACTGTCGGCCTATGGCGGCGGACTGGACGAAAAGCCCCAGATCGTCGTGCTCAACAAGGCCGACTTGCTCGACGAGGAGTTGATGGCAGACATTGCCGAACAACTCACCGAAGCCGGGGCCGACGATATTCGCTGCATTTCGGGCGCAACCGGCGCAGGCGTCGAGGATCTGCTCGACGCCATCCTGCCGTTGCTGGGCGAAGCGACCACCGGCGGCGCCGACGGCGCGTTCGATGAGGAGGATGAGGGCGACGACGGAGCGACGACATGGTCGCCGATCTGAGCGAACTCACCGGTTTCCTTCCCGGCAAAGTCCGCAGCCTCGTCGTCAA
Source organism: Sphingobium sp. CR28 (assembly GCF_052327305.1). GTDB lineage: Bacteria > Pseudomonadota > Alphaproteobacteria > Sphingomonadales > Sphingomonadaceae > Sphingobium. The sequence continues at coordinate 2,225,491 of NZ_CP182486.1, read as the reverse complement.
GGTCGGATCGGCCTTGTTGGTCGATGGCGACGGCACGGTTCGGCGGGACTGGCTGGCGGGCCTTGTCACGGAGCTTGCCGCACGACGCGCCGCCGGTCAGGCGATCATCGTGGTCTCCTCCGGGGCAATCGCGCTTGGGGCACGTTGGCTCGGCCTTGCAAAGGGTGGGCGCGCCACGCTGGAGGACGCACAGGCCGCTGCCGCTGTCGGCCAGATTGCGCTCAGCCAGGTCTGGGCCGACCTCTTCGCATCTCACGACCTGACCGCCGCGCAGATGCTGGTCACGCTGGGCGATCTCGAAGATCGGCGACGCTACCTCAATGCCTCCGCCACGCTGGAGCGTCTCCTTGGTCTGGGCGTCGTGCCCGTCATCAACGAGAATGACAGCGTCGCGACCGAGGAAATCCGCTTTGGCGACAATGATCGCCTCGCCGCGCGCATCGGTCAGGCGGCACGCGCCGACGCCGTTCTCCTTCTGTCGGACATTGACGGCCTTTATACCGCCAATCCTCACCGCCATGCCGATGCCGCTCACATCCCCTTCGTTCCGCGGATCGACGGGGCGATCGCCGCGATGGCCGATGCCGATTCCGCGTCCGGCATGGGTTCGGGTGGCATGATTTCGAAAATCGAGGCGGCCCGCATCGCCACAGGCGCGGGTGCGCATCTCGCCATTGTCTCGGGCCGGGTCGATGCGCCGCTGGGCGCATGGGCCGCCGGGGCGCGCGGCACCATATTCAAGGGCGCGGCCCGGCGCGGCGCCCGCAAGGACTGGCTGGCCGGGCGTCTCACGGTCAAGGGCGCGATCATGATCGACGCCGGAGCCGCCACCGCACTCTCCAAAGGCCGCAGTCTTCTGCCCGCCGGCGTCACGTCCACGAGCGGCACTTACGCGCGTGGCGATGTAATTGACGTCGTAGGGCCGGACGGCGCCCGCCTCGCTCGCGGCCTTGCCGAGTATGACAGCGCGGACGCTGCGCGCATCATTGGCCGGCGCAGCGAGGATGTCGCGCAGTTGCTGGGTGAACCGGGCCGCGCTGTCCTCGTCCATCGCAATCACATGGTCCTGCTGTGAGCCAGCACGTCGCCATCACTGGCGGCACTGGTTTCGTCGGCAAGGCCGTCCTCGCCCTCGCCGCCGAGCAGGGCATTGCCATCCGCGCGCTCACTCGTCGGCCGCAGGAGCCTTGCGATGGCATCAGCTGGGTCAGCGGCGACCTCGCCGATGCGGACGCGCTCGATCGGCTGGTAGACGGCGCGCAGGCCGTCATTCACATCGCTGGCGTGGTCAACGCGCGGGATCGCGCCGGTTTTCTTGCGGGCAATGGTGAAGGCACGCACAATCTCGTCGCGGCGATGAAGCGCCAAGGGGCCGAGCGCCTCGTCCATGTCTCCAGCCTCGCCGCGCGCGAACCGCAGCTCTCCGATTATGGCTGGTCGAAGGCGGAAGCCGAGCGCCATGTATGCGAGAGCCCGCTTGACTGGACGGTGGTGCGCCCGCCCGCAATCTACGGCCCCGGCGATGCGGAACTGCTTGAACTGTTCCAGATGGCGGCGCGCGGTTTCGTGCTGCTGCCACCCGGCGGACGGCTCTCGGTCATTCATGTCGATGATCTGGCCCGCCTGCTCCTTGTGCTCGCGGCAAGGAAGGGCGGCGAAACGCGCACCGCGACCTATGAAGTGGACGATGGCCAGTCGGGTGGACGAACCCATGTCGCCTTCGCGCAGGCCATCGGCCGGGCCGTGGGACGGGACCGAGTGCGAACCCTCGCCCTGCCGGCTTCCGCGCTGAAATTCGCAGCGAGGATCGACCGCCTCCTGCGCGGAGACAAAGCCCGCCTCACGCCCGATCGCGCCGCCTATTTCAGCCATTCGGACTGGGTGGCCCGCACAGCGATGCACGTGCCCAGGTCCATCTGGACTCCGGCAGTCACCATCGAGGAAGGCTTGTTATCCACCGCGCAATCCTACCGTCTGCGCGGTCACCTGCGTTAAACCGTCGGCAGCCTGATCTAGGTCAATATGTCCCGGCTTGCCCCGGGCCAGTCGTTTCGTTCATAGTATGATCGCTGGCATTCCGCCGCGAGGCTCGCCGTAATGCCAGGGGTACTTCCGCCTTCGATCAATACGCTCGTCGCCGATCCGGACCGGCTGGACGTCTTGCACCATCTCGATCTGCTCGACTCTCCAGCGGAACCGGTATTCGACGATATCGCTCTGACAGCGGCCGCGCTGTGCGAAGCACCCATTGCGCTTGTCAGCCTCGTCGACGAACATCGCCAGTGGTTCAAGGCGCGCGTGGGGTTCGAGCCGAGGCAGACACCGATCAATCAGGCGGTGTGTGCCTTCGCGCTCGAGACGGACGATCTGCTCGTCATTCCCGATTTGCGTTATGATCCGCGCACGAAGAACAACCCGCTTGTCACGGGGCCTGAGGGCATACGCTTTTATGCCGGAGCCCCGCTTCGCACGGCAACCGACGTCGCCCTCGGTTCGCTCTGCATCATCGACAAGGCTCCTCGCCTTCAGGGCCTCACCGAGGCGCAGAGGCAAGGGCTGGAGGCTCTCGCCCGGCAGGTGATGGCTACCATTGCGCTACGCCGGCGGATCATCGAACGTGAGGCCTCGCTGGTGACGCAGGTCGAGGAACGGCGCCTGCTGCGGCAGTGGATGGAGAATGTGAACGCCGCCCATGTCGCGGGCGGCATCGGCACCTTCCGCTTCGATCGCCGGACTCGCGAGTTCTCAATCTCGTACGAGGCGCAGGCGCTGTTTGGCATGCCGCCAAGCGACCATTACACGCCCGAGGACTTTGAGCGTCTGGTGGTCGAGGAAGACCGGCACGTCGCCTCGAACGCGCAGAACCGGGTGGACGGCTCCGCCATGCTGGACGTCGTGTACCGTGTCCGTCGGGCAAACGATCAGCAGATTCGCTGGATCGCGCGCAAGGCGACCTGGGAGCGGGACGAAGAGGGCAGGATCGTCGCGATGGTTGGCTCCCTTCAAGACGTGACGCAGGACACGCTTGTGCGCGAGGAGCTCTCGCACCGCTTCAAGAATATGATGTCCATGGTGCTGGCCATCTCGACCCAGACCCTACGCAATGTGAAGGAGCGCGACGCAGTAGGCGCTTTCGAGCAGAGGCTGCTCGCGCTCGCGGGCGCTAACGACATGCTCGCCCGTCAGCACTGGAGCGCCGCCCATATCAACGAGGCGATCGACAAGGTGCTGAACGCGCTGGGGATCGGGTCACGGGTTCATCGAGAGGGCGCTGCCGTCCTGCTTGGTGCGCAGGCCACGATCGGGCTCTCGCTGGTTATTCACGAGCTCGCAACCAACGCATTGAAATATGGCGCTCTTTCACAGGATGGGGGTTCGGCGGGCCTGATCTGGCGGATCGAGGGCGTAGGCGACGATGCTCAGCTTGTTCTCGAATGGACCGAGCATGACGGTCCGCCCGTCACCCCGCCGGAGCGGCGCGGTTTTGGCTCGCGCCTGATCGCGATGGGATTGCTTGGCACGGGCGGCGGCACGATCAGCTACGACGAGACGGGCGTGTGCGCGTGCATTGTAGCGCCCCTGCACAAAGTCGTTCCCGCCTAACGAGCGCGTTTCACACCCTATTCGTGCCTGAATCCGGCCTTATTCGCTTGCCATAGCCGCGCGGCGGCGCAAGAGATGCCGCCACCATTCACGAAGGGTCTAGACGCACATGGCGGATCGCCAGCAGGTTTTCACGCAAGTTCAGGCGCAGATCGCGCCGTTCAACAAGAAGGGCGTGGCGCTGACCGAAGCCACGACATTCGCTGGCGACCTCGAATGGGACAGTCTGACCGTGATGGACTTCGTCGCGGCGATCGAAGACGAGTTCGACATCATCATCACCATGAACATGCAGGCCGAGATCGAGACAGTGGGTCAGCTGGTCGATGCCGTCATCAAGCTGAAGAGCGCCTGAGCCATGACAGAGGCACAGGCGACTGCCGCAGACGCGCACACCCCCGCCGCTTTGCCCAATGCCCGGGATCTCTTCTCCAAGTTCGATCCGCTGATTGCCGAGCGTGAGGCGCTGCTGGCGACCGGCGTGCGCGATCCCTTCGCTATCGTCATGGACGAAGTGAAGTCGCCCACGCTCGCCATCATCAAGGGCAAGGAAACCATCCTGCTCGGCACCTATAATTATATGGGCATGACCTTCGATCCGGACGTGGTCGCGGCGGGCAAAAAGGCCCTCGACGACTTCGGCAGCGGCACGACTGGCAGCCGGGTGCTCAATGGCACCTATCAGGGGCATAAGGCGTGCGAGGACGCGCTCAAGGACTTCTATGGCACCAGCGGCGCCATGGTGTTCTCCACTGGCTATCAGGCCAATCTCGGCATGATTTCCACGCTGGCGGGCAAGGGCGATTACGTCATTCTGGATGCGGACAGCCACGCATCCATCTATGATGGCTGCTTCCTCGGTGATGCCGAAATCGTCCGCTTCCGCCACAACAGCGTCGAGGATCTCGACAAGCGGCTGGGGCGCCTGCCCGCCGACGCACAGAAGCTCGTCGTGCTCGAAGGTGTCTATTCCATGCTGGGCGACGTGGCTCCGTTGCCAGAGATGGTCGCGGCGGTGCGCAAGCATCCCAATTGCATGATCCTTGTCGACGAGGCCCATGGCATGGGCTTTTTCGGAGCCAATGGCCGGGGCGTGTACGAGGAGCAGGGTGTCGAGAAGGACGTGGACTTCATCGTCGGCACTTTCTCCAAGTCGGTCGGCACTGTGGGCGGATTCTGCGTCTCCAATCATCCCAAGTTCGAGATTCTGCGTCTCGTCTGCCGGCCCTATGTCTTCACGGCATCGCTCCCGCCCAGCGTCGTCGCGACGGCGGCCACCAGCATCCGCAAGCTCATGCACGCTGGCGAGAAGCGCGCGCATTTGTGGAAGAACAGCCGCCGGCTGCACAAGAGCCTGTCCGATCTCGGCTTCACGCTCGGCACGAAGGAGCCCCAGTCGGCGATCATCGCGGTGATCCTCACGGATCAGGCGCAGGCCGTGGCAATGTGGCAGACGCTGCTGGAGCTGGGGCTTTACGTCAACATGGCTCGTCCGCCCGCAACGCCGGCCGGCACCTTCCTGCTGCGCTGCTCGCTCTGCGCGGAGCATAGCGACGATCAGGTGGATCAGATTATCGCCATGTTCCAGGCTGCCGGAAAGGCCACCGGAGCGCTGCCGGGCTGAACCGTCAGGCCACCAGGCCGAAAAAAGCTGCCAATCGTCAAGGACTTGCGCTAGAATTCCGGGGTGATGGGGGTAACGGAAAGCCTGGACGAAGGATCTGAGGAACGGCCGGGCTGGCGTCGGGCTGTTCCTATCGTTCTGGGCCTTCTGCTCATTCTTGCGCTGGGGTCGCTCTTCTATTTCGCGAGCCGGGCCAGCGAAGAGCGCGAGCGTGCTCTGGCCCTTCAGCGCCACAGCTACGAAGTCATCAATCTCGCCCGTAAGCTCGACGGGACCATTGCGCACGCCGAGACCCTGCTGGCGCGGTACGTCGTGAGCATGGATAGCACGACCGGCCGCCAATATCAGGATATGTGGCGCAATGCCGGCGGCCTCATCGAGAGTCTGCGGCGCTCCACGCGGGACAGCGAACAGCAGCAGGAGAATGTGAAGGCGCTGAGCGCGGCCTATGCGTCCCGAGGCGCGATCCTGAACGACATCGCCCTTCGGACGACATACGCCCAGCGTCTCGGCGCGCTTGGGCGCTTTTATGCCGCCGGCAAGGCCGAGAGCGTCAAGCGCCTGAGTGACGCGGTGGAAGCGACGATCGAGTCCGAGCAGACGCAGCTGCGGCACCGCAATCTTCTCGTGGACCAGTCTCAGACCCAGATTGATCGCCTGTACAACAGCTCGGGTCTCGTCGGTCTGGTGCTGCTGGTCGCGGCCCTGCTGGCGCTCTGGGTCGCTTATGGCGCAGCGAACGAACGCATTTTCGCCCGACGAATCGCGGCAGCAGAGGCGGCGCGCGTCGATGGGCTGGAAGCTGCGGTGCGGGCACGCACCGAGGAACTGCAGGTCGCCTATGCGCAGTTGCAGACCGAGGTCGAGGAGCGTGCTCAGGCCGAGGAGAGCCTGCGCCAGATGCAAAAGATGGAGGCGATCGGCAAGCTGACCGGCGGCATCGCGCATGATTTCAATAATATGCTGGCAGTCGTCGTCGGCGGGCTGGAGCTGGCCAGACGGTCGTTGGGGAAGAATACCGCCGCAGCCGCGCGTCATATCGACAGCGCGATGGATGGGGCAACCCGCGCCGGGGCGCTCACTCAGCGCCTGCTCGCTTTCGCGCGGGCTGAGCCGCTCCTTCCCGATCAGATCGCGCCGGATGAGCTGGTGCTCGGTATGCGCGACCTCATCGATCGAACCATCGGCGACCAGATCGAGGTGAAGCTGGAGGTCGATGCAGGGGACTGGCGTCTTTGGGCCGACCGGACCCAGCTGGAAAATGCTCTGCTCAATCTGGCGGTCAACGCGCGCGACGCCATGGACGGCCGGGGCGATCTCACCATTGCGACCTCTCGCGTCACCCTCAGCGAGAAGGAAATCGGCCAGTGCCGGGCGGGCGACTATATCCGCCTCAGCGTCAAGGACACGGGCTGCGGCATGACGCCAGAGGTGCTCGCCCATGTCTTCGAGCCTTTCTACACGACCAAGGCGGTCGGCAAGGGAACCGGTCTCGGCCTCAGCCAGATCTTCGGTTTCGTGAGCCAGTGCCAGGGCGAAATCCGGATCGACACGGCACCGGGCGAAGGCGCTGCCGTCCATGTCTATCTGCCGCGCGACACCATGTTGCGGGAGGCAACGCCCGCCAAAGTGCAGCCCGTGGCGCTATCGTCCACGAAGGAAGAGCGCATCCAGCCGCTCACGGTGCTCGTCGTCGAGGATGATGCACGCGTGCTCGGCTCCACCATGGCCGCGCTCAAGGCCCTGGGGCACAGGGGCATTTCCTGCGACCACCCTTCCAAAGCCGGGCCGACCATTGCCGCGCACGAAGAGATCGACGTCATCCTCTCGGATGTGCTGATGCCGGACATGACGGGGCCGGAAATGGTGGCTGCGCTCAAGGCGGAAATCGGCAGCCGACCAGTCATCTTCGTCACCGGTTTTGCCGGAGATGGCGAGCGCGCCGCGCAAATGGCGGGCCACCATGTACTGCGCAAGCCGTTCACTCTTTCGCAACTCGCTCACTCGATCGCGCTCGTCACGGAAGAGTCCGCGCCGAAGCCCCGGCGGCGCAGGCAGAAGCAATCGAGCGCCTGAGCATCGCGTCACCGCGTGCTCCCCCGCCTCTTGTCGCTTTTGCGAAAAAGCGGTTCCCTCTTTTCGATGCGATGCTCTACAGCGAGCGAATGAATGATGCGATGCATCGAACCGCCACACATCCTGCAGAGCTCGGCAAGGATGCGATATGCTGCTGAACGCGGCCGATCGCTATATGGCGCGGCTTATCGCCGTTCCGCTCTTCTCCAGCCTCGCCATTTCCGCGATGCTGCTGGTGCTCGACAGGATGCGCCGGCTTTTCGATTTCGTTGCGACAGAGGGTGGCCCCGTCAGCGTGGTCTGGCGGATGCTCGCCAATCTTCTGCCCGAATATCTGGGCCTGGGCATCCCCATCGGGCTGATGCTCGGCATCCTGCTCGCCTTCCGCAAGCTCGCCACCTCCTCGGAGCTGGATATCTTCCGCGCCGTGGGCATGAGTTACACCCGCCTGCTGAGAGTGCCGTACATGTTCGCCCTCGGGCTCGCGGTCGTCAATCTCGGCATCGTGGGCTTCCTCCAGCCCTACAGCCGTTACGCTTATGAGCGGCTCCGCTTCGAGCTGCGCTCGGGCGCGCTCGGTGCATCGATCAAGGTGGGCGAGTTCAACAATCTCGGCAAGGATCTCACCATCCGCATCGAGCGGAGCGCGGAAGAAGGTCGGCGTCTCTCCGGCATCTTCGCCCGCATGTCCAACCAGCGTAACCAGTCGCTCGCGGTGACGGCTGCGGGGGGCCAGTTCCTTGCCACGGACGATCCGGACGTGATCATTCTGCGGCTGACCGATGGCGTGCTCATCCATAACGCGCCGGGCTATCGCACACCGCGTGTCCTCTCATTCTCCTCGCACGACCTTCCCATTGATCTGCCCAAGATCGAGAATTTCCGCACGCGCGGCGATGGCAATGTGGAGCTCAGCCTGCCGGAACTCGTAAGGGTCGGCGCCGCGCCGCAGAGCGAGCCGCTTAAACGCGCTCAGGCATGGTCCAATTTCAATTTCCGCGTCGTCGAAGTCGCGATGATGTTCCTGCTGCCGCTGGCAGCGGTCGCCTTCGCGATTCCGCCCAAGCGATCTACCTCGGCGCTCGGCGTGTTCCTCTCGATCGTGTTCATCGTGACCTATCACAAGATCAACCAATATGCCGAATCGGTCGGCGCGCTCGGGCGGGTGGATCCCTTCCTTGCCTTGTGGGGGCCGTTCCTGCTGTTCGCCGGTCTCATTGGCTGGATGTATTATCAGACGGCCTATGTGCCGGGCGGCCAGCCTATCGGTGCGCTGGAGCGCCAGTTCGCCAAGCTGATCTCCTTGAGCAAGCGCCTTTTCCGCCGCGCGAACCGGATGGAGCCGGCCTAGCCCATGGTCCTCAACTTCTTCCCATCGCGCGCGCTTGCTCTCTATGTGGGCAAGACCTTCTTCTGGCGCTGCCTCGCCATGCTGGCGATGCTCGTGCTGGTACTCCAGATGCTCGACCTGCTGAGCGAGGCCGGAGACGTGCTCGCTTATCCGGGTAACGGCGACGCCGAACTCTGGCGCTATGTCAGCCTGCGCATGCCGCAGCTCATCTCGCGCTTTCTGCCCTTCGCGGTGCTGCTTGGCACGCTCGTTACGCTGACTACGCTCAATGCGAACAGCGAGGTGGTCTCGATGAAGGCGGCGGGCTTGTCCGCCCATCAGGTACTCGCGCCGCTGATGCTGGTTTCTGCCGTCATTGCCGCGGGCAGCTTCGTGTTCAACGAGCGGATCGTCGCGCGCTCCACCGCGACCATGTCCGCCTGGGAAGCCGCCGAATATGGGCCGATCCCCAGCGATAGTGGCGTGAAGGCGAACATCTGGGTCCGCGACGGGCAGGATCTCATCCGCGCTGGCCAGATTTCCGGCTGGGGCAACCGGGTGACGCTCAAGGACATCACCATCTACGATCGGCGGGCGAACACGCTGATTTCCATCATTCAGGCGCCAAGCGGGCGTTATGTCGGCCCCGGCTGGCAGCTTGAGAATGCCCGGCAGTTCGACGTGACCAGAGGCACCTATCGCACGATCGGCACGATGCGGTTCGGCGACACTGTCCGGCCGGATCAGTTCACGCTCTCATCGGTAGACCCGGATGGGCTGTCCTTCAGGACATTGCGGGAAGCGATCAGCGCGCTGCGCAGTGCAGGCCGGCCCGTGGCGGCGCTTGAGGGTGCCTTCTGGCACAAGATTTCCGGGCCGCTCTCGGCCCTGCTCATGCCGCTTCTGGGCAGCGTCGCGGCCTTTGGTCTCGCACGATCGGGCAAGCTCTTCGTGCGCGCCGTCATCGCCATGGCGCTGGGCTTCACCTATTTCGTGGTCGACAATTTCTCGCTCTCGATGGGCGATCTCGGCGTCTATCCGCCGCTCATCGCCGCCTGGGCGCCGTTCCTGCTGTTCCTGCTTGTCGGTGAGACTGTGCTGATCACCACCGAGGAGTAGCGTCGCGTTGGGCTAGCCGACGCGGCGAACCATCGTGCTGCGAGCAATCCGCGCGACAAGAGGCACCATGCCGGGGTGATTGCCCCGCGTGTAGGTCGATGTCTCGCCCAGTTGCGCCATCAGTCGCCGGTGCACTTCTGCAAGGCTGTGATAGGGCACGCTCGGCACGAGGTGATGCAGGGCGTGATAGCGCAGGCCCACTGGCGCCCAGAGAACGGCAAAGGGTGACGGCGGCGGCACATTGACCGAGTCGAGATACTGCGCCGTGACGCTCATCGCCTCGCCTTCATTCTCCCAGAGATGCGCCACGAGGGTGCGAAGCTGGTTGACGACCGCAACCACGGAATAGACGGCCATGCCGAGCAGAAGCGGGCGCCAGCCATAAGCTGCGGACGCCGCTAGCACGCCGATCGCCCACAAGCTCGCACCGGTCTCCTGCCAGATCCACATGCGCTTCATGTCACCCTCGGGGGGACGCCGCCGGTAGGCGGGATTGATGGACAGCGCGGAAAAGCGCGCGACGATTTCCCTGCGCAACGGCGGAAAGATCAGCCCCAGCGGCGCAAGCACAGCGAAGCGGAAGAGCAGCGCCACCGGCGCCAGCGCCGCCGCCAGAATGAACAGCGGCAGGGACCAGGGCTTCATCAGCGCCAGCGGCAGATATTCCGGGTCATCGGCCGTGCCATAGCGCGTGCGGGCATGATGCTGGGTGTGGACGCCTTCATACATGAAGGAGGGCGTGAGCAGCGGGATGCCGACCAGCAGGTTCCAGCCGAAGCGGAAGCCGGGCAACGCACCTTTGCGGATGTGAGTCAGCTCGTGAATGAAGCTCGCCGCGCGATAGAGCGCGAATGCCGCGACGACCGCCGCACCGAGTGCCAGCGGCAATGATCCCGCCATCACCGTTACAACGAAGGCACCATAGCCGACCAGGATGGAGGCAAGGAAATCCGGCCAGTAAATGCCGGCCCGCGCCGTGGCGATATCGCGCGAGAGCTCGGCTGCCGCACGCAGCATCGCGGTGTCGTCCGCTGTGCGTGAGAGCGTAGGCGCGTCGCCTGCCTGCTTTCTGAGGTCCATCTCGTGCTTCGTCATCATCGTCTCCGGGCGCTCCCATGGGGGCCGAACGTGGCAGCAATATGTTTGCTGTCAGGCCGATCGCAGCGCGGCTTGACAAGCGGAAGACAACAACCGCACTGCTGCGCGTCTTTCCTTGACGCTGGTCAAGACCGGCCAGAGAGTCTGGCCGAAAAATCGGGAGTTCTTGCCGTGGCTTCTCATGATCTAGTGATCGCGCCTGTCTCCGGCAAGGCGGACCTCAAAGCATTCGTCGAGTTGCAGTGGGCAATTTATGCCGATGATCCGGCCTGGGTGCCCCCGCTCAAGGACGAGGTCTATGGCCTGCTGACGCCGGGCAAGAACCCATTCCACGAACATGCCGATCATCAATATTTCCTCGCGCGTCGTGGCGAAGAAGTCGTGGGGCGGATCAGCGCGCATATCGATCATCTCGCCGCCGGCATGCCCGCCGAGCAGGGTTTCGGGCCGGGCACGGGCAACTGGGGCCTGTTCGAGGCGAAGGACGCGGAGACGGGCGCCGCGCTCATCAAGGCAGCGGAGGACTGGCTGCGCGCCAAAGGTATCATGCGCGCGATCGGGCCGATCTCGCTCTCCATCTGGGAGGAGCCGGGTCTGCTGGTGACCGGCTTCGATCATCCCCCCACGGTGATGATGGGCCATGACCGACCGGAATATCAGGGTTGGATCGAGAGCGCGGGCTATGCGCAGGTCAAGCGGCTCGACACTTATGAGCTGGACATCACGCAGGAGTTTCCGCCGCTCATCCAGCGCATCGTCCAGTCCGGCGAGAAGAACCCGCGCATCAACATCCGTAAGGTCGACAAGTCGAGGTTCGATCGGGACGCCGCGATCATCCTCGCCATCCTCAATGATGCCTGGGGAAACAACTGGGGCTTCGTGCCCATCACGGACAGCGAGGTGGCATTTACCGGCAAGAAGCTGAAGCCCATCGTCTTCGAGGATCTTATCATGATCGCAGAGCTGGACGGTGAGCCGGTCGCCTTCATGATGACCCTGCCGGACCTCAACGAAGCGTTGAAACCCCTCAACGGCAACCTGTTCCCCTTCGGCTGGGCCAAGCTGCTCTGGTGGCTCCGGAAGCCGCAAGTGAAGACGATGCGCGTGCCGCTGATGGGCGTGGTGCAGCGCCTCCAGTCCTCCCGCATGGCCAGCCAGCTGGCTTTCATGATGATCGAGTATATCCGCCGGGCCGCCGTGACGAAATATGGCGCGACGCGCGGCGAGATCGGCTGGGTGCTGGAGGATAATCAGGGCATGGTCGCCATCGCGCAGGCAATCGAAAGCAAAATCAACAAGAGCTACGTCATCTACGAGAAGGGCATCTGAGTATTCTCTTCGTCCCTGAATCCTTCGCCGGGTTCAGGACGGGCTCGTTTCAGTGTCCCTCTCACGATGAAGTTCTGGGCTGAATCTGCCCGTTCGTTTCGAGCGAAGGCTCAAGTTCGTCGAGAACCGAAGTCGAAAAATCGCATCTCCCCAACGCGACAGCGCCTCACCCCCTCAGTCCGCCACCCGCGTCCATATCTGCGAGCGGCAGCCGATATTGCCCAGCAGGCATCCTTTGCCTTCCAGATGCGTGTCGTCGATCACGCTGATCGTGCCGGAGAAGGTCTTGGCGATGTCCGGCACGAACACCTTGCCGCGCCACACGCCCTCCCCCGCAGGCTGAAAATCGCGGAACAGCCGCTGGCCGATCAGATTGGGCGTGCCGCCCCGCGCGGCATCGGCCTTCGCCTTGTCGTTCGCCTGGACGACTACGCCGCACATGCGCTTGCCGCATGGTTCGGCCCGCACATGGACGCTGCCGCTCGGGTTGCTCCATATGCCGAAGGAGCGTTTGTCTCCCTCCGGGGCCGCCGCGATCAGCAGCATTACACCGACTGCCAGGGCGCCGATGCGCGTCAAAATATGCGCGTCACGCACTGGCCTCGTCCTGCCGCAGGCTGGTGACGATGTTCCAGATCGCGATGAACAATGCCGCAATCACGGGTCCGATGATGATGCCGTTGAACCCGAAGAGATCGAGGCCGCCCAGAGTGGAGATCAGCACCACATAGTCCGGGATGCGGGTGTCGCGGCCGACCAATATCGGGCGGACGACATTGTCCACCATGCCGATCACGAAGATCCCGCAGAAGACGAGCGCCAGCCCCTGCCAGATCGCGCCCGTGGCAAACAGGTAGATCGCCACCGGCACCCAGACGATGCCGGTTCCCACGGCCGGCAGCAGCGAGAAGGCGCCCATCAATATGCCCCAGAGCATCGCGCCGTTGATGCCGATGAACCAGAAGACGATCCCGCCGATCAGCCCCTGCAGGATCGCGACGACGAGGCTCCCTTTTATCGTCGCCCGGATCATGAGGACGAACTGGCGGGCCAGCGCGTCGCGCGGCGCAGGCTGGAGGGGCATAGCCTCGAAGAGCCGTGCGGAGAGGCGTTCCCCATCCCGTAACAGAAAGAAAGTGAGATAAAGCATCACACCCAGTGAGGCGATGAAACCGAGCGTGCTCTGCCCGATGAGAAGGAGCTGCCCCGCCAGCGTGCGCACGCTGGAGGCAAGGCCGGTCTCGATCTGCTCCGCAACCGCTTTGAGGTCGGTCAGGCCCAGCCGCCGCAATATGTCGAGCGCCCAGCTGGGAAGCCCCGCCTGAAACTGCGCGAAAAGCCGCGCGACGTCGATCTGCCCCGCCTGAAGCTGGCTGTAATAGTCCATCGCCTCTTCGAGCAACGCCACCGATAGCAGCAGCGCCGGGACAATCACCATGGCGACGATGAGCAGCAGAGTGAGCAGCGCGGCGAGATTGGTCCGGCCGGGCATCCGTCGCAGCAGGCGCCTGTTGACGGGCACGAACAGGATCGCGGCGATCACTGCCCACAGAACTGCCGCGAAGAACGGGCGGATAAGCAGTGCGAACGCGACGCTCAGCGCGAGCAGCAGCAGAAGGAGGAACCTCTGCTCCAGCTGCAGTCCTGGTCCGCTGTCCTTTTTCAAACCCGCCATCCGTTCCGCTGACGCTTCAATATGCCGCCAAGCTTATGCGAGGTGAGGATGCGCGGCAATCCGTCCTAGGGCTGATCGACATCCAGCCTTAGCGGATCTCCACCCAGACCGGCGCATGATCGCTGGCCTTCTCCCGGCCACGATAGTCCTTGTCGACCTGCGCGTCGACCAACCGGTCAGCCGCCGCCGGAGACAGCAGCAGATGGTCGATGCGGAAGCCGGCGTCGCGCGGCCAGGCGTTCATTTGATAATCCCAGTAGGTCCACACCCCGCCCGCCGGGTGACGGGTTGCAAGCGCATCCGTCCAGCCGTCGGCAGTGAGCGCGCGATAGGCCGCGCGGCTTTCCGGCTGCATCAGCGCGTCATCGGCCATCTTCTCGGGCTGCCATACGTCGCGATCATAGGGGATGACGTTATAATCGCCGGCCAGCACCGCAGGCACTTCCTCTGCCCAGATCTGCGCGGCCCGCGTGCGCAGCCGCGCCATCCAGCGCAGCTTATAGTCGAACTTGGGACCAGGCTGAGGATTGCCGTTGGGAAGATAGATGGACGCCACCCGCACGCCGTTCACGTCCGCCTCGATATAGCGGCTGTGCTCGTCCTCCGGTTCGCCTTCCAGACCCCGCGCCACTTCGCTGGGTGTCACGCCCTTCGCGAGGATGGCGACGCCGTTAAAGCCCTTTTGTCCGTGCCAGATCGCGCCATAGCCCGCCGCCTCGATATCCGCGATCGGGAAGCCTTCGTCGGCTGTCTTGATTTCCTGCAGGCATGCCACGTCCGGCTGGGTCTCGTTGAGCCACTCGACGAGACGGGGCAGCCGCGCCTTGATACCGTTGATGTTGAAGGTGGCGATGCGCATCCCGGTTCCGTCCCTGTTTACGTTCGGGCTGAGCCCGTCGAAGCCCCGCCCTCTCTTTAAGACAAGGCCGCCCTTCGACAAGCTCAGGGCGAACGGAAATGCAAATTAGCATTCAAACCGAGAAGCTGGTGCCGCAGCCACAACCCGCCGTGGCATTGGGATTGTCCACTTTGAACGCCTGCCCGCCCAGATTGTCGACGAAATCGACAGTGCCGCCCCGCACCAGATCGAGGCTCATGTCGTCCACCACCAGCGTCACGCCATCGGTCTCCACGGCCAGATCGTCGGCTGCGACAGCGTCCGAGAGGCCGAAGCGATACTGAAAGCCTGAGCAGCCACCACCTTCTACCGAGAGGCGCAGGATCGGCGGCTTGCCTTGCTTACCTGCAATGGCAGCCACTCGTGCGGCAGCGGAAGGCGTAAGGGCAATAGCGGGCGATGGGGCAAGGTCACTCATGCCTGGGAAGATAGGAGGTCGCCTGCCGACGAGCAAGCCGCTGGGCAGGCTATCCGGGCCGTTATCCAGACAGGCAATTGTGGATCAGATCTGCCCGACAAACGAAAGCCGGAGCATTGCTGCCCCGGCCTTGCGAAGATCATGCCTGCGCGCGGAGAGCGCTCGGTGTCAGATCAATTCTCGTTGTCGGTGCTCTTGCGGGCCTCGGGACCACCCATGGCGATCTGCCGGCCACTTGCCTTGGCAGCAGCTTCGCGCGCGTCAGCCAGTGCGATCTCGTAGTTGGTGCCTTCGATATAAGGCATCGGATTGACGGCGGCGCCGGCGATACGCACTTCATAGTGCAGGTGGCTGCCGGTCGAACGGCCGGTCGAGCCCATGAGGCCAATGAGCTGGCCGCGACGAACGCGCTGGTTGGGCTGCGCGATCAGCTTGGACATGTGGCCGTAGCGGGTCTGCAGGCCGTTGCCGTGGTTCAGCTCGACGAGGTTGCCATAGCCGTTCACCCACTGCGCGCGCTCCACCACGCCGTCAGCCGTTGCGTAGATAGGGGTGCCAATCGCGCCGGGGATATCGATGCCCTGATGCATGCGATGGCGACCGTTAAAGGGATCGTTGCGGGTACCGAAGCTGGAAGTGAGGGACACATTGTCGACTGGCTGGCGCGAAGGAATGGCGGACTTGCTTTTGGCGGCCTGTTCGGCCGGGCCGTCCATCTTCACCCATGCCTGATAGAGCGAGGCGAACTGTGAATCGCTGGCCGTATCGGCCTGGGCAGGCACGGCGTTGGCCATCAATCCCGCCGCAAAAATCGCTGCGACCAGACGCTGTCCGACGCGGAACCAATTGCTCGGTCGGACGTTGAAATTTGTCATAAACGACATTCGAACCCCGCGTCTTGGCCCTTGCCTTGCCGGTCGGACCGTTTTTTGTGCCTGCCTCATTGGGCCGGCTTGACGCTATCCAGCCAATAAAATCCTAACGGGCAAGGGGCGCGTAGTAATCGCGCGTTAAACCGGCCTGACTCCGCGCTGAGTCGTTGAACGGAGGCTTAAGGCTGCCGCGAAAATGACGCTCAACAAGGATTTGGTAGGATTTCTGCGGGTTTGCGCCTTGTCGATTCATCGACCAGACGAACCATTTCGTCCCTGCGGAAACATGAACGATTTCGTCCGTAACGATTCGTCCCAGCATGCGTGCCGTGCGTGCGTCTCCGGCGGCTTCGAACCGCGCGACGGTCTGCGGCGTGATGTCGAGCGCGCGCGCCTCCAGCACCATCGGTACGATGGCCAGCCGCGCTGCGGCATCGTGCGCCGTTTCCTCTGCCGCTTCCCACAGCCCGTCATGCGCAGGTAGCGCGCCATAATGGCTGCCAAGCTCCCGCAACCGGCGATCGAGCAGCGCGAAGTGCATCGCCTCGTCGGCGCCCACTTTCAGCCAATCGTCCACGAAATCGCGCGGAAACTCAGCGCCGAAGCGTGCGATCAGATCGAAAGCGAGGTCGATCGCCACGAACTCGATATGCGCGAGCGCGTGGATCATCGCGATGCGCGCCCGCTCGGAGCCGCCCCGGCCGCGCTTGGGCATGGCGTTGGGCGGCAGGAGCGCGGGCTCGTCAGGGCGGGCCGGACGATCAGGCGGCGAAACCGGGAAACCGTGAGAAAGCCGGCCCAATCGCCAGTCGCGCGCCACTTTGCGCGCCGCCATCAGCTTGGCGCGCGGGTCTGCGGTCAGCAGCACCTGCACACAGGCCGCGCCCACCGTTGCCTCGGCCGGAGCCGCTTCGGATGTGCCCGTCTCAGACAAGAGCGCGCGCTGCCTCAAGCACCTCGGCGGCGTGGCCCTTCACCTTCACTTGCGGCCACAGCTTCACGACCCGGCCGTCTCCGTCAGCCAGGAAGGTGGCGCGCGCAATGCCCATATATTTGCGGCCGTAGAGGCTCTTCTCCACCCATGTGCCGAAGGCCTCGCACACGCTGCCGTCGGGATCGGACGCCAGCGTGACCGCGAGCCCGTGCTTGTCCGCAAAGCGGCAGAGCTTGGCGACATTGTCCTTGGAGACCGCGACTACCGGAACGCCGAGCGCGGTAAAATCACCGATCAGGTCCGTGAAGTCCTTCGCCTCCACGGTGCAGCCGGGCGTATCCGCCTTCGGATAGAAATAGACCACGAGCGGCTTGCCGCGATAATCGGCCAGCCGGATCGGCGCACCGTCGGCCCCGGTCAACGAGACGTCCGGCAGAGCGTCGCCTTCTTTCAGCATCGTCAATTCTCCTTGTCGGAGGCCGTCTCCGGCCCGCCCGGTATGAGAGCGATCGTCTCCCGCCACGCCGCGCCGATGCTCTGGCGGGCGTCCTCGATTCGCACAAGCAGGTCCGCCCAGCTGCTGGCGCCACATGCTTTGGCCACCAGCCAGCGGCTTTCCTCCGGGGGCTCGGTGGCGTCCGGCGTGACGAGCCGCGACACCACGAGATAGCGCGTCAGCAGGTCGTGCGCGGGCATCAAAGCCTCGGAGAGAAGCCCTTTCGCGGTCAGTTCGCGGATCGCTTCGGAGAGGTCGGGATGGAAGCCCGTGCGGTTCAGCAACTGGGTGACGTGGACCAGAAATTCGAGGTCGACGAGACCGCCGGTCACCAGCTTCACATCCAGATCGCCCTTGGGCGGCTTATGGCGGGCAATGTCGGCGCGCATCTTGGCGGCAGCGGCAAGCAGCGCATCGCCATCGCGCGGCGCGGTCAGCGTGGCGCGGACCACAGCCTCGATCTCGTCCCGCCCCTCTGGCGAGCCGAATACGGCGCGCGCACGCGTCAGCGCCAGATGCTCCCATGTCCACGCGGCTTCCGCCTGATACCGCGCGAAGCTGTCTACGCTTACCGCGAGAAGCCCTTGTGTGCCGGATGGGCGCAGCCGCGTGTCCACCTCGTAGAGCGCGCCGGCAGCTGTGGAGACGGAAAGGGCATTCACCACGCGCTGCGCCAGCCTATTGAAATACTGGGTCGCCCCCAGCGGCCGCCCGCCATCGGACTCCGCGTTGAAATCCCCGGTGAAGAGGAAAACGACATCAAGATCGGACGCATTGGTCAGCAAACCGCCGCCGAACCGCCCCATGGCCAGAATGAGGAGTTCGCCCCCGGCCACCCGGCCGTGTACGGCCTCGAACTCGCGGATTGCCGCCTCGGCCAGCACCTCCACTGCGGCGTCCGCCACGCGGCCATAGCCCCGCCCCACGTCGAGCGGATCAGTTTCGCCCCGAATGATCTGCACGCCAAGCGCGAACCGCCGTTCGCCCACGCTGTGGCGCACATGATCGAGCCAGGCCTGGAAATCTTCGCAGTCCCCGCCCCTCATCTCGCGCACCAGCGCTGGGAGGTCAGGCGCAGGGTCGAGCGCGCTGGCGTCGATCAGCCCGTCGAACAGCGCCGGCCGGCGACTGAGCGCCTCGGCCAGTGCGGGCGCATGGGCGAGAATGAGGACAAGCGTCTCGGCAAGTCCCGGTCGGGCAACCAGCAGGCGCAGGAAGTTGATGGCGCTCGGCAGGCCGGACAGCACGTCGTCCAGCCGGTTGAGCGCGGCGAGAGGCGCCGGCGCGCGGGCAATGGCGGGCACCAGCGTGGGCAGCAGCTCTTCCAGCGCCTCGCGGGCGGGCACGCTGCGCAGCGCGCGCAGATCTCCGCCCCGCCACTTGCGAATGCGCGAGACGAACGGCTCGACATCCTCGATACCCAGCGCGATGAGCTGCGCTTCCAGCGGCTCGGCGCTTTCGGGCAGTGGCCCGGTTCGCGCCTCGTCACCGCCCAGCAGCTTGTCGAACTGGCTGCCGACATCCGCCACATGCGGAGCGAGCCGGTCGATAAAGCTCTGGCCGCTTTCGCATCCGGCAAGCAGAGCCACGGTTTCCAGCGCCTCTGCATTTGCCGGGATGCTGTGGGTCTGGCGATCGTCCACCATCTGCAGGCGATGCTCCGCTTCCCTCAGCGTGACATAAGCCGTGTCGAGCATTGATGCGGCCTCGGCGTCGATCACGCCATGCGCCGCAAGCGCCGCAAGCGCTGCCCGTGTCGCGGGCGCGCGTAGCGAGGGATTGCGGCCGCCATGAATGAGCTGATGCGCCTGCGCGAAAAATTCCACTTCGCGAATGCCGCCCCGGCCCCGCTTGAGGTCATAGCCGGGTCCAAAGCGCTGCCCGCTTGCATAATGCGCGCGGATGCGGCGGCTCACGTCACCGATGGCCTGCACGGTGCCGAAGTCGATGCTCCTCCGCCAGACGAAGGGGCGAATCGCCCGGAGGAACGCGTCGCCGAGCGCCTTGTCCCCGGCGGCGGTGCGTGCGCGAATGAAGGCCGCCTGCTCCCAGCCCAGCGCGGCGGATTCGTAATAGCCGATCGCCGCGTCCACGGGCAGAACGATCGGCGTCACTTCCGGGTTCGGACGCAACCGCAGGTCGACCCGGAAGACATAGCCATCCCCCGTCCGCTCGGAGAGGAGCGAGACCATCTTCTGCGCCAGACGCAGTGCGGCTTCCTGCGGCTCTTCCCGCGCGCGGCGCGGCACGATGTCCGGATCGAAAATGAGGATGGGGTCGATGTCGGAGCTGTAGTTCAGTTCCTGGCTGCCATGTTTGCCCAGAGCAATCACGGCAATACCGCGCACCGGTTCGTCGGGGTAGCGTTCGGCGAACGCTGCCTCCAGCGCTTCATCGATCGCACTGTCGGCAAAGTCGGAGAGGTGACGCGTGACTGTGTCGAGGCCCCATTGCCCGCCGAGATCGGCAATCGCCGCTGTCAGCGCAACAGCGCCGCGTCGCCGCCGGAGCCGCGTCCCCGCAGGTGCATCGGGCGAGAGCGCGATCGAGGCAGCCCAGGCCTCTTCGGCCTGCCCCCCGGCAAGCAAATCAGCGATTTCGGGAGCGGCCTGCGCCTGTATCGAGAGGAAGGAGCTGTGACGTCTGGCGCGTTCGAGAGCGCTAACCATGGCGCCTGCGGAAGATTGATTAAAGGTCATTACGGGACAAACTTTGCGACGAACCGTACAAAACTGTGACTTATTTGCCGGAAACTTTCGGTTCGCGCGCAGTTATCACAGTTATGACGACGATGGACAATCATAACCAGGGAGGCAAGCGGACAGCTGATATGAGCGGCTTTACCGATGTTCCTCGCCCTGCCCGCCATGACGGCGTTGGCAGCGCGCTTCGTCGCAGTTTTTCTACAAATGGGTCGGACAATATTCCCGACGATTTCAAGCAGTTACTTGATCGCCTAGACTGAAGATCACTCGTCTTCGTCGGTCGCCTCATGACCGTCGCTCAGACGGTTCACTTCATCCATGATCGTATCGAGTGCGCCGCTCTCGCGAGCGGGTTCGGTGGAGCGGGCCGGTAACGCGCCCGAGGATAAAATCTCGTCGAGCGCCACGCGCCCTCTCGCGACCCGGCTTTTTATCGTGCCGACGGCCACACCGCAGATATCCGCCGCCTCTTCATAGGCAAAGCCTCCTGCCCCAACCAGAATCAGCGCTTCACGCTGGGCTGCGGGCAGTTGCTGGAGACCGCGCGACACATCCGTCAGCTCGATCTGCTTGTCCTGTCCGGCTGGCGCCGCGAGGATGCGATCCGCCACCAATTCGTCCCATTCGCCCCGGAAGCGGTTCCGGCGAAGCTGGGATAGGTAATAGTTGCGCAGGATGATGAAGGTCCAGGCACGCATATTGGTGCCGGCAATGAACCGACTGCGCGCCGCCCATGCCTTCATCAGCGTTTCCTGGACGAGATCGTCCGCCGTATCGCGATTGCCGGAGAGGGACCGCGCGAACGCACGCAGATGAGGGATGATCGCGCCAAGCGCGGCCTTGAAGTCTTTGTCTGAAAGCGGCGTGGCAGGCTCACCTGCGCCCGTCAGCGCGCCGGACTCTTCGTCCCGGTCGACGGCATTGTCGTCAGCAGCCAAGCTTAAATCCATCCCTGTCACACGCTCCCGTCATCGTGCAAAAACGCACTTCTGACGGAAGCGTTCCGATTATATGTGCGCGTCAGGCCGAAGCCGTGGCGCTGTTGAAAAACAGCGCCTGAGATATGGCCGCCTTCACTGTTGCGCGCTGGAAAGGCTTGGTGATGAGGAATGCCGGCTCCGGGCGGTCGCCAGTGAGGAGCCGCTCCGGGAAGGCCGTGATGAAGATCACCGGTACGTCGAAATCGGCCAGAATGTCCTTCACGGCGTCGATACCGCTCGAATTATCGGCCAGCTGAATGTCCGCCAGCACCAGCCCGGGGCGATGCGCGCGGGCTTCCTTCACGGCTTCGTCGCGTGTCACGGCGATAGCAGTCACGTCATGACCCAGATCGCGCACGATCGTCTCGATATCCATGGCGATGATCGGCTCATCCTCAATGATGAGCACATCCGTGCGGGTCTGCGCCTCGATCTCGGCCAGCGCTTCATCGACAAGGCCGTCGACCTCATCCTCTTCCAGATTCAGAAGATAGGCCGTGTCTGTCGTCGAAAAGCCTTCCATCGCCGCGAGCAGCAGCGCCTGCCGGGACACGGGCGTGATCCGCGCCAACCGCGCACTGGCGATCGCTTCCAGCCCGTCTCCCGCCGAGAGGTCGCGCGCGTCCTCTTCCGTCGAGGTCGACCATATGCGCTGGAAAATCCCGTAAAGACCCAGGCGCGGGGCAACGTCTTTGGGGAATTCATCGGGGGCAGCGACGATCGCTTCCAGCGTTGCGCGCACATAGGCATCGCCCGCGCCCTGACTACCCGTCAGCGCACGCGCATAGCGACGCAGAAACGGCAAGTGCGGTTGAAGCGTTGAACCCAGACCCATTCGAGCAAACTCCCTAAATTTGGCGGCGGGATGCTCGCAACTCGTGCCACATTGCCGCCGATGCGACAAGTTGGCCCCAGCCTCCCGCAATTTTATGGAACAAACGACAGGCGAATTTGTTTCACATGGCGCGAAACTTGTCGCATTCATACTCGGCCGGATGGTAATAAGTGAACATTACGACGTGCTTAAGCCTGGCCGGGAGGTGCGTCGTTCATGAGATGGCGTCGAAGCTCGGCGTCTGGCGGGGCAGCAGAAGACTGGGCGGTCGATAGGTGACGGAAAAAATCAAGGCTGGGAAAGACTCCAGGGTCAAGGCGCGTAGCCCGCGCGGTGACAAGACCAAGGACATGAACGTGGGACAGGTTTTGCGCTCGGCTTATCAACAGACCGTCAGTGAGGGCGTTCCAGACGAGTTGATGGATTTGCTCAACCGTCTGGACTGACAAGTGAGCGTTGAAAACCAAGCGCGCGGTCGTCGATTGATCCGCCGCCGCACGGACCTTTTGGGTTTCGGAATCAGAACCGGGTCCGCTTCCAAGATTTTCCTTCTCTTCTTCATCGCATTCCTGCCGCTGGGCGCTGTGGCCGTGCTCGGCGTGTTGCAGGCAGTAAGGACGATGGAGCAGGAGCGCGTCGCCCGGCTTCAGCTTTCCGTCGAGCAGCGCGTCAACAAACTGAGCCGCACCATTGCGGAAGACCGCCGCACGCTGCTTTTCCTCGTCGATACGCTTGGAAATGCCGGCATCAGCAACTGCCGGCGAGCGGCCAGAGTATTGTCCGACCGCGATACCGGGCCAATCGACTTCGCCGTTTTCGATTCCACGGGCAAGCGCCTGTGCACTAGTGCCGGCCAGAACGCCGGGACGATTTTCCTCAGCCAGCAGCTGAAAGCACAGGGCGCCGCGATCGATGCCCCGCGCCAGCACCTCCTGATCCAGACTTCCAAGGGCGATGACAGCCTTCATGCCGTCGGGGTCTATTCACGGGAGGCAATCGCGCAGATCATTGGTGCCCCCGGAGACAATTTGAGGGAGCGGCGCATCGTTCTCAACGCGGGAAGCGATCCGCTGTTCGTGCTGGGCGCAAAGACCGAGCGCAATGCCGATGACGTTGTCGCAGCGACCGCGTCCATGGATCTGGGGCTCCGCATGGACGAAAGCGTCCTGCGGCCGCCCACGTCACTCGTGGCAATGCTCTTCCTGATGCTGCCGGTCATCCTGTGGCTCCTCACTGCCGCGATCGCCTGGTACAGCGTTCACCGCTTGCTGGTGCGGCCGTTGGTCGCGATGCAGCGGGCC
The DNA here is from genome assembly GCF_052327305.1 of Sphingobium sp. CR28. Taxonomy (GTDB): domain Bacteria; phylum Pseudomonadota; class Alphaproteobacteria; order Sphingomonadales; family Sphingomonadaceae; genus Sphingobium. Next base: position 2,202,198 of record NZ_CP182486.1, on the reverse strand, counting down.
GTGGCGACATACCGCCCCGGCGACGATCCCGAGCCGATCCGCCGTCCGAGCCCGGTGTTCGAAGAGATTAACGTGCTGGGCGAGACCTTCCGCGAAATGGCGCAGGACGTCTCGACGCACGAGCAGCAGATGGTGGAGAGTCTGGACCGTCAACGGCGCCTGACCCGCGAGGTTCATCATCGCGTCAAGAACAACCTCCAGATCATCACCAGCCTGGTCAGTCTGCACAGCCGCGCGGCGAAAAGCACTGATGCGGCGCAGGCTTACGCCTCGATCCAGCGCCGCGTGGACGCGCTCGCTGTCGTCCACCGCAATCACTTCGCGGAGATCGAGCATAATGAAGGGATCAACGGCGCCGCCCTGCTGAGCGAGCTGGCCTCCAGCCTGCGGGGTGGCGGAGCGGATATCGGCAGCGGCTTCGCGCTGCGCGTGGACTGCGATCAGTTGATGCTGGATCAGGACGTGGCCATGCCGGTCGCCTTCATCGTCACGGAGCTGGTGGAGCTTGCCATCCGGGTGGATGCCAACGCCGTCATCAGCCTGGCGCTCCGGCGTGTCGAAAGCGGTGCGGAGTCGGCGAAAGCCATGCTCTCCGTCCAGTCCCTTGCCCTGCGCGCATCCCCAGAGCTTGATGTGCTGTCGCGTGAGGGCTTTGAACGCGTGCTTCGCGGCCTCTCCCGCCAGCTACGCAGCGAACTGGTCTGGGACGGCGAAGTCGGCCGCTACGCGATCATGGTGCCGACGATCGCCTGATTCTCCGCTGGACCAGGGGGGGGTGCAACGCGCTAGGGCCGATCGACATTCAGATGATGGCGTGGCGAAAATCGTGGATTTCCGTGATCCGGCGCGCAGCGTACTTAAGGTACGTGAGCACCGGAAGCGCGGAAATGCGCTATTTGCAGACCGTCAGAGCTGAATGTCGATCGGCCCTAGAATGCGCGGGAGGCATAATCCCGACGGAAGTCGTTCGCGAAGGCAGTCAGCCGGCCGTCCTCGATCGCCCCGCGAAGCCCGGCCATCAGCTGCTGGTAGAAATGGAGGTTGTGCTGCGTCATCAGCATCGCGCCCAGCATCTCGCCGGCTTTCACCAGATGATGAAGATAGGCCCGCTCCCATGTTCCGCACACCGGGCAGGTGCACCGCGCGTCGAGGGGCTCGCGATCCTGCGCGAACCGTGCATTGCGGATGTTGAGCGGCCCGGTCCAGGTGAAGGCCTGACCATTTCGCCCGGAGCGCGTGGGCAGTACGCAATCGAACATGTCGATGCCGCGCTCCACCGCGCCCACGATATCGTCCGGTTTGCCCACCCCCATGAGGTAACGCGGCTTGTCCGCAGGCAGCGGATCGACGCAATGGTCGAGGCAGCCGAACATCGCCTCCTGCCCCTCGCCCACGGCTAGGCCACCCACGGCATGGCCATCGAAACCGATGTCGATGAGCGCCTCTGAGGATTGCCGGCGCAGTTCTTCATCGAGCGCGCCCTGTTGTATGCCGAACAGTGCCGAGCGGGCAGCATGATCCTCGCCCGCGTCGAACCCGGCGCGGGACCGTGCCGCCCAGCGCATGGAGCGCTCCATTGCCTTGGCCTGCGCGTCGCGCGTCGTCGTCGTCGGCACCAGTTCGTCGAAGCACATCACGATATCGCTCCCCAGCAGGCGCTGGATTTCCATGGAGCGCTCGGGGCTCAACATATGCCGCGATCCATCGAGATGGCTGGCGAAGGACACCCCGTCTTCGCTCACCTTGGCCAGTTTGGAGAGGCTCATCACCTGATAGCCGCCGCTATCGGTAAGGATTGGCCGCTCCCATGCGGAAAAGGCGTGCAGTCCGCCTAGGTCCGCGACGCGTTCGGCGCCCGGCCGCAGCATGAGGTGATAGGTATTGCCGAGAATGATGTCGGCGCCGCTGGCCCGCACCTCGGCAGGCCGCATGGCCTTCACCGTACCGGCGGTGCCCACCGGCATGAACGCCGGGGTCCGGATCGTGCCACGCCGCATGTTGATGGCGCCGCTGCGGGCCTTGCCGTCGCGCGCGCTGACCGAAAACTCAAAACGGGCGCTATTAGGGTCGGTGGGGACGCGTTCTGTCGAAGTGGAAGCCATGGCCTCGCCATAACGTGGCCGCGGGCGAAGGGAAGCAGGCTTCTCTTATCCCTCGCGTACCTGAAGCGGAAATCAGCTCCGCGCGACGATATGCGCGCTGATTGGCGCGCCCAGCGGCCCGAAGGCAGCGAGCCGGCTAAAGCGCCCCACGAAGCGTGTTGATTCGGCTTCCATTTCCACGGGCAACAAGGTGCCGTCGGCGAGCTGGATCGCGAAGGTCACGCGTTTCGAATAGGGGGAACGATGCTGGGTCACCCACCCCTCATGGCGAAGGGAGGTTAACACAGCCCTTACACAGATAAGGCGCGCGCTCGGTTTACCGCAGTTTTCCGCCTCGGCTCAACGCTTCGTCCCGATATACGGAAAAGCGCCGGAGCACTGTTAACCATCTATATTTCTCTTTTTTGTTTGCAACTGCAGGGAACTAAGTCATCATATTAACAATAAAAAAGAGATTAACTATTCGCTCGGGGGTCGCACATGGACGGAAATGCGTTCGAGCGGGTGGATGAACCTCTCGGCTCGCTCACTATCGCGCAGGAAATGAATGAGCATCCCGCTGGGGTGGTCGTCAATTTCGGCTCTTTGGGCAATCACCCGGAAAACCAGCTCGCGCATGGTTTTGACCCCGCCGGCAAGACCGGCCTGTTCGATCTGGGCCAGATCAACGTCCATTTCGAGGAAGAGCTGAACTGCCTCTGGGCGTTCATCACGCCGGAAGACAGGCCAAATTATAATATGGGTCTGCTGCGTGACACGATGCGCTGGCAGGACGAAGCTAAGCGGCATTTCTCCGCCCGGCCCGAGGCGCTTAAGTTCATGGTGCTCGGCTCCCGCTTCCCCGGTATCTTCAATCTGGGCGGCGATCTCAACATGTTCGCCGACTGCATCGAGCGGCAGGATCGCGCGACGCTGCGTCACTATGGCCATCTCTGCGTCGAAATCGTCGAGAAGGTCTGGCACTCCAATCACATGCCAGTCATTTCCATTGGCCTGGCGCAGGGAGATGCGCTGGGCGGCGGCTTCGAGGCTCTGTTGTGCTTCGATGTCATCGTGGCGGAGCGGCAGGCCCGCTTCGGCCTTCCAGAGATTTTGTTCGGCCTGTTTCCCGGCATGGGCGCCTATTCCATTCTCTCGCGCCGTATCGGCCACGCCCAGACCGAGAAAATGCTCCTCTCCGGCAAGGTGTTTTCTGCCGAGGAAATGTACGAGATGGGGCTCGTCACCGTGCTGGCGGAGCAGGGCGAAGGCGAGCAGGCCGTGCGCGACTATATCGCGCAGACCGCGCCGCGCCATGCCGGCACCGTCGGCATTTTTCAGGCCGGGCGTCGGGTCAATCCGATGACGCTGGAAGAGCTGCGCGACATCGTCGACGGCTGGGTGGAGGCCGCGCTACGCCTGTCCCCTGCCGATCTGCGCATGATGCGGCGTCTGGCACGCGCTCAGCTGCGCCTCGGTGCGCACTGACCGTCTTCGCAAAGGCTCGTCTTTAATATCGGGAGCAAAGCGCGCAGTCGCGCGTTCCTCCCCCATAATCAACTGAACAGGGAACGAGACGCGGATGCGCTCCTTTATTCTGCTGCCCGCTCTGCTGGCGGCCACACCTGCGGTCGCGCAGCAAACCGAGAAGCAGCCTGGGTCAGACAACGTGACCGTCGCCCTGGGAGCCAGCTATGGACCGGACTCCGAAGGGTCTGACGACTATCGGCTCGTCGCGGGACCGGCCGCGATCGGTCAGGTCGGCGGTGTCGGCTTCATCTTGGCCGGCAATCGCCTTTCGGTCGATCTCATTCCCGACGATCCCGGCCCCGGCTGGATCGTTCAAGCAGGCCCACTCGTGACGCTCAATCTCAATCGCCGCTTCACAAGCATGATCGATGATCCGCGCATCAGGGCGCTTGGCCGGCGCTCCGCCACGCTGGAGCTGGGCGGCTATGCAGGCATCGGGCGCCGGGGCGTCATCACCAGCGATTATGATACGCTGAGCTTCACGCTCGGCTATCGCAAGGGCGTCACTGGCGCCCATCGCGGTGGCATTCTTCAGCCAACGATTGCCTATTTCACGCCCCTATCGACCAAGGCGGCTGTCTCCGTCTCGGTGTCGGGCGAACGCGCCGAGCGCAAATATGCCGCGGCCTATTATGACGTCGATACGGCAGGCAGCATCGCCAGCGGCCTGCCCCAATATCGCGCGCGTGGCGGCTGGAAGAACTATACCGCTTCGTTGATCGGCGGATATTCGCTGACCGGCGACCTCACCAAAGGCTGGAAGATCGCCGGTGGCGTCACTTACCGCCGCCTGCTCAATGATTTCGCGGATTCGCCGGTCGTTTCAATCGCGGGCAGCCGCGACCAGTGGATCGGCGTGCTTGGGCTGGCCTATACGTTCTAAGCTGCTATAGTCGCCTCATCCCCGGGGGACCGTTGTCACGACGGTTGAGAGGGGGGCACGAGCCCCCGACCCGCTGAACCTGATCCGGCTCACACCGGCGGAGGGAGGGAGTGGCCATCCGACAAGGGATTATCCGCTCGCTCTTCCGACACTGAGGAGTAAGCGACGCATGGCAGATATTCCCGCACGCACCGAAATCGGCGTGACCACTGGTCCCATTCGCGGCAGCCGCAAGATCCATGTGGGCAAGCACCGCGTCGCGATGCGCGAGATCCATCTCGAGCCGTCCTCCGGCGAGCCACCGGTGCGCGTCTATGATACGTCCGGCCCCTATACCGATCCCAATGCGCGCATCGACATCATGGCCGGCCTCCCCGCTCTGCGCCGCGACTGGATTGTCGGGCGCGGGGATGTCGAGAGCTATGACGCGCGGGAAGTGCGTCCCGAGGACAATGGCAAGCTCGGCCCGGACCGCTCGGCGGGCGTGCCCCAATTCCCCAATGTCGTAAAGCGCCCGCTGCGCGCGAAGCCGGGCATGAACGTCAGTCAGATGCACTACGCGCGTCGCGGCATCATCACGCCCGAGATGGAATATGTGGCGGAGCGCGAGAATCTCGGTCGCGAGCGGCTCGCGGACTATGTCCGCGACGGGCAGGATTGGGGCGCGGAAATCCCCGATTACGTGACGCCCGAGTTCGTCCGCGACGAGGTCGCGCGCGGCCGCGCGATCATTCCGAACAACATCAATCACCCGGAAAGCGAGCCGATGGCGATCGGTCGCAACTTCCTGGTCAAGATCAACGCCAATATCGGCAACTCCGCCGTCGCGTCGGACGTCGCCAGCGAAGTCGACAAGATGGTCTGGTCGATCCGCTGGGGCGCGGACACCGTCATGGACCTCTCCACCGGCCGCAATATCCACGACACCCGCGAGTGGATCCTGCGCAATTCGCCTGTCCCCATCGGCACCGTGCCCATCTACCAGGCGCTGGAAAAGGTCGGCGGCATCGCCGAGGAGCTCACCTGGGAGATCTTCCGCGACACGCTGATCGAGCAGGCCGAGCAGGGCGTCGACTATTTCACCATCCATGCCGGCGTCCGCCTGCCCTATGTCCCGCTCACCGCCAAGCGCGTCACCGGCATCGTCAGCCGCGGCGGCTCGATCATGGCGAAATGGTGCCTGGCGCACCACAAGGAGAGCTTCCTCTACGAGAAGTTCGACGAGATCACCGAGATCATGAAGGCCTATGACATCGCCTATTCGCTGGGCGACGGCCTGCGCCCGGGCTCGATCGCCGACGCCAATGACGAAGCCCAGTTCGCCGAGCTCTACACCTTGGGCGAGCTCACCCACCGCGCCTGGCAGCAGGACGTGCAGGTGATGATCGAAGGCCCCGGCCATGTGCCGATGCACAAGATCAAGGAGAATATGGACAAGCAGCTCGAAGCGTGCGGCGAGGCGCCCTTCTACACATTGGGGCCGCTCACCACCGATATCGCACCGGGCTATGACCATATCACCAGCGGCATCGGCGCCGCGATGATCGGCTGGTACGGCACCGCGATGCTCTGCTACGTGACGCCCAAGGAGCATCTCGGCCTCCCCGATCGCGACGACGTCAAGGTCGGCGTCGTCACCTACAAGCTCGCCGCCCATGCCGCCGATCTCGCCAAGGGGCATCCGGCGGCCAAGCTCCGCGACGATGCGCTGAGCCGCGCCCGCTTCGAGTTCCGCTGGCGCGACCAGTTCAACCTGTCGCTCGATCCCGACACGGCGGAGAAATATCACGACCAGACGCTGCCGGCCGAAGGCGCCAAGACCGCGCATTTCTGCTCGATGTGCGGCCCGAAATTCTGCTCGATGAAGATCACGCAGGAGGTGCGTGACTTCGCGGCAAAGCAGAATGCAGGCGTGGAGAGCTTTATCGCTTCCCAAATTCCTCTCCGGAACGGGGAGGGGGACCATTCGGCATCGCCGAATGGTGGAGGGGGGGCGCCTCTGGACGCAGCCTCAGCCGAAGCGGGCATGGCCAAGATGAGCGAACTCTACCACGAGACCGGCCGCGAACTGTATATGGGCGCTGGCGACAGAGAGCGGGATTGAGGAAGAGCTGACAGCATTTCAAAAGCGTCAGAATGACAATGATGTCTGCTTTACCTCATTCAGTCGGATCATTCCGACAAGAAGCCATTGGTTTTGCGTTCCGAACTCGGCATTGCGGCGTTTATGGGTACTGAATCCTAGGGCTAAACCGGCACGCATGTACTCATCTTCGTACTTGGCTCTTAACGCGTTAAGAGCCTCGGTGCGCCCATACTCTCGTTCAAACGATTGAACGCAGCAGATGTCTCCCAGTCATCACATTCGTGCGTTCGATCTTTGCCGTCTTGATCCCGCCACTTAGCGATAAATCGCATTGGGCAAGGCTTTAAAGGCTTAGCTGTAGCATCAAACATGGAAAGTTGATTTGCTAGTTCGCTATGCTTCAATGTTTCGTGAGTTATTTCTTCTTGGGACTTTTCGAGCGCTTCCAGGGCAAAGGATCGAGGTCGAATTAAAGTCAGCGATTCCCGTCGGCTATCTGCCTCCGCAAAGGAGGTTCGCACTAACGGATCAAGAAATGAAGCCCGCTCACCTGCCTTAACACTTCCGACAACTTCGAGCGTTTCAGGAATAACCTTTTGGCTTTCAGGCCTTGGATCATCCTTTGATCGAGTAAATTTGTAGCGTATCCAGTTCCAACGTCTGAATTTTTGCACTTCCGATAAGATTCTAAATGGGACCGGGTATTGTCTACGCCAAGTTTGATCTCGCCCTACACCAGCACAACATACCGTTTCGAAGTATTTGCTAGAGCGGTGCGGCTGCGCCTTGATCAGTATGAAGCACTCGTCGCTCTCGACCGACATTAGCAGCCCCCATGACTACACCCCAATGTACCGCCTTAACACCTAGACGAACCTCAAGTTACTCGGCAACAATCTTTCGGTGGCACTGCTTTTGATCTCTCTCAAAGCACATGAGGCATATATCTTTTTCTGAAGCCAATTCTTCGAGGAAATTCAACGCCTCTTTTGCCTTCTCTCCATTGATTACAGCTGTAAAGATTTCTTCGAAAAGCTGCATATTACCAGCACGGGCAGCCTCCCTCCCGTCTTTGGGATCGCCCAACTGCGGAAGGTGCAAATATCCAATTCCCGCCTTAAGCAGAGCTTGCTCGAGTGCCTTCTTGGAAAATCCCGGCCTGCGAGACTGTGCTCGCTCACGAACATCAATCAAGGTGTCAATTTTAGCCAACATGAGTGTAGCTACGAAGTCGGGAAGCGTTGATCGCTCGTAGCCAATGGTCGCCAGCATAATAACCTCTTAATCTTGCACGCAGTCCGAGAGTTAACGCGCGAGCAAATGAATCAGAATTGTGTTCTGAATGAGTCGGCTAAATAATAATGATACCGGCACTGCGCCACTTGCAGCGTCCGATCGCTTCCGCTCCCCGTCCGCTAGCCGATGCTCATGGCTGATCCGCCGCGACCACCAGCCTGAGAGATTGCCGCCCAGCGGCTCAGGCTTGCCCATGCCCTTGCTCATCGCGCCAGCCATGTTATAACGTTCGTATGAACACGCCTCTCAAGATCACGAAGATCGGCAACAGCGCCGGCGTCATCCTGCCCAAGGAGTTGCTCGCCCGCTTGCGCGTGGCCCCCGGTGACACGCTTTACGTCACCGAAGCGCCGGACGGCGTGCGGATCACGGCAACCAACCCCGAGTTTGAGACGCAGATGTCGCTGGCGGAGCAGATCATGCGTGATGATCGGGACATATTGCGCACCCTCGCCAGGTAGCCGCCTTCCATGACCGAAGATGCGCGCGCTGAGCCGGTTTGGCTCGAAAGGGCCATCGTCCTCGCGATTCATGATCGACAGTTGGCCGAACATGGCGGTCCGTCCGGTATTCGCGACGAAGGGATGCTGGAGTCGGTCCTCATGCGTCCGGTCAATCAATGGACCTATGGGGAGGATAATCGCTGCGCGCTCGCGGCGGCCTATGCGTTCGGCCTCGCGCGCAACCATCCTTTCGCGGATGGCAACAAGCGCACCGCCTGGATTCTCGCGCGGCTCTTTCTGGCACGAAATGATATTGTTCTGGCGTTTGATCCTCATGATGCCATCAGGACCGTCCTCGCCCTTGCCGCCGGGGAACTGTCCGAAACGGAGCTTGCCGACTGGCTGCGGGATCATAGGACCATTCCCCGAGCCCTTTGAAAAACGCTGTCCTACATCGCGCAAACTATGCCTCAGTTGCGGGATGACCAAGCCCCGCACCCCTCCGCCCGAATATGATCCGCCCGCGTTCGAGCCGGTCATCCGCCGTTCCCGACATGATGGCTGGTCGGCGGAGCGGCAGGTCGCGTTCATTCAGGCACTGGCCGAATGCGGCTGCGTGGCGGATGCCTGCGCCCGCGTCGGCATGTCCACCACCTCGGCTTATGGCCTACGCGCCCGGCTCGATGCGCAGAGCTTCCGCTATGCGTGGGATGCTGCGGTGGATCATGCCGTGAACCGTCTTTCGGACGCCGCGCTCAGCCGCGCGATCCACGGCGTATCGCGCCCGGTCTTCTATCAGGGCGAGCAGGTGGGCGAGCGCCGCTATTATGACGAGCGGCTGACCCAGTTCCTCCTGCGCTACCGCGATCGCAGCCGTTATGGCCGGTGGAACGATGCGGCGGTGCCAGAGCCGGGCCATGCCGATGGCGTCGCGCTGGCGCTCGCCCAGTGCCTTCTGCGTGTCGTGAAGGACGGCCATGCCTTCGATGGCGGCGATCCTCCGCCCGAGCATCCGCCCTATGATCCCGCGCGCCGGCCGATCAGCGACGTGCGCGATCTCATCGAGAGGCTCGCGGATCGTCTGCGGCCCGAAGTTGACGGAACGTAGCGCCAACTTTGGCAACTTCCGCTTGGGGCGCGCTCGTTTTCTCTCTCAACAAACCCCTTTCGCGTCCGTAATGTGTCTCAAAGCCATGAGGGGGAATGGTGCCTTGCGTTTCTTCGCGTTTTTGTCGTTGCTGGCTGTGGGCTTCAGCTTTTCGGGCGCCGCGCGCGCCGAATGGATGCGGGCGTCCAGCCCACACTTCGTCGTCTATGCCAATGATCGGGAAAGTGACCTGCGCACCTTCTCGGAGCGGCTGGAGCGCTACCATTCGGCGATGGCCTACATCACCGGCACCCAGGTGCCCGATCCCAGCCCGTCCAATCGTGTGACCGTCTATGTGGTTCGCGATACCAATCAGGTCCGCAAGCTGTCGGGCAGCGGTAATAGATTCCTCAGCGGCTTCTATGTGCCGCGTGCAGGCGGCTCCATCGCCATTGTGCCGAGCATCACCTCGCAGGATACGCTGCAGGACTGGTCGATGCTCACTCTGCTGCATGAATATGCCCACCACTTCCTCATCAGCTCCAGCGCCCGGGCGCTGCCGCGCTGGGCGCACGAAGGCGGCGCGGAGTTTTTCGCGGCAGCCAGTTTCGAGAAGGATGGCGGCGTCTGGATCGGCCGCCCGGCGTTATTGCGGGCCAGCGAGATTTTTTACGCCAAGGATGTGACCGCGCTCGATCTGGTCGATCCCACATCCTACGAAAAGAAAGCTGACAAGAAGACGTACGACGCCTTTTACGGCAAGAGCTGGCTGCTCTATCATTATCTCACTTTCGACGAGACGCGCCGCGGCCAGATGAAGCGCTACTTCGCGGCCATGGGATCAGGTAAATCGTCGAAAGACGCGGCGATCGAAGTCTTCGGCGATCTCAATACGCTCGAAAGCAATCTCGACAGCTATGCCAAGCTGCGAAAAATGTCCGCCTATCTCATCCCGGCCACGGATCTTAAACCTGGCAAGGTCGAGATTGCCCGCCTGAGCGCGGGCGAGGCGGCGATCATGCCGGCGCTCATCCGGTCCAAGCGGGGCGTGGATGAGAAGATCGCGGCCGAAGTGCTCACCACCGCGCGTGAAGTGGCCGCTCGCTTTCCTGATGATGCCGCCGTCCTCGCCGCACTGGCGGAAGCCGAGCATGACGCGGGCAATGACGCGGAAGCGATCGCGGCGGCGGATAAGGCTATCGCGATCGACCCCAAGCAGACCAATGCCTATGTCCAGAAGGGCTATTCGCTCTTCCGCATCGCCGGGAAGGGCACGGATGCAGAGGCCTTCGTCAAGGCGCGCGCGCCCTTCGTCGCGCTGAACCGCATTGAGCCGGACCACCCCTTGCCGCTCATCTACTATTACCGCTCCTTCCTGGAACAAGGGAAGGCGCCGACCGATCTCGCCGTTCAGGGGCTGGAGCGCGCGGCCGAGCTGGCACCGTTCGACTATGGCCTGCGCATGCAGGTTATCACCCAGATGTTGCGTAGCGGAGAGCAGGAGTACGCCAAGGCCCTGCTGCAGCCCATTGCCTATAATCCGCATGGCGGCGGACTGGCGGAAACAGCGCGGAAAATGGTCGAGCGGATCGAGGCCGATCCCAAATGGAATGGCCAGGGCGTGGACCAGATGGGGCCGACCGAGGACACGCCCGCCCCACCTGAAGCCGGAAGCTAGGCGGCGCTACTACAGGGTCCGCAAGACGATCTCGCCTTCGTCCTCGCCGTCCCAGTAGTGCAGGCGCTCGCCTGTCACCTGAATGAGCAGGAGGCCGAGCGTGTCGATGCCGTCCGGCCACCAGCGTTCCAGCCCGCTCGTCCAGTGCTCGGCGAACTGCGCGCGGTCCCGCACAAGCCGGGCCTGCCCTTCGATGGCGATGAAGAACGGACGCATGCCGAGTAGCCCCGCCGTTCCCTGATAGCTGAGGCTCACCCGTGCATCACGCTGGATGTCCGAGACCATTCGGGTGCTCTCCTCGGTGAAGAACCAGCTGTCGCCGTTATAGTCGACTTCCCGGTTGTTACTCATTGGCCGAGCGGCGATTGCCCCGCCGTCCGTGTGCGTCGCCAGCATCGCGAAATCGATCTCGCGCATCTTGTGCGCCAGATCGTCCAAGGTCCTGCTCATCCTGCGTCTCTCCTAACTGTGTTCGCCGGATGAAACGCGCGGGGCGCCCAAGTGGTCCGAGGAGATGTGCTTAGTAAGCGCCAGGCACTTCGCGCTGCACCGGGCTCGGTCGCGCCGGAGTCAGCAGCCGGGTCTCGGGTGTGCCCAGCGCCACCCGCTCTGCGCTCGCGGTCGCCAGGCTCCCGCTTATCGGGGTGCAGATGCGTCCGGCCAGATAGTCCAGCGCGGCACGCGTCGATGCTTCGGCCGGGTCGCCCATTGCGTGGGCGATATCGTCCTCCGCACGGCAGCTCGCCTCCACCTTGCTCGCCAGACCGTTATAGTAGTCGCCCTGCCGCGCGCTGTTCTGCACCGCTAGCGCAACCACCCGCAGCCGGTCGTCGCACTGGGTGCGGTCGACCGCGATCTGCCCGACCGGCTTGCCATAAGTGTTGGTGCCGATCAGCCCGACATTCGCGTGGAGATAGGGGATGAACGCGTTGATCACCATTTCGCTCGCCGATGCGGTGCCACCGGTCCCGATGAACGCAATGCGGATCGGCGCCACCGCTTCCGCCTGGGTCCGGAAATTGCGCACGCTATTCTGCGCTGATTTTTCGGAGCGATAGGCGACTTGACTGAACACATCCGATGTCGAGCGATTGGCGCCCATCAGATCGCCCATCAACTCCGCGATCGAAATCAGCCCACCACCATTGTACCGCAAATCGACGATCAGGCGAGTGACGCCGGCTGCGCGAAACTGGGCGAAGGCATTGCGTAGAGCTGGGTCGGCGGTCTCGATGAACGTGCGCAGGTTCACATAGCCGACCTTCGTGCCGCCATCGTCCAGGATGCGCACGCCATAGCGGTTCGACACCGGCGGCAGTACATAATCGGCCTTCGCGACAGTCAGATCGCGGGTGCCGCTGCCATCGACGATACGCAACACGCGGGTTGTGCCCACAGTCGACGGGCCGAGCGCGTTGTTAACGCCGTCAGTTCCTTCGGTGGCAAGGATGGCAGCGACTGTGCGCATGGTGCTTGGGCCAGTGCCGATCGCGACGATCTCCGCCCCCCGGTCAATGCCGGCGTTCAGCGCAGGCCCACCTTCGAAGGATTCGGCAATCAAGATGCGGCGGTTGACTGAGTCATAGGTCAGACGAAAGCCGAAGCCCGCGCTCGCACCCGAACCGTAGTAGGCATTCTCTTCGGCGATCGACGTCAGATAGGTAAAGTACCGATCCTTGTTCTGCGCCCGCGCATTCGCGGTCAGTGCATCAATATAGTCATCCACATTGGCATACGTGGCTGGATTCAAGCCCGTGGGAAGAGTCTCGGGAAACAGATACCATTCGCGCAACTGCGTCGCCGCCCAGTCCTGCCGCTCGCGCAAAGAACAGCCATTGGCGGTCGGCGTCGGGGTCGGCGTGTTCCCCGTGCCCGTCCCGCCGGGCAGCGACACACTGCCGCTGCCGCTGCCGCTCCCTCCGCCCCCACAGGACGCGAGCAACGATACTGCGCTAATCAGGCTCAGCAGACGCGACGGCTTCATCTTGGCTATCCCCCTTGGCGACCCGGGCTAGAAGCGGATCGCGAGCCCGTCATCTGCCAATGTTGCGGCCGTGTAAACTCCGATGAAACTGTGCTTTTTTAGTGACAATTCGCTTGCACATATCGGCCTCCCGGCGTCCAGTATCACAGAGGAACGAAGCCGAGGTTAAGGGCGCCGCCCGCGCCCGGCTTCTGCCGTTGGGCAGTCTCCGGCCAACGGGCAAATGGCGCATTCGGGCATGTCCCATCGGCACTTCGTTTGCCCCAGGCGTTTCAGCCCGATATGAAAGCTCAGGAAATCGTCGCCCGTCCCGTCCGGCATCGCAGCGGTAACGGCCTCGCTGCACGCCCGGTAATCCGCTGTCGTCGGCACGAACCCGAGCCGTTGCAGCACCCGGAGCACATGCGTGTCCACGATCATCACGGGTCGCCCGAGCGTGCTTGCGTTCAGCGTGGACGCAGACACCTTGCGCGCGACACCCGGCAGCCGCTCCAGCCAGGCCAGGGCGTCGCCAAGGGGGCGGTCGGCCAGATGATCGAGCGCGAAGCCGCCATCGGATGCCGCAATCTCGCGCAGCGCCGTCACCAGCTGCTCGGCCTTGGCTTCTGGGAAGGTCACGTCGCCGATTGTTCGCGCAACGTCCAGCGGCGTCGCGTATGCCAATGCCGAAGGTCCGCCATAACAGCCAACGAGCCGGTCATAGGCCGCAGTGGACACCGCGTCCCGCGTCCGCGCGCTTATCATCGATTTCACCAATTGCCCGATTGGCGAGCGCCGCACGCGTGGGAGCACCACCGGCGCCAGTCGCGCATGCCAGCCCGCGACGTCCGCAACGGCAAAGTTGAAGGCGACTTGCATGACGAAAAGATAGAACATATGAAGAACATTGGAAAGGCATTCCGATATGATGCGCGCCCGCAATCCGCTCTATGTCATGGCCAAGCCTCCGCCCGATGTGCAGGCGCAGATCGTCGCCCTTCCCCGCAATGATCCGGCACGGGGGCCGGATCTGCTGCATGTCACGCTGCTTTCGCTGTTCGATCTTCATGGGAAGCCGACCGAGTGGCTGCCTGCAATCATCACCGCGCTGGACAGCTTCTCGGGCGTTGCGTTCCCGCTCCTTTTCGACAGGATCGAGAACCGCAGGGCGGTGACGCTGCGCACTCGTGTGCGGCAGGCCGAGGCCCGCGCCTTTCAGGCAGCATTGGTCTATCATTTGCTCAAATGTCAGGCTCCCATCATGGACGGGACCACGCCCGAGCCGCACGTCACGATCAATTATCGCGGCGACCCGTTTGCTGCTCAGAAGATGCCACCGATCGGATCGGCTGGTGGACGAGATCCTGCTGGTCGAGAGCGTCGTCGGCAGGACAACGCATATCGTGCACGGTCGCTGGCCGCTTCATGTATGAAGGAGCGCATGAGTATCGAACTTGCCCTTCGCGCGCGGCGCGCCGCGTTCAACCGCGCAATCGCGGAAGGAGACGCAGCGGCGATCGGCCCTCTGCTGACGCGTGATTGCGTGATGATTACCGGCACAGACAGCGCCGTCATTGCCGGCCGTGTAGCGCAGGTCAAAGTATGGCGGCGCGAGTTTTCTGCGGCGGATCGCCTCATCTATGTTCGCACGCCCAGCCTCATCACACCTTCGCCCGTCGAGCCGATCGCGATGGAGCAGGGCGAGTGGCGCGGGAGCGCCCGGCAGGCTGACGGGGAGGCCAGCGAAGCGCACGTCGCATTCGGAACCTACGCCGCCAAGTGGCGGGAGATCGGCGGACTATGGATGATCGAAGCGGAGATCTTCGTCACGCTCGGCTGACCACGCCGCTCATTGCCACCCAGCCCCGCCGGTGCCGCTCGTATTACGCGCAGCAACAGTCGCCACTGCCCCTGTTCTCATCCCTTGCCATCCGCTAATGCGCGTCTTCGCTACATGGGAGCCACTATGGCCAATCTATATCTCAAGGCGCTGGAATCGGAGCGCAAGGCTCTCTGGGCAACCTGCAGGCTCAAGGGGCTGGCACGCGACACGCCCGAGCGTCAGCGGATCGCGGCCATTGATGCGGATATCGCTGCACATAAGGCGAAGCAGGCCATGCCGAAGCCCATGAAGGACAAAGCCGGCTGACCAGCCCGCGCCTGACAGTCTGAATTGAAGCGTTGAGCCTCCTCAGGAGGGAACTCAACGGCAGACCGCAATGGGGGAGGCTACTTCCCGCGGGCAACTGCTCCTCCCACCAGAGCCGCCCCATCATCCCGCACGCCGATGATCGCTCAGCTGCCGGACGCAGTGGATCAGGCCACGCCAAACAGGCCGGGCGCTCTCGTACCCTCATTGCTGGCCCGCGCGTCCGCCGCCTTCCACGCCTTCTCGTGGAAGAAGAAGGCAACGGCGTTGATGCAGGGCTCGATGAGCGCAATGCCGCCCGCAAGCGCAAGTGAACCGGTCATCACATAAGCCACTGTGAAGCCCACCGTTAGGTGGACAGAGAGATAAGTGAGGGTCTTGGCAAGGTCGCGTGGCATGGCAGGCACTCATCAGGCCTTAGCGGAATTGCGTCGGTCGAGCATTTATTTATTGCGACTAATTATCATTTACAAATCGAATGTTTCGCTCAGTCTGAGCGACGCGGCGAAACTCGTGAGATGATTTGCTGGCAAAGAGGCGCGGCGAGATGCCCGTGCGGCGTGAAATCGCCCTGTCCTATTCGCTACGGTCTGTGGCATGCGGTCTCTGCGGATCTGTGTCTTCACGCCGCAACGCGGGATTTTTTTATGCCAAGGACTAGAACCTTTAGAACCTTTCGGGCGATTTCGCGGGTCGCGGCTTTCTCCGTGCCGCTTGCGCTGGTTGCCTGTCACGGCGGCGGGGACGAACGCTGGGGCGCACCGGGCAATCGCGCCGATACTCAGCCCTTTGCTGGCATAGCGCCGGGCGAGACCATCCACGTTACTGGCACGGAGCCATTCTGGAGCGGCGAAATTGAGGGCGGCGCGTTTCTTTACAAGACGCCGGACAACAGCGCCGGGGAGACGATCGCCGTCTCGCGCTTCGCGGGGCGCGGCGGTGTTTCGTTCAGCGGCGAGCATGCCGGGCGGGCTCTCACGCTGGCTGTGACCCCGGGCGAATGCAGCGACGGCATGTCGGATCGCACCTATCCGTTCGTCGCCACCTTGCTGATCGGAGACGAAAGCCGATCGGGCTGCGCATGGTCGGACAAGCATCCCTTCAACGGACCGTCGGCTCCCTGATAGTCGTTTTGGTCTATCGCGCTCAGTAATATCATTTGTTCTATTCAGTAATATGCTGCAATGCAGCCACGAATTTGTGCAGCGCCTTGTTGTTTTTCTTATCTTTTTGTCCTATCTGCCAAGTCAAGCATGGTTCTTGTTCAGATCATGTGAGTCATGCCGGCTTTCAGCCGATCAAATTTTGTCACGCCGGGCTGCAAGTACATCCAGGCGGACACGCAGGAGAGTGACATGCCAAACTTCATTTCGCCGCGGCTTGCGGGCGCATTCGCGCTTGGCGTTGCTGCATTTGCCGCCACTGGCGCTGCCGCTGCCGATCAGGACATCCGCGTAAACAGCGGCCATTCCGTCACCCGGACCGTGGAAGTCCGCACGGCTGATCTCGATCTTTCCAGTGCGACAGGCCGCGATGCACTCAGGCAGCGGATTGCCTTTGCCACGCAACAGGCGTGCGATGTCGGCCAGGGTGCCACGGCAGACAACTCGGGCGATGCGCGGTCGTGCCTGAACGTCGCACAGCGGAACGCCGAGGCCCAACTGCGCTATCTGCCCGGCGCGCGCAGCGTCACCGTGGCGTCTGCCGCGATCCGCTGATCGGCTTCGGCCGCTATTGAAATCGGGAATGGATCGAGAGGCAGGCCGTAAGAGCCGCCCTCGATCCGCCGATTCCGAACTGTCTTAGACGGTGAAGCTTTCGCCGCACCCGCAACTGCCCTTGGCATTCGGGTTATTGAAGACGAAACCGGCCGTAAAGTCGTCCTCCACCCAGTCCATGACGGACCCGATGAGATAGAGGACTGACGCGGCATCGATGAAGAAAATGCCACCCGGCGTCTCGATCCGCTCATCAAAGGGCGCAACCTTCTCTTCGCTTACATAGTCAACCGAATAGGCAAGGCCCGAACATCCGCGGCGCGGCGTCGAGAGCTTGACGCCTACCGCATCGTCCGGCGCTTTCTCCATGAGTGCCGCTACCCGCGCCTGTGCTGCGAGCGTCAGTGTCACAGCGGCGGGCCGGACGCGGGTCTTGGTCTCGCTCGTCATCACAGCATCCCCAACTCGAGCTTCGCCTCGTCGCTCATCTTCTGCGGATCCCATGGCGGATCCCACACGAGATTGACCTCGGCGTGCCCCACTCCGGGCACCGCGCCCACGCGCATCTCCACTTCGCCCGGCATCGATTCAGCGACGGGGCAATGCGGTGTCGTCAGCGTCATCGTCACAGCGGCATGGCCATCCTCGGTCACGTCCACGCCGTAAATGAGGCCCAGATCATAGATGTTCACCGGGATCTCAGGATCGTAAATCTCCTTCAGCGCCTCGATTACGGCTTCATAAACCGAGCCACCCGGTTCCCCCGGCGTGACACTTGCGGGCTGTTGCTGGAGGAAGCCGTCGAGATAATCGCGCTGACGCGGAGCCGGCGTCGCCTCGCCAGCATCCGCCACTCGCGCCCGTGGCGGCGTCTGCACCGCTTCCACGTCTTCACTCAAAATGCGCCGCTCTTCGTTCATCTCGTCATCCATTGGCGAAGATCGCCCTTACCCGGTCTAACCCTGCGATCAGGGCATCGATGTCGCTCTCATCGCTATAGATCCCAAAGCTCGCGCGCGCGGTCGCCTCTACGCCAAGGTGTCGCATCAGCGGCTGCGCGCAATGATGGCCCGCGCGGATCGCGACAACGCTCTCGTCCAATATGGTGCCGATGTCGTGCGGATGCACCCCCTCCATCGCGAAGGAGATGATCCCCGCTGCATCGTCCGGCCCAAACAAGCGGACGGCATTGATACGGGAGAGCCGCTCTCGCGCCTGGGCAACCAGCGCTGCTTCATGCGCTGCGATCCGTTCCATGCCGATCGCCTCGACGTAATCTATGGCCGCAGCAAGCCCCAGCGCCTCAACAATTGCGGGCGTGCCGGCCTCGAAACGGGTCGGCGCAGGCGCATAAGTTGTACGTTCGAAGGTCACGCGGTCGATCATCGAGCCCCCGCCCTGCCAGGGCGGCATGTCTTGCAGGATGTCACTTCGCGCCCAGAGCACGCCGATGCCGGTGGGGCCATAGAGCTTATGAGCCGAAAAGGCATAAAAGTCGCAGCCAAGCGCCTGCACGTCCACAGTCATTCTCGGCACTGCCTGACAGCCATCGACCAGCAACAGCGCGCCCGCGCCATGCGCGATATCGGCGGCGCGATGGACATCGAGCACGCTACCCAGCACATTGGAGACATGGGCCAGCGCCACGAGCCGGTGCTCCGGGCGGATCATCGAGGCCATGGCATCCAGATCGATCCGGCCATCCAGTGTCAGCGGAACAACGTCGATCGCCGCCCCGACCCGCTCGGCCAGCAATTGCCAGGGCACGATGTTGGAGTGATGCTCAAGGGTCGAGAGCAGGATGCGGTCGCCAGCCTTCAGATTGGCCCCGCCCCAGCTTTGCGCGACGAGATTGATCGCCTCGGTCGCGCCGCGCACGAACACGATCTCGCTGTCCGATGTGGCATTGATGAAGCGCGCCACCCGCCGCCGCGCCGCTTCATAGGCGAGCGTCATGTCGGCCGAGCGCGCATAAACTCCGCGATGGACGGTCGCGTAATCGGCGCCCATCGCCCGCGCAGTCGCCTCTATGACCTGTCGCGGCTTCTGCGCCGTCGCGCCGCTGTCGAGATAATGCCAGGGCCGTCCATCGGCGGTGACCAGACCGGGGAAGTCGCCCCGCACATCGAGTGCCTCCGGCGAAAGGATCGCGCTCATGTCAGCGCCTCCAGCCGCGCGACGGACGCCGCATCGATGCGTGCCCGCTCGTTCTCGTCGGTCAGATCGTCGAACAGGCCCGAAATGAACGCCTTGAGGAGCAGCGATTTTGCTGCAGATGGCGGTAGCCCCCGCGACGCCAGATAGAAGAGCGCGCCCCGATCCAGTTCGCCCACGCTCGCGCCATGGGCGCACTTCACGTCGTCCGCGAAAATCTCCAGTTCTGGCTTGGCGTTTGCGCTCGCCGTGCGGTCAAGCAGCATTGCCTTGAAGCTCTGCGAGGCATCGGTCTTCTGCGCGCCGGGCGCGACGGCGACCTTCCCTAGATAGTTCGTCGTCCCACGTCCTGCGGCTATGGCACGCACTGTCTGGTTGCTGGTCGCGTCCGGTTCCGCATGGTTCACACGTGTCACCAGCTCCACCGTTTCTCCGTCGCCGGCAAGGAGCGCTGCTTTCAACTCGAAATGCGCGCCGCGTGCCAATGTCACGTCGAAGCTGACGCGGCCGAGGGCGCCGCCGAGGGCGAGCACATGCGCCGTAAAGGTCGCGCCCTTTTCCAGCACGATACGATAGTCGCGAATGCCCGCTTCGTCGGCCGACAGGACGATTGCCTGACTTTCGCCCACTGGCACCTCGTGCAATGTTGCTCTGGCCGGGGGCCAGAGCGCCTGCGCCGCCGCAAGGTCGGAGTATCGCCACGCCTCGTCGCGGCGCGTGGGCAGAGCCAGCACGGTCATGCGCCCGCCCCCGCCCGCTCGGCATGCAGATAGTCGTGAATGCGGGTCATCATCCCAGGCTTGGCTTTTTCGACACAAGCGCGAACATCGTCCTGCGAATCCCTGCCCTTGCGAACGCACTTTGTCGTCGCTCGACACAGCTCCGCATCCAGCTTCACCAGCCCGGTGGTCTCGCTCACGCCGCACTGATACTTGCCCTGTGCATCGCGCGACACGCCGACCTGGATCTGACGCAGCTTCTGCGCAATCACCGTGATTTCCTGCACCTCGGTCAGGTCCTCATCCGGCGGCCCGTCCGGCAAACCTTGCAAAAGCATCAGGGCGGCTACCAGCATCATGCTGCGATCACCTCGGCATATCCCGCACGCTCAAGTTCCAGCGCCAGTTCGGGTCCACCCGAACGCACGATGCGCCCTCCGGCGAGCACGTGGACGAAGTCCGGCCGCACATAATCAAGCAGGCGCTGATAGTGGGTGATGAGCAGCACAACCTTGTCCGGCGCGCGCATGATCGCATTGATGCCGGCGCCCACGGTCTTGAGCGCATCGATGTCGAGGCCGGAATCGGTCTCGTCGAGGATCGCCAGCTTCGGGTCCAATATGCCCATCTGCACCATCTCGGCCCGCTTCTTTTCACCACCGGAAAAGCCCACGTTCACAGGGCGCTTGAGCATCTCCATGTCCATGCCGAGCAGCGCCGCCTTCTCGCGTGCGAGCCGCAGGAAGTCGGCTGCCGAGAGAGACTCCTCGCCTCGGGCCTTGCGCTGGCTGTTGAGCGCTTCACGCAGGAACTGCACGTTGGAAACGCCGGGGATCTCGACCGGATATTGAAAGCCCAGGAACAAGCCGGCGGCGGCGCGTTCGTGCGGTGCCATCTCCAGCAGATTCCCGCCGTCGAAAACCGCGCTCCCGGCGGTTGCGTCATAGCCGGGCCGTCCGCCAAGCGTATAGGCCAGAGTGGATTTTCCCGCGCCGTTCGGCCCCATGATCGCATGGATCTCGCCCGCATTGATCGACAGGCTAAGCCCCTTGAGAATCGCCTTGCCGTCGATCTCGTTGGAGAGATTGTCGATGGTCAGCATCAGTGCGCGCCTTCGCTTTCATGGGCACGGATCAATGTGCGCGCGGTCCAGAAAGCCATATCGCGTACGTCACCTGGCGCCGGGAACAGCGTGTCGATGTGCCGCTTGATCGGCATATAGGGCCACCAGTCGGCGCCCGGCTCCGGCGCGCCTTTCTCAAGCAGGCCGACCACGAACTCACTCACCGGCGCCATGCGGGCGAGGTTAGGCGCCTTGGCCTTGTGGAATGCCTTGTCCGTGCGCAGCCGCTCGGTGAAGGCGGCGTCGCCAGTGGCCAGGGCTTCCCGGCACTCGGCCTGATAGGCATCGAGATCCCCGAAGTCCTTGATGGCACGGGGCTGCAACTCGCCCTCTTCCAGTTCATAATCCTCCGTGAGGATGCGAATGGCCGCCGTCCACGACTGGCCGTTGCCGACATCCTCCGCGAAATCGGCGAGGGCATCCTGGATATCGTCTTCGTCGCTCAAAACTCTGTCCTTCGATTTCTGAATTCGGGGGTCACCCTGACCTTGTTTCAGGGTCGCTTCTATCACCCAACACTACCTTCGAGGCTGATACCGAGCAGCTTCTGTGCCTCAACGGCGAACTCCATCGGCAACTGCTGGAGCACTTCCTTGGCAAAGCCGTTGACGATCAGGCTCACCGCCGCTTCCTGATCAAGGCCGCGCTGCATCGCATAGAAGAGCTGGTCGTCGCTGATTTTGCTCGTCGTCGCCTCATGCTCGACAATGGCGCTCGGGTTCCTGACTTCGATATAAGGCACGGTGTGCGCGCCGCACTGGTCGCCCAGCAGCAGGCTGTCGCACTGGGTAAAGTTGCGCGCGTTTTCGGCATTGGCGCTCATCCGCACCAAACCGCGATAGGTGCCGTTGGACTTGCCGGCGCTGATGCCTTTGGAGACGATCGTCGAACGGGTGTTTTTGCCGTTGTGGATCATCTTGGTGCCAGTGTCGGCCTGCTGGCGATTGTTGGTCACCGCCACCGAGTAGAACTCGCCGACGCTGTTCTCACCGTTCAGCACGCAGCTGGGATACTTCCAGGTGATGGCAGATCCCGTCTCGACTTGGGTCCAGCTCACCTTGCTGTTGCGGCCCTGACAGAGCGCCCGCTTGGTGACGAAATTATAGATGCCGCCCTTGCCCTCGGCATCACCCGGATACCAGTTCTGCACGGTCGAATATTTGATCTCGGCATCATCGAGGGCGACCAACTCGACCACAGCGGCATGAAGCTGATTCTCGTCGCGCAGGGGCGCGGTGCATCCCTCAAGATAAGAGACGTAACTGCCCTTTTCCGCCACGATCAGCGTGCGCTCGAACTGCCCGGTATTCTCCGCATTGATGCGGAAATAGGTGGATAGCTCCATGGGGCAACGCACACCCTCGGGAATGTAGACGAACGTGCCATCGGAAAAGACAGCGCAATTGAGGGTCGCGAAATAATTGTCGTGCATCGGCACGACTTTTCCGAGCCATTTTTTAACCAGATCGGGAAATTCGCGGACCGCCTCGCTGATCGAGCGAAAGATGACGCCTGCCTCTTCCAGTTCCTTACGGAAGGTGGTGGCCACGGAGACACTGTCGAACACGGCATCGACCGCGACCTTGCGCGCGCCGGTGACGCCCGCCAGAACCTTCTGTTCCTCGATAGGGATGCCAAGCTTCTCGTAGGTCCGGCGGATTTCGGGATCTAGCTCATCCAGAGATGCTAGTTCCGCCTTCTTCTTGGGCGCCGCGTAATAATAGGCGTCCTGATAGTCGATCGGCGGAACGTTCAATTTCGCCCAATCCGGCGTTTCCATGGTCAGCCAGTGGCGATAGGCCTTGAGACGCCAGTCGAGCATCCATTCCGGTTCGTTTTTCTTACTCGATATGAACCGAACAGTTTCCTCGGACAGGCCTTTCGGCGCAAACTCCTGCTCGATGTCCGAGACGAAACCCCATTCATAATCACTGGCTTTGCGCGCAGCCTCCAGCGCCTCGCTATTCTTCATGCGCTCTTCCGTGATCTCGCTCATATCTGCGCCTCCATCACAACGGATGGCGCCATGGCGGCGGGGGGCGGCATGACCATGCTGGCAAGGCTAACGGCGTCGAGAGCGCCCCTGACGCTCGCATTCACAACGTTCCAGTGCGGCTTCACCTGACAATGCGCCTCCGCGCAGCAATCATGGGCGCCATGCTCGACGCAGGCCGTCATCGTAATAGGTCCCTCTATCGCTTCGATGATATCGGCTAGGCTGATCGCCGCCGCCGGCCGGGCGAGCTTGATACCGCCGCCGCTGCCTCGCGTCGCCTTTAGCAGACCAGCCCGCACCAGCAAGCTCACCAGCTTCTGTGCGGTCGGCACGGGAAGCCCAGCCTCCTGCGCGAGGCTCGCGGTGCTGGCGCGTTCCCCGCCGCAATGACAAGCGGCGGCACGCATCAGCACGACCGCATAGTCAGCTAAGCTCGAAAGTTTCATTTGTCCTCAAATCGGATCGATTCGTTCTGATTTGGCAGATGGCCGCTCGCTGGCGCGAAATCAAGGGCGGTTGCGCGTGTTAGCGCCCTGTATCAGCTGATGCGGCTGAGCTTGGCGATCTCGCCGGCCACATCGCGCCTCTCCATGGAAAGCCGGATGACAATGCTGGCCTTTTCCCTCAGCTCCGTAGGGGTGAGACCCGTGAAATGGCGCACTTCCCGGATGAAGTGCGACTGGTCATAGAATGCCCCCTCCTCACAGAGAGCGTTCCAGTTCACATTGTCGCGCGCAAGGATAAGCGCGCAGCGCAGCGCTCTATATTTGCGCGCAAGATATTTGGGCGGTGCGCCATAAAGCCGGTTGCACCAGCGCGCGACCTGTCGGGCGGAAAGCCCCGTGGCGTCTTGCAGCACTTCGACACGCGGCGATTTCTCATCGGCCAGCCAGGTGTCCGTCGCCGCGACGAAGGCTCGTTCCATTTCGGAGACCATGCGCAGCTGCGCGCGCAGGAATGCCCAGAACTGGGCCGCCGCGGTTGCCGGATCGTCGACCTGGCGCAGCATCTGGAGCAGGGCGTGCCAATGGGGGCCAAAAACATCGCACAGATCCAGCGCCTGATCCGCCACCTTATCCGCATCGCCCGCGTTGAGAGCTGCCCAGCCCAGTGGCAGAACCGTAACGCCCACGACCTGCATGGGCCCGACCACATCGAAATGGGTTGCCGCACTCGTTGGCCCGAGCAGACAGCAATCGGGTGTACGAACCTGGCGCCCATCGACAAAATGATAGCTGCCCGTCCCGGCGACCATGAACCGCAACTGGGCAAAATCAGCGCGCGTATGGTCCGCGACCTGCGGCTTGTCGGCCGTAAAAAGATAAAGGGCGCCAAAGCGATCGGACATGTCGGCGGGCGGAACGAAATAGCTCAGCGCCACCATATCTGCCGCATCGGCGACTGAAAAACGATGCCGCATCTTTGTGCCGCCGTCCCCTTGCCTCGTCCCGCCTTGCGACGGACGAGATCATGATGCGCCAATTACCGGATTAAGCCACCCTTGCTGGTTAATCAGGGGTCGTGAGCATTGCATGGAGGATGGCGATTCGCGAAGAAAAAAGCAGTCCATCCGGAAAATCCGGACAGACTGCTGAGTCATAGGTCTCTTAGCCAAAGACTGAGAGCCCTTCGGGTCGCGGGAGCGCTCTAAACGGATTCGGCGTCAGACGATTGGACGAAATCGTCACGCATCCGCACAATTTGGACGTGAAAAGCCGGCGGGGGAAAGGGCCCCTTCGTGCGACCTCCCACGCTATTTTTTTAGCGCCATCTCGCGCGGCAGGGCTGTAAGGAGTGGCGCCATGTCTAAGCTCTATGCCACCCTGCGTCCGCTGCTTTTCCGTGTCGCTCCCGAGACCGCACACCAATGGACCCTGGCCCTTCTGCGCGCCGCACCTTTGCCGCCCAGAGATTCGCGCCACGACACCATGCTTGGCCAGGATCTTCTCGGATTATACTTTCCCTCACCAGTCGGTCTGGCCGCAGGCTTCGACAAGGACGGCGTGGTCGCGCACCGGATGGGTAGCCTCGGCTTCGGTTTCGCCGAACTGGGCACGCTGACACCGCTGCCCCAAGCGGGCAATCCGCGACCACGGCTGTTCCGCCTAGCCGAGGATGATGCGGTCATCAATCGCATGGGCTTCAACAATGGCGGGCAGGAGAAGGCTGCGCACCGCCTCTCGCAGATCGGGCGCCGCGCGATCCCCATCGGCATCAATATCGGCGCCAACAAGGATAGTGCCGATCGCATCGCAGATTATGAGAAAGGCGTGAAAACCCTGGGTCGGCTTGCCGACTATCTCACGATCAACATTTCGTCCCCAAACACGCCGGGCCTGCGCGCCTTGCAGGATGCCGACGCGCTGGACGAACTGCTTCGCAGAGTTCTTGCGGCGCGCAACGAGACAGGGGCGAGACCACCGGTCTTCCTCAAGGTCGCGCCCGATTTGGAAGCCAGCGACATTGACGACATCTGCCGCATCGCGATCGAGCGGGGCATTGACGGTGTGATCGTGAGCAACACCACGATTTCCCGCCCGGCCTTGCGGTCGAACTATGCAGGGGAAACAGGCGGACTTTCCGGCGCGCCTTTGACGGACCTCGCTCAGCGCCAGCTCATCGCCTTTCGCCAGCGCATCGGCACGACGCTGCCGCTAATCGGCGCTGGTGGCATCGCGAGTGCGGATCAGGCCTATTCCCGCATCCGCGCGGGGGCGAGCTTCGTCCAGCTCTATTCCGCACTCGTTTATAAAGGGCCATGGCTGGCCCGCCGCATCAACGATGGGCTGGTCGACCTGTTGAAGCGGGATGGCTTCAGCAATGTCACCGAAGCCGTAGGCGTGGATGCGGACTAACGTGTCCTATTTCTTCAGCGTTTCCTCGATTGCTCGCCCCTCCCGGCGCGGGTCATAGCCGCCGTCGAAGCGCCCGCCCTCGCGAATCATCACACCCTGAACGCCCGAATCCTCGCCCTGCCCCGGTCGCAAGGTGACGCCGCGCGCTGCCAGCCCTTCGATGACTTCCGGGGGGAATTTGTCTGCCTCCCCCTGAAAGCTGACGCGCGCAATGAGGTTCGGCAGCGCGATCGCCTGCTGGGTCGGCAAGTTCCAGTCCACCGCCGCCACCAGCGATTTGGCGACATAGGCCAGGATCGCATTGCCCCCGGCCGAACCGAAGGCACCCGCAAAGCGCCCCTGCCTGTCGACAAGCACCAGGGGCACCATTGAGGAACGGGGCCGCTTCCCCGGCGCGACGGCATTGGCTGCCGGCCTGCCCTGCGCATCACGCGGGGAGAAGGAGAAATCCGTCATCTGGTTGTTGAGGAAGAAGCCGTCGACCATCCGGCCCGAGCCAAAGATGGATTCCACCGTCGTGGTCATCGAGACGACATTGCCCGCCGCGTCCCCAATGATGAAGTGCGAAGTGCCGCCTGGCTCCAGCGTCGCGTCCGCAGCGGCCAGCGTCGCACCGGGCGGGGTTCCGGCGACCGGCGGCGTCTCGGCGGCACGTGGGCCGATGAGCGCGGCCCGGCTCGCCACGTAACCGGGATCGAGCAGTCCCTTGATCGGCACGCTGACGAACGCCGCATCCCCCACATAGCGGTCGCGATCAGCATACATGAGTCGGCTCGCCTCGGCGAAGAGGTACCAGGCCTGCGGGTCCGTGGGACCACGCTTGTCGATATCCGTGCGCTCAAGGATCGCCAGTAATTCCAACAACCCCACGCCGCTCGATGGCGGCGGCGGGGCGCAGACGAGGTAGATGCGATAGGGATTGCATAGCGCCTCACGCACAGCCGGCTGGTATCCGGCAAGGTCGGCAAGCGTCATCGTGCCGGGATACTGGCCCTCATGGACTTTCGCGACGATCCGCCGCGCAGTTTCCCCGGTATAGAGAGCGTCCGGTCCCTGCGCGGCAAGGCGCCCGAGGAATTCGGCATAAGGCGCGTTCACCAGTCGGTCGCCTACCTTCCGGAGACTGCCGTCCGGCGCTGAGAAATAGGCACGGGCATCAGGCGCGGAAAGTTGCGGGAAGCTCCCGCGCTTCAGAAAACGACCGAGGCGCGGCGAAATGACGAATCCCTCGCGTGCCGTGCGCTCCGCATCCCCAAAAAGGTTGTTCCACGGCAGAGCACCATGGGCGTTCTGCACCAGTGCCAGCATCTTGAGCGCACCGGGAACGCCTGTCGCGCGACCGCTCACCACCGCCGTGCTAAAGGGAAGCGGCTTGCCCGCCTCGTCCAGGAACATGCGCTCGTCCGCGCCGGCGGGCGCCGTCTCCCGCCCGTCATAGACGGTCACCTTGCCGCTCGCGCCATCATACCAGGTCATGAAGGCGCCGCCGCCCATTCCCGAGCTTTGGGGCTCGACCAGCGAAAGCATCGCCTGAACGGCCACGGCAGCGTCAGCCGCGCTGCCGCCCCGACGCAACACCGCGAGCCCGGCCTCGGTCGCAAGCGGATTGGCGGCCACCACAAAGAAGCGCCCGGCGCGCGCCGCATCTGGCGCGGCTGTACCGGCCGATACCGATGGCGGCGCTTTCTCTGTCGCGCAAGCGGAGAGCAGAAGCGCCAGCAACAAGGCGGGCAATGTGCGAAGGGAAAACATGGGATGCGGCCTCGGAGTCTTGGCAATATTTTGAAACCGGACAGTGAAACGTCCTCCGTCTCTTCGCAAGCGCGAAGGCGGCTCATTCGGCTTGCCCTTGGAGAAGGCCCGCATTACCCCAATACAACGCGGTTGGAGACCGGCCCGAAACGGCTGACGGAGAGGACGTTTTGCGCGAGTTCGAGACTTTCCCAAGCCTCACGGCGATGTTCTTTACCCGCGCGGCCCAGAACGGGACCAAGCCCTTCCTTTGGGCCAAGCGCGACCAGAGCTGGCGTTCGATTAGCTGGGGAGAGGCCGCACAAACAGTCGCAGCCCTGGCGACAGCGCTCAAGGCCAATGGTGTCGGCCCGGGCGACCGGGTGATGCTGGTCAGCGAGAACCGGCCCGAATTCTGCCTCGCGGACCTCGCGATCATGGCGGCGGGCGCCGTAACGGTACCCACGTACACCACCAACACCACGCGCGATCACGAACACATCATCTCGGACAGCGGCGCGTGCGCCGTCATCGTCTCGACAGCGAAGATCGCCAAGACGCTGATGCCTGCGGTTGTTCGCTCGCACGTCAACCTCATGATCTCGATGGAGCCGCTCAAGGCGATGCAGGCGAGCACGCTCTCTCTGCACCAGTGGGACGCCATCATCGACAGACACCCGGCGGACTGGCGCGCGCTCGCCGCAAGCCAGACCGCCAAACGGGATCATCTGGCCTGCATCATTTACACGAGCGGTACAGGCGGCGCGCCGCGCGGCGTGATGCAGCATCATGGAGCGATCCTCTGCAATGTCGAGGGCTGCGTCGATGTCCTCGTTCACGATTTCGCCATCGAGAACGAGGTCTTCCTCTCCTTTCTCCCGATCAGCCACGCCTATGAGCATTCGGGTGGCCAGTTCCTGCCCATCGGGCTGGGCGGCGAGATCTATTATGCCGAGAGTCTGGAGAAGCTGGCGAGCAACATCGCGGAAGTGCGCCCGACCCTTATGGTCGTCGTCCCTCGCCTGTTCGAGATGCTCCGCACCCGCGTGACCAAGGCCATCGAGAAGCAAGGCAAGGTACCCGGAATCCTGCTGGAGCAAGCGATCCGTCAGGGCGCCAAGCGCGCTTCGCACGGCGACCTGCCGTTTTGGGAGAAGCCTCTCGAAGCAGTCCTCGAACGCACAATCATTCCGAAGGTGCAAGCACGCTTCGGTGGCAGATTGCGCGCGCTGGTTTCAGGTGGCGCGCCGCTCAATCCCGATGTCGGCCTGTTCTTCCAGTCGCTGGGTCTCGTCCTGCTTCAGGGCTATGGCCAGACCGAGGCCGGACCGGTTATCAGCTGCAACCGTCCTTCCGCCGGCATCGCGATGGATACGGTAGGACCACCGCTGAAGGGCGTGGAGACCCGCATCGCGGATGACGGCGAGATCCTCGTGCGGGGCGAACTCGTCATGAAAGGCTACTGGCGCAACGAGGCGGAAACTGCGCGCGCCATTCAGGATGGGTGGCTCCACACTGGCGACATTGGTGAGATCGACGAAGCGGGACGGCTCAAGATCACGGACCGGAAGAAGGACATCATCGTCAACGACAAGGGAGACAATGTCGCGCCCCAAAAAGTTGAGGGGATGCTGACGCTCCAGCCCGAGATTGCGCAGGCAATGGTCTACGGCGACAAGCGGCCGCATCTGGTGGGGCTGATCGTGCCGGACACGGACTGGCTGACCGAGATGGCCGGCAATGCCGGAAAGCCTGCGACCATTGCCGCCATGCGCGACGACCCGGCGCTGATCTCCGTCCTGCGCGCCGCGATCGACCGGGTGAACGCCGACCTCTCCGTCATCGAGAAAGTGCGGCGCTTCGTCCTTGCCGACGAACCCTTCACCATCGAGAACAGCGAGATGACGCCATCCCTCAAGATCCGGCGCCACGTCATCCGCGCGCGCTACAAGGATCGGCTGGACGCGCTCTACAAGAGCTAAAAGCCCTCGCTATTTGGGTGCGCGGTAGGGGACGAACTTGCCCAATGAGCAGACGCCGCTCGTGATGCCCGAATAGGGATCGAACGCGCGGGCCATATCGCCCTGGCAATATTGACCGCCGCTCCAGCTCGTCATCACCAGTATGTCTCCCCGTGACAGGCCGGTGCAGGTACCACGCAGTTCGTTCTTGTAGACGAGCTTCCGGTTGACCTGCATCACCAGCACATCGTCGCTCAGCGCGCGCAGATTGCTCGCCGTGCTGAAGTTAGAGACGCAACTCACTGGTTCTCCCGCCACCTTGCCGTCGAGCAGCTTCGCGAGCTCCTTCTGCTGCTTGGGCGTCAGCTTCGCCTCGGGCTCCGGCCCCATCGCGCAGGAGCCAAGAAGAGTGGCGGCGACCCCGAGGGCGATCAGCGGAAACGCGGCGAAACGCATGAGTCTTCTCCTTCATCCACCCCGCCGATTCCAATTAGCACCCGGCTGATCAGAACGCATCCTTTTCCGCACGCCGCCGGGCAAGTTCCTCAACAGTCGCAGCGCGCATGAAGGGGTTGGTTGCCCGCTCCGCCCCGATAGTGGTGGGCACGGTCGCCTCGCCTGCCGCGCGCATTGCCTCGACCTCGGCCAGCCTGCTTGCGATCGCTGCGTTGTCCGGCTCGGCCACAACGGCATAGCGGCCATTGGAGAGCGTATATTCATGCGCGCAATAGACCTTCGTCTCGTCAGGCAAGGCGGACAGGCGCGCCATGTTGTCGAACATCTGCGCCGCCGTCCCCTCGAACAGCCGCCCGCAGCCCATGGCGAAGAGCGTATCGCCAACGAACACCGCGCCATCTTCCGCGAAATGATAGGCGATGTGGCCGGCCGTATGCGCAGGCACGCTCATGACCCGAGCAGCATGATCGCCCAGATGCACGATATCGCCCTCGCCCACGGCGCGGTCGATGCCGGGAATCCTCTCGGCCTCGGCAGCGGGCGCGGTGACGCGCGCTCCCGTAGCAGCGACGATCGCCGCATTGCCGCCGATATGGTCGGGATGCCAGTGCGTGTTCCAGATCTGCCCGATCCGCCAGCCGCGCTCCTCCGCTGCCGCAAGCACCGGCTCGGCGAGCGCCGGATCGACGACGAGGGTTTCGCCGCTCGCGCCGTCATGCACCAGCCAGATGTAATTGTCGCTAAGCGCGGGGATGCGCACGATGTCGAGGGAGAAGGAGGACATATGTCTATACTCTCATGGTTGCGGATGCAGCGAGCAGTGCATGGGCCTCTGCCGCCAGTCGTTCGATCAATGCCTGCGCGTTCTCCGCATGGCCAAGACGCGCGGCCTCGCCAGCCCAGAGCGGCGAGAAGCCGGCATCGCCCCTAGCTTCCGCCGCTGACCTGAGCGGCGCCAGCGCGGTGCTGGCATGGGGAAAGGGCGGCACATCGGGATGCATCGGCCCCAGTTCACGCATCAGCCGGTTCGGTATGCCGCGCGCTGCCCGGCCGCTGAAAAGCGTCGTGAACGCGGTGCGTGTCGCCTCCTCGCTGGTCAGCGCCGCGCGGTGCATGTCGGAAGGGAAGCTCTCCGGGCAATGCAGGAAGGCAGTGCCCATCTGGACCGCGCTGGCGCCCAGCAGCAGTGCCGCCGCGATACCGCGCGCATCCCCAATGCCGCCTGCCGCGATGACCGGCACCGCCACTGCATCCACGATCTGCGGCAGCAGCGCGAAGAGACCCATATGGGTCTCCGGCGCGCCATCCATGAAATGGGAGGCATGGCCGCCAGCTTCGGCGCCCTGCGCGATCACTGCATCCACTCCGCGTTCGGCCAGCCAGAGCGCTTCGCGCGGCGTCGTGGCGGAAGCGAGGACGAAGGCGCCGCTCGCCCGCACGCGATCCAGCAAGGCGGGCGCCGGCAGACCGAAATGGAAGCTCACGACTTCGGGGCGCAGCGCCTCGACCAGCGCGCATTGCTCCTCCCCGAAAGGCAGGCGCAGCGTTCCGCCCGATGCGGGCGCAACCCCATAGTCTGCGTAATAGGGGGCCAATGTCTCGCGCCACGCTGTGTCGTCGCTGCTCTCCGGCATGTCATGGCAGAAGAAATTGAGATTGATCGGGGCGGATACCGCCGCCCTGAACGCCGCCACCTGCTCCCTGATCTGCGCAGGCGAGAGCAGCGCGCAGGGGAGCGAGGCAAGCGCTCCGGCCCGCGCGGCCGCGATGGCGAGATCGACACCGGCCGCACCAGCCATCGGAGCGGCGATGATCGCGTGACGGATGCCGAGGCGCGCCGTCACTGCATCCCGGCGCGCATTCATCCTACCAGACGCCCGTGTTCGGCATGGAAGCCCAGGGCTCGGCCGGTTCCAGATGACCGTCCTGAAGCAGCTCGACGGAGATATTGTCGGGCGAACGGACGAAGGCCATGTGCCCGTCGCGCGGCGGCCGGTTGATGGTCACGCCTGCATCCATCAGGCGCTGGCAGGTCTCGTAGATATTTTCGACGCGGTAAGCGAGGTGACCGAAATTGCGGCCGCCCTCGTAAACCTCTGCCGGGCTGCCATCCTCGGCTGGCCAGTTGTAGGTCAACTCGACCTGCGCATCCTCATCGCCCGGCGCCGCCAGGAAGATGAGCGTGAAGCGGCCCTTCTCGCTCTCCATGCGTTTGACCTCCTGAAGGCCGATCAGCCCGAAAAAGCGGACGGTCGCCTCAGGATCAGTGACGCGGATCATGGTGTGGAGATATTTGGGCATTGGACGGGAACTCCGTTCATCGATAGAAAGCAACGGTTCATCTCAGAGACTTTAGAGGCTTGTCCCTGAGATAAGGCGCGCCCCGCGCGAGCGGAAGAGGAGAGAGCAATGGGCTGGACAAGCGACCGGAACAAGGTGGCGCTCGCGGGCGCGGGCCTGCTCGCCATCGGCATGATAACCGGCGGCTATCTGCTCGGCGATGGCCTGAAGCGCGCCCATGCCGCCGACCGATCGGTCACGGTGCGCGGCCTTGCCGAGAAAGACGTGACTGCCGACCTCGCGACCCGGACGATCGCCTATTCCGCCAATGGCTTCGACCTGCCCACGGTGCGCGCGGAAATCGACGCGAATACGGCCCAATTGCGCGACTATTTCACGCGACTGGGCTTCAAGGCAACTGACCTTCAGCCGATTGGCGCGGGCGTGAACCAGTATATCAGCAATGGTCAGAACCAGATCACAATCACCCAGCGGATGCTGCTGCGGACCACAGACATCGCGCGTGCCCAGCGCGCCGTCGCTCAGCAGTTCGATCTGGTGAAGCGCGGCGTGACGCTGCAGGAAGGCTCGGGCATGCGCTACAGCTTCACCAAGCTGAACGACATCAAGCCGCAGATGGTGGCCGATGCGACGAAAGATGCGCGCGCTTCCGCCGAGCAGTTCGCCAAGGACTCCGGCACCAGCGTGGGCGGCATCAAGAGCGCGACGCAGGGCTATTTCTCGATCGATGCACGCGATGGTGAAGGCGGCGAAGGCGGCACCGACACCCCCAACAAGAAGGTGCGCGTGGTGACGACGGTGGACTTTTATCTGAAATAAGAGAGCGACGGAAATCGACGCTTTTCGCGCTGGAAGGTTCTGAAGGTTACACCTCTTGGCGCAAAAAAATAAGCGACCGGGAGGCAGCGC
This sequence comes from Sphingobium sp. CR28, assembly GCF_052327305.1. Lineage (GTDB taxonomy): Bacteria > Pseudomonadota > Alphaproteobacteria > Sphingomonadales > Sphingomonadaceae > Sphingobium. Next base: position 2,169,079 of record NZ_CP182486.1, on the reverse strand, counting down.
AATAAGAGGACCAGACAGTTCAAGGAGCGGCCCGCATGACGGGTTGGGCCGCGCATCCTATCTGCGTGACTAAGCTGTAGGAAAGCGACTTCAGCGCCTTGGCGTCTATGTCAGGGTCCGCACTGCCATGTGCCGGCAAAGATGCGCTTGGCGCCATCGGCCCGATCATAAGTAAGCGTGGCGGGTCGCGACGGCGACTCCCCGCCGCCAGTGGCCGGGCCTGTCAGCGCAATGCCGATCGTCTTGCCCTTGCCCGAGAAGCTTGTGCCTTTCGCCATCGCATCAAAGCCGCCCGGCGCGGCGACACGCTCCACATAACCCGCGACCTTGACGATGCCGATCGCGGCGTCGCGCGACGCTACATTGCCCTTGGCGACCAGCAAGGGCACGAACACGCCCGGCGCGAGGCCCGGAGAGGAGAAGGTGCAGCCGAGTTCACCGGGGAGGCCCGCATCGGCGAGATCGACCGGCGCCAGCGGATCGAGCCGGATCTCCGAACCGTCGCCGCCGATCGTCGCGCTGTTGGAGACGCCGGTCGGGGCGTCGGCCATATTCGGTGAAGCCTCGACCTGATTGGCAACAACCACGTTGGCCGGTTCGCCGCGCGCGCTTTCATTGCCCGTATCCGGCGCGCCGGAGCAGGCAGCGCAGGCGAAGACGAGCGCAATCATCGCAGGTCGCGCGGCGCGACGGGGATGAAACGCGGACAGGTCAGGAGAAATGGTCATCACGGCAAAACGCCGGAGCCGCCAATCCGATGCATGATAAGGCGACGCTATGCCGATTCAGCGCGGCGTTTCGGCCTTCGCCTTGGCAGGCGCCGCAACCGGGCCAAGCTGCGCCAGATAGGCCTGCGCTTTGCGGGCTGTCTCGCTCCCCGGCGCCAGTTCCGCGGCGCGGCTGAAGGCAGCACGCGCGCTCTCGTCGCGATCACCTGAGAGCGCGAGGATGACCCCTTCCTCCAGCGCCACGCCGGCATCGTCCCGCGCGCGCCTCACGGCTTCGGCGATGTGCAGCCGGGCGAGCGGCAAATCGTTCATGCGCCGGGCGAGCGTGGCGGAGAGCAGCCAGGCGAGCGGATCGGCGGCGGCAAGCTGCACGGCCTGATTGAGATCGACACGGGCGCCGGGCAGATCCTCCACCGCGACCCGCGCCCGCGCGCGATCAAGATGGATTTCGCCAGTCGCCAGCGTTGCGGGCAGCGGCGAAGCAAGAGCCGCATCCAGCACAGTCACCGCGCGCCGCGCGTTTCCGCCGACCAGTGCGGCATTGCCCGCCTGCGCATAAAGGCGGGCGCGAGTCACAGCATCGTTGCCCGGCACGGTCGCGCCACTTTCCAGTGCGTCGGCCGCCTCGCCCCATTTGCCTGCCTGACCGAGCGCGTAGCCCAGGCATTGCGCGGCCGGGACACCGCCTTTGTTGGCGATCCAGCCGCGCGCATCCGCAATGCCGTCCTCCGGCTTCACATTGGCCCTGGCGATACAGGCATCGAGCCGCTTCGCTACATCGGGCGGCAGGATGGCCGCGAGGGACTGCGCCTCGTCGCGGGTTGGTGATGGCGCGGGCACCGGCTTTTCGGCGGGCTTGCGCCGACGCATCAGCGCCTCAATCTCGGGATCATAACCGCCTGCGCCAGCGGCGCTCTGGGCAAGCATCAGGGCAAGCAGGATCACTTAAGGCAACTCCACCAGAGCAGCGACCTCCCCGATGAGCAGCGCGATGTCCGCCGGGCGGGAAAGCCGGTGATCGCCGTCCTTGACGAGGATCGTCCGAACGTCGGCTGAACGCAGCTGCTCGGCGATGCGCAGCGCCGTCTCCCACGGCACGTCCGGATCGGCCTGCCCCTGCAGCAGCCGCACAGGACAATCGATGGCGATTTCGCTGCCCAGCACCAGATTGGCCTCGCCCGACTCCCAAAAGGCGCGCGTGGTCATAGTCGGCTCGGGTCCGTAGGGATTGGGCTCGAGGAGCAGCCCGTCCCGGCGAATGACGTCCTTCTGCGCATCGGTGAAGCCCCAGCGCGTGAAATCCGGCGCGGCGGCGATGCCGACGACGGCGTGGACGCGGGGCCCGAGCGCCTGCGCCAGCAGCAGCGCGATCCACCCGCCCATGGAGGAGCCGACGAGGACGAGCGACGCGTCGGCCGGCAGTGTGGCGTCGATCACCGCGCGCGCATCGTCCCGCCAGCTCGCCAGCGTCCCGTCCCGGAAATCGCCTTCGCTCTCACCGCACCCGGCATAATCGAAGCGGAGAATTGCGCGGCCGATCGCTTCCGCCCACGCGTCCAGCGCGATGGCCTTGCTGCCCTGCATGTCCGACGCGTAGCCGGGCAGGAAGACGACGGTCGGCCCGGCACCCGCGCGGTAGCGGTAAGCGAGGCGTGGCTCACCGGGACGAGCGAGGAAAGCAGGCGGCGTATCGAGCGGTGCAGTCATGCGCGGCTCGATAGGCGCTTTGATGCGTGAGGTCGACTCAGAGGCTCAGCTGCACCGGCGGCTTCACAGTCTTGTCGTCCCGGCAGGCGCGCAGCATTGCGTGCCACTGCGCCGGGGTCAGCGCGTGCTCGTAGCTGTGGCCCGGCACCTTCGACTTGAGGAACGCGCTCTTGCGCTCGGCGGAGACGGGGTGCGAGGCCATCCAGCTCATCGCACGCTCGGCTGGCTCGCCCTTCTTGCCGCCACCCATCCGGTCAAAAAAGCCCGCGACGCCCTCGGGCGAGATGTTCGCGCGCTTCAGCGCCGCGATGGAATAGCCGTCCGCATTGCGCTCCGCATCACGGCTGTAGCTGAGCGACAAGAGGCCATTGAGCACGCCGCCCACCTGCCCGTTCAGCCCGCCCAGCACCACCGAAAGGCCAAGCTGGCGGACCAGCGCCGCCATGGTATCGCGATTGCGGACATGGCCGATCTCGTGCGCGAGAATGCCGGCCAGCTCGTCAGGCGATTTCGCCTGCGCCAGCAGCCCATCGAAAATGAGGATGCGCCCGCCGGGCAGCGCTACGGCGTTGACCATTGGCACGTTCACGATCTCGATCACGCGGACCGGCGGCCCACCGCCAAGCTGGGTAGCAAGCCTGTCCAGCGCGGCGCGGCTCGCAGGCGTAGAGCAGACCCGCCCGCCGAGATCGCCGGCAATCGCGTCGCCCAGCCGGTTCTCCCAGCTTTGCGGAATATAGGGCGCGATCCAGCCGGGAGCGCGCAGCACGAGGAAGACGACCAGCGCGGCGATGACGGCGAACAATGCGATCGCCCTCGTCAGCCCAATCCGGTCGATCCAGCGGCCATAGCGCGCGGGCAGCGGCAGATGGATGGCGAAATCCGCTGGCGGGGAACCGGCAAAGACCAGCCGCCAGCCGGCCTCCCCTTTCAACCCGTAGGCGGACTGACCACCGGTGCCGCCCAGCGCCAAGATGCTGCTCCAGCGATGCGGGCCGCTCTCGCCGCCATCCCAGCGCAGCGAGACGCCCTGCCCGTCCCACAAGACGCTGGGGAAATGGCGCGTGGCGCTCTGGCCATCATAATGCCAGATGTTCGCGGCTGGTCCGATACTCGACATGCTCGCCCTTATATCGCCCCAACATCGAACGCGTCGAGCAGGCCTTCGCCCTGTCCCGGCGCACGCGTCGTCGACTGAGTGAGCGCGGAGAGGCTGATCTCGCCGCTCGCCGAAAGATGGCGGATGAAGAAGGACCAGTGGCGATAACCCAGGAACGCGAGGCCAATGCCGAGCGTGAGCACCACCAGCGCGATGTCCCCCAGGATCAGCAGCACCCAGTGCTTGCTGCGCGCAGTGAAATGAAAGTCGATCTCACCCAGCGACAGCCCGCCGATCGCCACGCGCAGGAACTTGGCATAATAGACCAGCGCAACGAGGCCGAGGACGCCGTAGATGGCGATGAGGCCGATGATGAGGCCCACGATCACTGGCCCCGTCGGCGGCTGGCCGCCCTCCAGATCCAGCCCCGCGAAAAGCGGCAGCATGCTGAAGCCGACGATACCCAGCGCGATCACCATGAGGAACGGCGCGAGATAGAAGAGCAGGAAGCGCAGGAACACATCCGCCGCGCTGCCATTCGAGCGGAAGGCGAGCGGGCCGAAGCTCATCTCGCGCCAGCGCTCGTTCCACAGCGACATCATTGCCCAGGGAATGAGCAGTCCGGCCGGCAGATAGCCCACGGCATATTTCCACATGAACGAGAAGCCGTAGCCAAAGCCGTTATCGTCCGCCCCGCCGCGAATGCCGTGCCAGAAGGTGCGGCTCAGCCGATAGCGCAGCGCCCGGAAGCGCGCGACGCCGCTGAGGTAGAAGATGACCGCGCTGGCGATGAACGACAGGATGACCGCGATGCCGGTGTGGCCGCGCAGCAGCAGCGCCTGCGCGCCGAACTGGAGGAAGAGGAAGGGAATACCGAAGAGCACCAGCACGAGCAGGAAGCCAATGAACAGCTCCAGCCCCGTGCCCGTCCATTCCAGCGGTTCATCGATGAAGCGGGTGCGCGACCAGAGATAGCGCCGCGTGCGCGCCGTCGCCCAGAAGCGGTAGATGCCGAGCGTGACGATCGTCAGCGCGATGTTCGTGAAGGCGATCGGCGCGAACTCGCGCCAGCTCCCGCTGAAGCCGAAGGCCCCCTGCTCATCGTCGGTCATTCATCCCCCCTTGGCACTGATCGCAATTCGGGCCCGTGTGGGGGGGTAAGTCAAGGGGAAAGGGGACTTCACTCCGCTAAGGTGATCAACCGACTTATCACCCAAGTGAGGGCGGCAGTCGATACGAACACTTCTGCTGTCACAAAAGCTGCCAAGAAAATGAAAATCCTAGGCGCATGATCAAAGGCACTAGGCTCTAGCAGAAGGAGAGTCGCACCCAAGATGGATGCTGTTAACAACCAGAACATTGCAGCCTTAGACGTAGCCGCGAGTTCCGAAAATGAGCCCGAGGCGCGCAAAAGGGCAAATTGCTGACCCGCAGTTAGGGCATAAATCAGCGTGACGGCCGCGATAATGAAACCTAGCAAAGATGACCCTACCGACAGCATCAACTCGGCGCTTTTAACAAAGGCTCCGTAATCGCCACGAAAGATAGGTGGGAGACCGTATGATTTGCCGAGCGATGCAATCAACGCTACCGTCACGGCAATGCCTGCGTTGTACAACGCCCGAGATCGCCAGTATGCTCTGGTCAATCCCATGGCAACACGGCCCTTAGTGACTTTTCTAGTGCCTCTCGACGCTGTATGTATGCATCCTCTATCGCTGCGAAAGCGGCCGCGCTGTCAATACTCCGAGCCTTTTTAGATGATCGGGTGAAATTGACTTCTGCAATTAAAAAATCCTCCAAAAGATTAAGGGTTCGTGGTTTGCGGGTGTGGGGATCAGTGCCTCGGATTTGGAGCTTTTCATAAGCATCCTGACTATCGACGCCTCGCATCGCCTGAACGAGGGCCAACCCTATACTCTTGAGTCGATCGTCGGCAGGATCACGTGCATTAAAATAAAGACCGAGAGTTCTTGACTTATTTACTTTCTGCTGTGCCTCAAAAGCATCCGCTAAACTTCTCTCGGCCTGCCGGACAAGACTGATATTATCAGGAGGGATTTCAATCTCTAAATATCTAACATTATTCATATTTCGTATTACATCAGCGAGATCGCGTTCAAATAGTCTTTGGAATCGGGGAACGTTTGAAAGATTCCGCCCCTTGAACATTAAATAATCTCCGAGCTTACGTATCCGCGGAGCATCTCGATTAAATTCCGCCGCAACAAAGCCATCAGCAAATATCACGATGTGACAGACATCGATTAGTCCAGCATCTTCAGCAATCGACAGAGTCGTTTTTATGCCCTTCCTTTCAATCTCCGGCAGATTGTCCCTCCGAGTACGGCCGAATTCCAAACGCAGCGGATAATCAAAGGAATGTGGCATAACGCTCAAAAGCGAGTTGTCGGTCGCATCTGGTTGGTAGCGCCCTTGCTCTTCCCAAGGAAGTTTTTGGATGGCGGCTAGGGACGCTGGCAAAAGAGGAAGAAATTCTGGAGCATGTGAGACGCGGAAAAAATGTATGCGCCTAGTAATGGTAAGATCGCTGTTCACAGTCACTAGATTCTCCCCGCCGCCTTGTCTCTCTAAGACTAGAATGAACCTTCTGAGACGCAAGTTACGAATGAATGGATCGGGTCGTTTCCGTGAATATCGTAGCTTCAGCTTTTGAACACCGACAAGCTCGCAATCTACCCCCAGTGACAAACCCGCCGTCCCCCTCTATATCCCCGCCCATGCCGAGCCCACACGCTCTTCTGACGGCCGCGCCAGCGCCCACGCTCACCCGCAGCACTAGCCTGGGCCTCGGCGCGCGCGCCCTCTAGCTGGCGCGTCGGCCCTGGCCCCGCACACGCAAGCGGGAGGCTGGGCCAGATGGCTGAGCGCTCCCACCCCCCTTTCAATATCGGCCGGGCTTGCCTAAGCGCATCGGGCGAAACAGCGGGAAGCGTTTTCCCGCTCCAATGATGCGATAACAGACGGGCGGAGCGCAGCGCTTCGGCGCGTGGCCGTGGATCAGGAATTGGACTTGGCATGAGCGAACTCATGAAGATTAGCTTGCCGGACGGATCGGTGCGCGAAGTTGCGCCCGGCACGACCCCGGCGGACATTGCCGCCGCGATCGGCCCTGGCCTCGCGAAAGCCGCGCTGGCCGCGCGGGTGGACGGCGAGTTGCGCGACATCAACCGGCCGATCGAGAAGGACGCGGCGCTGGCGCTCGTCACCGCGAAGGACGAGGCGGATGCGCTGGAGCTGGCGCGGCACGACTTTGCGCACATCCTCGCCGAGGCCGTGCAGGCGCTCTACCCCGGCACACAGATCACCTTCGGCCCCTCGACGGACGACGGATTCTATTATGACGTGATGGCGCCTGCCTCTCGCGGGCCGTTTACCGAGGACGATCTCCCCGCGATCGAGGAAAAGATGCGCGAGATCATCCGCGCGGACAAGCCGCTGGTGCGCGAGGCGTGGAGCCGTGCCGACCTCATTGCGCGCTGGCGCGAACAGGGCGAGGCGTTCAAGGCCGAATGGGCGGCGGAACTGCCCGAGGGCGAGGAGCTGACGGTCTACTGGTCCGGCCAGCCGGGCAGCGTGGGCGCATGGATGGACATGTGCCGCGGGCCGCATCTCGCCTCCACCGGCAAGCTGGACCCAGCCGCGTTCAAGCTCATGCGCGTCTCCGGCGCATACTGGCGCGGCGACCAGAAGAATGCGCAGCTCACGCGCATCTACGGCACCGGCTGGCTCAACAAGAAGCAGCTCGACGCGCATCTGATGCGGCTGGAAGAAGCCGCCAAGCGGGACCACCGCAAGCTGGGGCAGGAGATGGACCTCTTCCACCTGCAGCAGGAAGCGCATGGCAGCGTCTTCTGGCATCCGCACGGCTTCGTCATCTGGCGGGCGCTGGAGGCCTATATGCGCCGCGCGATCGACAGCGCGGGCTATCAGGAAGTCAAGACGCCGCAGGTGATGGACGCGCGCCAGTGGGAGCAGTCCGGCCACTGGGGCAAGTATCGCGAGAACATGTTCGTCATCCCCGACGAAGTGCCGAACGTCGACGACGAAGGCCCGATCGTCTCAGACGATGCGCAGTGGATGGCGCTGAAGCCAATGAACTGCCCGGCGCATGTGCTGATCTTCCGTCAAGGCATCAAGAGCTATCGCGACCTGCCGCTGCGCCTCTACGAGAATGGCTGCTGCCACCGCAATGAGCCGCACGGCGCGCTGCACGGCCTGATGCGGGTGCGCCAGTTCACGCAGGACGACGCGCATATCTTCTGCCGCGAGGACCAGATCGTCGAGGAAGTGCAGGCCTTCTGCCGCCTTGCCGACCGCATCTACAAGGACTTCGGCTTCACTTACGCCATCAAGCTGGCGCTGCGCCCGGAGAAGCGATTCGGCACCGAGGAGATGTGGGACAAGGCCGAGAGCGAACTGCGCGACGCCGTGGTGCGCGCGGGCCTCGCGACCGAGGCCTATGGCTGGGAGGAGCTGCCCGGCGAAGGCGCCTTCTATGCGCCCAAGCTGGAATGGCACCTGACCGACGCGATCGGGCGGACCTGGCAGGTCGGCACCATCCAGTCCGACCGAGTGCTGCCCGAGCGGCTGGACGCGAGCTATGTGGGCGAGGATGGCGAGCGCCACCGGCCGGTGATGCTCCACCGCGCGATCTTCGGCAGCTATGAGCGCTTCATCGGCATCCTCATCGAGCATTTCGCCGGCAAGCTGCCAGTGTGGCTCGCGCCGGTGCAGGCGGTCGTCGCGACGATCGTCTCTGAAGCGGACGGCTATGCCGCTGACGTGGCGGCGAAGCTGGCGGCGGCAGGCATCCGCGTAGAGACGGACCTGCGCAACGAGAAGATCAACTACAAGGTGCGCGAGCACAGCCTCGCCAAGGTGCCGCATCTGCTGGTGGTGGGTCGGCGCGAGGCGGAAGAAGGCACGGTTGCGCTGCGGCGGCTGGGTTCGGACGAGCATCAGAAGGTGATGACACTGGACGAGGCCGTGGCGATGCTGACCGCAGAGGCGACCCCGCCCGACCTGCGGGCCTGAGCGAGAATGGCGATGCGGATCCGGCCCGGCATCGCCGCTGACGTCCCCCGCGCGCTGGATATCTGGCGCGCGGCGGTCGATGCCACCCATGGCTTCCTCACTGGCGCGGATCGCGCCGAGATCGATCGCATGGTGGCGGAAGAGTTCCTGCCCGCCGTCCCGCTCTGGCTAATCGAGGATGCGGACGGCATGGTGCAGGGTTTTCTGGTGATGGACGGCACGATGATCGATGCGTTGTTCGTCGATCCAGCCGTTCATGGCCGGGGCTATGGCACGGCGCTGCTCGATCATGCGCTCACCCTCGCCCCCGGCGCCACGGTGGATGCCAGCGAGCAGGCAACGAACGCCCTGCCCTTCTATGAGGCGCGCGGCTTCGTGCGCACCGGGCGCTCCGAGCATGATCCGCAAGGGCGACCCTATCCGCTCGTCCACCTGAGGCACGTCGCGTCCTGATGCCGGCGACGCTCGCCATTTATGTGGGCGCGGCGCTGGCGGAGATCGCGGGCTGCTTCGCCTTCTGGGCCTGGCTGCGCATGGGGAAATCGGTCTGGTGGCTGGTGCCCGGCGTCGCCTCGCTGATCCTGTTCGCGCTGCTGCTCACGCGCGCCGAACCCATTGCGGCGGGTCGCGCCTATGCGGCCTATGGCGGCATTTATATCGTCGCGGCGATCGGCTGGATGCTGCTGATCGAGAAGGTTGCGGCCACTCGCTGGGACATGATCGGCGGCGGACTGGCACTGGCGGGATGTCTCGTCATCCTCGCCGCGCCGCGATGACCGCAAAGCAACGCTCGCAACGAAAATCGTCCCGTGATATGTGGCGCGACTTTCACGATAACGCGCGATCTATTATATAAGTCTCGTCAACAACCAAAGGAGCAGTCTCTATCCGTCCTCCCATGATGCGCCGCCCGATGGCGCCGACGCCGGCAAACGGCCCGCGATACAATGAATTCATCACCGTGCCCAAGGTGCGGGTGATCGACGAGAACGGCGAAAATATCGGGGTTCTCTACACGCGCGAAGCGATTGAGCAGGCAGCCGAGGTCGGTCTCGACCTTGTCGAGGTCTCGCCCACCGCCGATCCGCCGGTCTGCAAGTTCCTCGACATCGGCAAATACAAGTACGAGGCGCAGAAGAAGGCGAATATCGCCCGGAAAACCCAGAAGACGCAGGAGATCAAGGAGATCAAAATGCGTCCGAACATCGACGATCATGACTATGATACGAAGATGAAGAAGGTCCACGACTTCATTGGCGACGGTGACAAGGTGAAGGTGACGCTGCGCTTCCGTGGCCGCGAACTGGCGCACCAGCAGCTCGGCATGGATCTGCTGCGGCGGGTCGCCGAGAATACCGGCGAAATCGCGAAGGTAGAGTCCTATCCGCGCATGGAAGGCCGCCAGATGCTGATGGTGCTCTCGCCGAAATGATCGGTTCCGGGGTGGTGCGCGCATCGCGCCACCCTTGACCGTCCGCCCGCGCTAGCGCATCCGCGCAGGGCCATGACCGACACACCGCTCAAGCTCTTCAACAGCCTCACTCGTGCGCTGGAGACATTCACTCCGGTCCATGATGGCGAGGCCCGCGTGTATAGCTGCGGGCCGACGGTCTATAATTACCCCCATATCGGCAATATGCGCGCTTATGTGTTCGCGGACACGCTCGGCCGCGTGCTGAGCTTCAAGGGGTACAAGCTCACCCACGTCATCAACATCACCGATGTCGGCCACCTGACCGACGATGCGGATGCGGGCGAGGACAAGATGGAGAAGATGGCGGCGGCGCAGGCCCAGTCCATCTGGGACATCGCTGAGCATTACAAGCAGGCCTACTGGGCGGACGTGCAAGCGCTTAACATCCGCCAGCCTGCGCAGTGGACGATCGCGACGGACTATGTGCCGCAGATGATCGCGTTCGCGAAGGGCATTGCCGAGAAGCACTGCTATGAAATTGATAGTGGTCTCTATTTCGATACGACGACAGTCGCGGACTATGGGCGATTAGCAGGGCCGCACGTTCTCGATCGGATCGAAGACGAAAAATCCGCTTGGCTAAGGATAGGCGAGACAGAAGGCAAAAGGCATTGGGCCGACTTCGCGATCTGGCGCAAGACGCCGCCTGGCGAGACCCGCCAGATGGAGTGGGATTCGCCGTGGGGTCGCGGCGCGCCGGGATGGCACCTGGAATGCTCGGTCATGTCCGGCGAAATGCTTGGCTTCCCGTTCGACATCCACACCGGCGGCATCGACCATCGCGAGATCCACCACCCCAACGAGATTGCCCAGAATCAGGCGCATTGCTGCACCAATGGGCTGGATGTGCCCGCTAACAGCGGCGCGAAGATCTGGATGCACAACAACTTCCTGATCGACCGGTCAGGCAAGATGAGCAAGTCGGCGGGCGAGTTCCTGCGACTGCAACTACTCATCGACAAGGGCTTCCACCCCCTCGCCTACCGCATGATGTGCCTGCAGGCGCACTACCGCAGCGAACTGGAATTCAGCTGGGAGAATCTCGCGGCGGCTTTCACGCGCCTCAAGCGGATGGTGATGGCGGTGGCCAGATTGAGGGAACTTTGCGAAACTCGACCGAATGGGAACCCGGTGGAGTCAGTAGGGTTCGCGAAAGCGTTCGACGATGAAATCTCGAACGACTTGAACACAGCTAACTCATTGGCGATCCTAGAACTGATTTTCGGCCGAACCGACCTTCGACCGATAGAACGCTTAGCCGCAGTCGAGCAGATCGACTCTGTGCTCGGCCTCAACCTTCTCACCCTCACGCGCGCCGATCTGCGCATACGCCCCAAGTCCGCGACGATCACCGAAGCGGAGATCGAGGCGAGGCTGGACGAGCGCCTCGCCGCTCGCGCCGCGAAGGACTTCGCCACGTCCGACGCGATCCGCGACGGGCTGATCGCCCAAGGTGTCGAAGTGATGGACGGCGATCCGCTGCGCTGGGACTGGAAGCCCGACCTTGGCTGACCGCCCGGTCATCGTCGCGCCGGCGATGATCCGGCCGCTGGTCGAGCCGCTGCTGCCCGATGCTGTGGAGATGCGCTGGTTCGCGAGCACGGCCGAAGCAGTCGACATGGCGCCGGACGCCGACATCGGCTGGTTCGACGCATTCACGCCGGAGACGCGCGCGCAAGCCTCCCTTCGCGCCGAAAAGGCCCGGTGGATCAACACCATCCGCGCAGGACTGGACGATGTCCCGATCGATCTTCTTGCCAGCCGTGGCACGATCGTCACTAACGGCACGGGCCTCCACGCGCAGGCCGTGGCCGACTATGCGCTGCTGGGCGTGCTGACGCTGGCCAAGCGGCTCGACGAGATCGTCCGCGCGCATGATCGCGGTGAATGGCTCGTTGGGCCGCCCGGCATGGCGGAGCTGGAGGGGAGCCAGGCGCTCATCATCGGCTATGGCGTGATCGGCGCGGCGATCGGCACGCGGCTTGCCGCCTGCGGGGCGCAGGTCGTGCCGGTGCGCCGCACGGCCGATCCTGCAAACGGCATTTTAGGCGCAGAGGACTGGCGCGAGCGCCTGGGCGACATGGACTGGGTGATCCTTGCGGCGCCCGCCACCGACGACACCCGCGCCATGATCGGCGCGGCGGAGCTTGCGGCGATGAAGCCGACGGCAGGCCTCGTCAACATCGCGCGCGGCGACCTCATCGATCAGGCAGCGCTCCTCGCCGCGCTGGACAGCCGCAGCATCGGCGGCGCCTTCCTCGACGTCACGACGCCCGAGCCGCTGCCGCCGGGCGATCCACTGTGGAAAGCGCCGCGCAGCCTCGTTACCATGCACATGTCGGGCCGCAGCCAGACCAGCCTTTTCCGCAAAGGCGCGGAGCGCTTCGCCCGCAATCTGCGTGCCTGGCTGGCGGGAGAGCCGCTCGAGGCCGTCGTCGATCCGGCGCGGGGCTACTGATCCTCGATCATGCGTCAGCTGCACCGCCCCCTGCGTCTCCTCGCCATTTTCCTCGCGGGCCTTGCCGGATTCGTCGACGCTATCGGCTTCATGACCGCGGGCGGCTTCTTCGTCTCTTTCATGAGCGGCAATTCCACGCGCTTCGCCGTGGGCATCAGCGACCGGCTACCCGATGCGCTCATTGCGGGCGGGCTCATCTGCGCCTTCGTGATTGGCGTGGCCGGGGGCGCGATGCTGACCATGTCGGCGGGGCGCCATGGCCGCACTCTGCTGCTGAGCGTGGTGGCAGGCGTGCTCGCATTCGCCGCGCTGTCCGCGCCGCACGATAGAGCGATCGCAGTGGCGCTGCTCGCGATTGCGATGGGGGCGGAGAACGCAGCCTTCACGCGCGACGGCACAGTGCGCATTGGCCTCACCTACATGACCGGTGCGCTGACCCGCGCGGGCCATGCCATTGCGGCGGCGCTGCTGCGGCGGCCGGGCGGGGACTGGTTGCCCGACATTCTCCTCTGGGCCGGCCTCGTCGCCGGGGCGATTGCGGGCGCGGCAAGCTATCGCATGCTGGGCAATACCGCGCTCTGGATCGCCGCGCTGGTCGCGCTCCTTGCCGCCGCCGCATCATGGCGGATCGGTCCGGACGAGCGCTGAACACAGAGCCTGCCGCCAAAACCGGATGCCGGCTGGCTCCACTTGCCTCGACTCAGCGATGCGCGTAGGGGCTTGCCCCTTGTCCGGCGTGCCCCCTGCACAGCCGGCGTTGAGGAGTGCGTGAGAAATGGCTGCCAAGTGGAGCCCCGCAAGCTGGCGGGACCATAAGGGCTTGCAGATGCCCGACTATCGCAATGCGGAGGCGCTCGCCGCCGCAGAGGCCCAGCTTGGCAATTTTCCTCCGCTCGTCTTTGCAGGCGAGGCGCGCAATCTCACGGCAGAGCTGGCACGCGTCGCCAATGGCGAGGCATTTCTGCTGCAGGGCGGCGATTGCGCCGAGAGCTTCGCGGAGTTCCACCCGAACAATATTCGCGACACCTTCCGTGTGCTGCTGCAGATGGCGGTGGTGCTCACCTTCGCCAGCAAGCTGCCGACCGTGAAGGTGGGCCGCATGGCCGGCCAGTTCGCCAAGCCGCGCTCCGCCGGCACCGAGACCATCGGCGACGTGGAGCTGCCGAGCTATCGGGGCGACAATGTGAACGACATTGCCTTCACCGCCGAGGGTCGCGAGCCCGATCCGCAGCGCATGGTGCGCGCTTACAACCAGTCGGCTGCGACACTCAATCTGCTGCGTGCCTTCTCCACGGGCGGCTATGCCAGCCTGGACCGGGTGCATGGCTGGATGCTGGACTTCATGGGCCGCTCGCCCTGGGCGGCCAAGTTCGAGGCGATGGCCGACCAGATCGGCCAGGCGCTCGACTTCATGAAGGCATGCGGCCTCTCGCCGGAGACTGTGCCGCAGCTTGGCGGAACGAGCTTCTACACCAGCCACGAAGCGCTGCTGCTCCCCTATGAGCAGGCGCTGACCCGGCAGGACAGCCTGACCGGCGAATGGTATGACACCAGCGCGCACATGCTCTGGATCGGCGACCGCACGCGCTTCGAGGGCTCGGCCCATGTCGAGTATCTGCGCGGCATCGGCAATCCCATTGGCATGAAGTGCGGCCCAACCCTAGAGCCCGATGCCCTGCTGCGCCTGCTCGACACGCTGAACCCGGCCCGCGAGGCCGGGCGCATCACGCTCATCACGCGCTATGGCCACGACAAGATCGAGGCCGGGCTGCCCAAGCTGGTGCGCGCCGTGCTGCGCGAGGGGCATCCGGTCGTCTGGTCGTGCGACCCGATGCACGGCAACGTCATCAAGGCGGCGAACGGCTACAAGACCCGTCCGTTCGAGCGTATCCTCGCGGAAGTGCGCGGCTTCTTCGCCGTACACCGTGCCGAGGGCAGCTTCGGCGGCGGCATCCATGCCGAGATGACCGGACAGAATGTGACGGAGTGCACCGGCGGCGCCATCGCCATCACGGACGAAGGCCTGGCCGATCGCTACCACACGCATTGCGACCCGCGCCTCAACGCGGCGCAGAGCCTGGAGCTTGCCTTCCTGCTCGCCGAAATGCTGAACGAGGAACTGGCCGAGCGGAGGAAAGCAGCGGCTTAAGGCCACCTTCGGACTGATTCCCTTCCGTCCGCCGGAAGGGGCGCTGGTCCATGTCCCGTATCCTGCACCTAAACTGTGCGGGAGCGGGCCATGACCCTTGCCTTCCCTGCATTCTCTGCCGATAAGGTAGGCATGCTGTCGCAACGTACGCGTTATACCATCCGAGCCCTTCAGCATCTTGCGCGGCATTATGGTGAGGGGCCGATCCACCTGACCGATATCGCGACGGCGCAGAACATTCCCGGCAAGTTCCTGACCGTCATTCTTTCCGAGCTGTCGCGCGCGGGACTTGTCGCCACGATGCGCGGGCGCGACGGCGGCTATTGGCTCGCCCTGCCGCCCGTGGACATCCGCTATGGCGACATATTGCGCCTGACCAACGGCGCGCTGGCGCTGGTGCCCTGCGCGAGCCGCTATGCCCATGAGCATTGCAAAAACTGCGTGCCGGAAGAAGAATGCGAGCTGCGCCGCATCATGATAAAGGTGCGCGACGAGACCGCTGCGATCCTCGACCGGCTGACGCTTGCCGACCGGTTCGACGCGGGACCGGACGAAGCGGAGCCGGAGAGCGCGCTTGTCAGCCAATAGGCCGGAGGCATCTGGCGGCTGCCAGTGCGGCGCGGTGCGCTACCACGCAGTGCTCGATCCGCAGAGCGCGCATGTCTGCTACTGCCGCATGTGCCAGAAGGCGGCCGGTGGCCCCTTCGCAGCGCTGGTTCATGCGGACAACGCCACGCTCGTCTGGACGCGGGGTACACCCGGCGAGTTCATGAGTTCCGATCTGGCGGCGCGCGGCTTTTGCGCGGCCTGCGGCACACCGCTTTATTATCGCTGGCCAGACGCTCCTTATATCAACCTCACCATAGGATCGCTCGACGACCCGACGCTGGCCCTCCCCGCCCGTCAGTTCGGCCTGGAGGGACGCTGGCCGGGCATCGATCATCTGGGTGCGCTCCCTGACGACGGCACCACCGAGGAGAACATGGCGGACGAAGCGCCGCGCATCGCGGCAAGCAACCGCCAGCATCCTGACCATGATACGGCGGTGTGGTGATTTGTCGTTGAGGGGGCAGGTGATGCGATCGTGTCGCGCGCTGATAATGCTTGTCGGAATTGTAATGGCATCATGCGCTCCAGCAAAGGAGCGGTCTCGGCCGTCGTTGCTGCCTACCTTGTCAAGCATGGCTCCAGTTATCGCTTGTGTAGACGCGGCCCCTCAAGATGCAAAAGCCGCGCTGAGTGTCTGTTTAAATCAAGCGGGAATACCGTTTGATAAAGCTGAGATTGACCCCCAATCGCCCGCTGATTTCAAGCAACAGGTCATAATCGCCTGGTTGATGTTGGACAGGGATCCAAATCGACCACTAAAGCCAGCGTCGCTCACAAAAGCGATCGATTATGCACGGTGCATTGAACTCGCCGCCTATTCGGATGATGCATTTTCAAGTCGAACTCGCAATGGTGTGGCGGAAGCGCGGCAAAGGGCTGAATTAGCCTGCAAGGACCATCCTCTGTCGATAATAGGATTGAACCTGAATGACGCTCACTCATTGCCTGACATAAATGAAAGGCTGTTTGCGAATTCGATAGCAAACCTAGCTTTCACTTATGCGCTCAAAGCGAACGGTTGGTTTCCAAATGAGATGCGCCCTTGCATTCGCTATTTGGACGGGCGACCGCCATCACGGGGATGCGTGGGTAAGCCAGAATCACGCCCCCCGCCACCACCCACACGCCCCCCGCCGTCACCCAAGTGACTGTATGGGAAATCGACGTGCCATCGCCAATTGAACACATGTTGGGTGCGAACAAATGTTCGCCAGATCGGAATCACAACTTCTGAAAGGCGTGCCCATGACCCTCACTCTCCACGGCATTCCCAATTGCGACACAGTGAAGAAGGCGCGCACCTGGCTCGCCGACCACGGCATCGCCTATGACTTTCGCGACTATAAGAAGACGCCGCCGAGCGCTGCGGAATTGCAAGCCTGGGTGGACGAAGCGGGCTGGGAAGTTCTGCTCAATCGCACCGGGACCACTTTCAAGAAGCTGCCGGATGCGGACAAGACGGGCATCGACGCTGCAAAGGCGATTGCGCTGATGGCGGCTCACCCTTCCACGATTAAGCGTCCGGTGGTGACCGGGGCCGGCGCGCTGGTCGTCGGCTTCAAGCCCGAGAACTGGGACGCCCGATTCGGCTGAACGCCACAATTCGTCACACCGCCGCTCAAATCCTCTTTCACGCATTTCCGCCAATTGCGGCAAGTGCGCCATAATTGCTGCCATCATTTGGTCGCAATTCGCCCTCGCACAGGCTCAGACCTCTTGTCTATTTGAAAAGTAGAGATACATATCAAAGGCAAGGCACCGGCATCTCCCGGCGCCGAACAGGAGATCAGCGATGACGCAGCATCACGCTCCGGGCAGTGAACAGCCTCTCATCCTCACCGTTCCGGGCCTCGATAACAGCGGCCCCGCCCACTGGCAGAGCATCTGGGAAGCCGAGCGCACTGATACGATCCGCGCCGAGCTGGGCATGTGGGATCGCCCGCACCGCAATAGCTGGGTGACGAAACTCAACGAAGCGATCAGCCGTGCCGATCGGCCTGTGATCCTGGCTGCGCACAGCCTCGGCTGCCTTGCCGTCGCATGGTGGGCGGCGCTGGAAACCCAGCCCTTTGGTCAGCCGGTAGCAGGCGCGCTGCTCGTCGCACCGCCGGAAGTGGACGCCGCTGGCCCGGAGACCCGCATTGCCGCCTTCGGCCCCGCACCCAAGCTGCTGCTGCCCTTCCCCTCGGTCGTCATCGCCAGCAGCGATGATCCCTATATTTCCCTCGCCCGGGCCCATGGTCTGGCCAAATATTGGGGCAGCCACTTCGTCGAGGCCGGGGCACATGGTCATCTCAATGCCGAATCCGGACTTGGTCGCTTCGCGCTCGCCGAGGCCTGGCTGGAAACGCTCATTCAGCTGACGGGCTCACGCGGCGAGAGCACAGGCACGGCGACCGGCGCGGTTGCCCAGTTGCACGCCGGACAAAGCGTCAGAAGTGGTCAGGCCCTGTTCAGCTAGGATCGCCACAATAGGTATCTGGTTCCCCGGAGGCTCCCGGGGCGGACGGGTCGGGATGCGCTTGCGTGTCTCGGCCCGGTCAATTTTCCGCTCAGGGCGTGATGTCGAAGATCATGCCGTATGACAGGCGAGGCAGGATCGTCCGCATCGCGTCCGGCGCGATCGCCACGCATCCCTCAGTGGGGCGCGGCCGTCCATCATCCCCCAGATTATAGCTGTGAAAGAAGATGGCGCTGCCCATGCCCGGCACAGGCGGCGCATCATTGTGGCCAAGCACGATGATCGCGTCATAGGCGGCATCCTGGCGCCAGAGCCGCTCATGGCTGGTCGCGCGCGGCAGAGCCACCGGGCGATTATAGGCCGGGTCCGCCGGATCGTCCGACCAGCCATCGTCCGGTCGCAGCCAGCGCCAAGGAAGTGCGGCGGGGGGCACGAGGCCCGCCCGATCCGGCCGCAGCAGCGCGCCAATGATCGGCCAGCGCCCCAGCGGCGTGGCGCCGTCCCCTTCGCGCTTGTCCGCCGCCGGGATCAGCCCGCCCTTGCCGATCATGCAGGGCGTCGACCAGTTGCCCAGAACGAGTTGCCCAGCCCCGGCTGAAACGCGAATTTCCGCCTCGCTCAAAGCTGATGGCCCGTCCGGTCGCGCTTGGTCGCGAGGTAGCGCGCATTGTGCGGATTGGCAGGCAATTTCAGCGGCAGCCGCTCCACCACGTTGACGCCCGCCGCCTCGAGTCCGGCGACCTTCTGCGGATTGTTGGTGAGCAGGCGCACCTCGCCAATGCCGAGCAGCCCCAGCATCCGCGCCGCCACCCCGAAGTCGCGCGCATCGATCGCGAAGCCGAGCCGGGTGTTGGCATCCACCGTGTCGAAGCCCTGATCCTGCAGCTCATAGGCACGCAGCTTGTTGATGAGGCCGATGCCTCGCCCCTCCTGCCGCAGATAGAGCAGCACACCCCATTGCGCGTGCGCGATGGCATGAAGCGCCTCGTGCAATTGCGGTCCACAATCGCACTTGAGGCTGCCCAGCACATCGCCGGTTAGGCACTCGCTGTGCAGACGAACGACCGGCGGCGAGGAATCGCGCGCGCCGACGATCAGCGCAATATGCTCGCGCGGATCTTCCGGGCTGCGGAACGCGACGATCTCCGCATTCACGGCCGCATCGACCGGCAGGCGCGCTCGCGCGGCAATGGCGAGGCGAGTGGCGTCGGAATAGGCCGCAAGCTCGTCGAGCGTGACGACTGCTTCCACGGGCGACTCGGCATTGCCGAAGAAGAAGGCAGGCAGAATGCCCGCAATCCGCGCAAGATCGAGCGCAGCGGCGGCAACATCGGGCAAGGCTATGGGCAGAGCTTCGAACGGCCCTTTGAACGGGGTCGCAAGATCACTGACCGGATCAGCCAGCCCCATCGCTTCGGCCGGCGTGGCAAGCCAGGGTGCGCGGGCAATCAGGACGGGCTGCTCCGGCTCGGCGGCATCGCGCTGGTTCGCGAGTTTGAGCGTCGCCGCGCGGGAGCCTGCAATCAGGATCGGCGCCGTGCCTGCGGGATCGAACCGAGTCAGACTTTCGTCCGTCGCGCCTTCCACCGCCAGCAGCGCCATCGCGCCTTGCGAACCGGCGAGGCGCACCGGCCAGCCCCGGCGCAGCGCGTCCACCGCGCGCGCGGCGGCCTTGCCATCCATCAGATAGCGATTTCCGTGATGAGCGGCGCATGATCGGAGGGGCGCGCCCAGCTGCGGACGGGCTCGATCACCTGATGCGACACGGCCTTGTCGGCAATCGAAGGGCTGATCCACATATGGTCGAGGCGCCGGCCGCGATCGGACTTCGCCCAGTCGTGCGCGCGATAGCTCCACCAGGTGTAGAGCCGTTCCGGCGCCGGGTAGAAGCGGCGGCCAATATCCACCCAGCCATGGGACTTCTGCAGCCGGTCCATCAGCTTACACTCCACTGGCGTGTGGCTCACCACGTTGATGAGCTGCTTGTGGCTCCACACATCGCACTCCAGCGGCGCGACGTTGAAATCGCCGACCAGCAGCGTCGGCACATCAAGCTTGCTGGACCAGTCGATCATCCGCTCGAAGAAATCGAGCTTCTGGCCGAACTTGGCGTTGATCGTGCGGTCCGGCTCCTCGCCGCCTGCGGGCACATAGACATTCTCGATGCGCAGACCATTGTCGAGCCGCACGCCGACATGGCGTGCCTCGCCATTAGCCTGCCAGTCGAGCCGGTCGTCGTCGCGCATCGGCACCTTGGAGACGATGGCGACGCCATGGTGCATCGGCTGGCCGTGGAGGGCGTGATGATTGTAGCCCAGACGGCGAAAGAGCCCTTCGGGGAAAACCCCGTTGATGACCTTCGTCTCCTGCAGGCAGAGGATGTCCGGCTGATATTCGGTGAGGAAGCGCTCCACGATGTCGAGCCGGGCGCGGACGCTGTTGATATTCCAGGACGCGATCTTGAGCGTATTCGAGGGGGACTTATTGGACATGCGCCGTCCCTAGAACATCGCGGGAAAAATTGGGAACCGCTTTTTCCGAGAATCCGTTCCGAGCAAGGAAAACTGCGCCGAAGGCTGCAAAATCGGCGACTGTCAAAATTTTCGCGAGGCATGTCGATTCGCGCCGCGCTGCTTCGTCATGGTATCGAGGCCCATAATGGCCTTCACTCATCTAAGGAGTCGGACAATGCGTGTGATGGTTTTCGTGAAGGCGACGGAAGACAGCGAGCAGGGCATCATGCACCCGGAGTGGATGAGCGAAATGCTCGTGAAGATGGGCAAGTATAATGAGGAGCTGGTCGCGGCCGGCATCATGCTCGCGGGCGACGGACTGAAGCCCTCATCCCATGGCAAGCGCGTCGCCTTTGACGGGCCGGGCCGCACAGTGATCGACGGACCCTTTGCGGAAACCCGCGAGCTGGTCGCCGGCTACTGGATCTGGGAGGTCAAGGACATGGACGAAGCGGTCGCCTGGGTGAAGCGCTGTCCGAACCCCATGTACGGCCCCAGCGAGATTGAGATCCGGCCGTTCTACGAACTCTCCGACTTCGCAGAGCATATGACCCCGGAGGCCGAGCAGATTCACGCCAGCCTGGTGGAGAAGCTCTCGGATAACTGAGCCGGGTAGCGGCATGACAGCGGACGCGGCTCATCGGGCGATAGAGGCGGTTTTTCGCATCGAGCGGGCGAGGCTCATTGCCGGCCTTGCCCGCATGGTGCGCGATGTCGACCGCGCCGAGGAGCTGGCGCAGGACGCCCTGCTTGTCGCGCTGTCAGCCTGGCCCGACTCCGGCGTGCCGGATAATCCCGGTGCCTGGCTGATGGCGGTGGCCAAACGCCGCGCCATTGACGGCATCCGCCGCAACCGGATGCGCGAACGCAAGCATGGCGAGATCGCACGGGAGATCGACGGCGCGCAGGACGGCTCGATTGAGGAGGTGGAAGCCGCCATGGACGATGATCTTGGCGATGAACTGCTTGGACTCATGTTCGCCGCGTGCCACCCGGCCATCTCGGCCGACGCGCGCGCCGCGCTTACTTTGTGGCTGATCGGCGGACTGACGACTGACGAGATTGCCCGCGCCTTCCTCGCCGCCGAGCCGACCATCGCCCAACGCATCGTGCGGGCGAAGAAGGCGATCGGCAGTGCGGGCCTTGCCTTCGAAGTGCCGCGCGGCCGGGCTCTGGCCAGTCGACTGCCGTCCGTGCTGGAGGTCATCTACCTGATTTTCAACGAGGGCTATGCCGCGACGGCCGGAGACGATCTGATCCGCCCGGCCCTCTGCCTTGAGGCGCAGCGGCTGGGACGCATTCTGGCCGATCTGATGCCCGGCGAGCCCGAAGTGCTGGGGCTGCTCGCCCTCATGGAAATACACGCCTCCCGCTTTCCGGCGCGCACCGGGCCAAAAGGCGAGCTCGTCCCTCTGCCCGAGCAGGACCGCTCCCGTTGGGATCAGATGCTTATTCGCCGTGGCCTTGCCGGCCTCGCCCGGCTGGAGGCGCTCGATGGCGCCGATGGCCCTTACGCGCTGCAAGCGGCCATCGCGGCGTGCCACGCCCGCGCGATGAAGGCCGAACAGACCGATTGGCCGCGCATCGCCGCGCTCTATGATCGGCTGCGTTTGGTCATTCCATCGCCGGTGGTCGACCTTAATCGCGCGGTCGCGCACAGCATGGCCTATGGACCCGATGCGGGGCTCAGGCTGATCGACGAATTGGCAAATGCCGCGGCGCTCCGCAACTATGCCCCGCTCCCTGCTGCGCGGGGCGACTTCCTCTTTCGGGCCGGTCGTGTGCGGGAAGCGAAAGCGCAGTTCGAGATCGCCGCGAGCCTGACGCGCAACGAAATGGAAAAGGCGTTTCTGCTGGATCGGGCGGCGGAATGCCGGGAGCACTAGTAAGACGAACCCCGACTTTTCGTCATTATATGGGGCGAGCCTAAGCCCGCCCCAAAATACAATTCTTAGAAGCCGTCTACGGCCTTGCTGACCAGCACGTTCACCGCGACGCGGCGGTT
Source organism: Sphingobium sp. CR28 (assembly GCF_052327305.1). Lineage (GTDB taxonomy): Bacteria > Pseudomonadota > Alphaproteobacteria > Sphingomonadales > Sphingomonadaceae > Sphingobium. Next base: position 2,146,818 of record NZ_CP182486.1, on the reverse strand, counting down.
CTGTGCCTTGCCTTCCGGCGTGCTATTATCCGCCAGCGGATCGGCCATGGCCATGCCGGTGGGCGTCAGCATGCGATAGGGCTTCCAGCCGCAGGCCTGCTGCAGATAGTTGACCACACGGGTGGCCCGCTTCTCGCTCAGCACCTGGTTGAACTCTTCCGGTCCAGTCGAGTCCGTATAGCCTACGACGAGCAGAAGCGCATTCTCCATGCCGTTGGCCGTGGCGGCCGCCGCGCAGAGATCCTGCTTGCCCTGCTCGGTGAGCTGATATTTGCCCGTGTCGAAGTTCACGTTGGTCGTGGCTTTGACGTTGTACTTGTCGATGTCGCCCATGCGGCCGCGCAGCGCTTCGGTAGCCGCGGTCTGCTCCTCGAAGCCCTGAGCGGTGCCCGTGCGGATCATGCTCGCGGTCTTGAGGTCACGCCCGGTGAAGCTGATCTTGCTGGCAATCAAGGTTCCTTCGGCCTGCACCGTCTTAACGGTGACCGGGAGACCGTTCAGCAGGGAATCCGCAGCGAGCTTGCGATTGTTGAACAGGCCGGACGCGGACCTGATCTCCGTGCCGTCATCGATCGTCACCGCAGTGCGCGTGCCATCGGCAGACGTCACCTGGATCTTGTTGTCCGAGCGAGCGGAGATAAAGCCTTTGATATCAGGCCCCTTTATGTTAGCTCCCGTTACCGTGACATCCGGGTTCGGACCTGCCTCGGCCTGCGCCAGCGCGGCGCCCGAGACGGGAAGCGCCAGCATCGCCAGCACGAGAAGATGTCGTGGCTGTTTGATACGCACCTGAATTGCTCCTTCAATTTGCACCACTGGTCGAGCCTGTTCGGAGAAACCTTTCTCCCAGATGAACAGCTTTATGCGACTCGCAGTTGTGCAGTCCATTTGACCGTGGCGCACGACGAACCGAAGCACGTGCCGTAATAAAACTATTCGGTAGATGGCTCACAGATCGCCTTTTGTACGGTCAAATAGTGCCTCAAAGATGACTTGGCGTGCAGCAAGGACTCGGATGATATCTTGTTCGCCAGTCCACGGGGATACTTGCATCAAGCGGAACTCAATGGGCTGTAACGATTTGATATTCGCTATTTTGTTCCGCCTGTCTGCGCAGGGGGGCGCATTTGCCAATATCCGGCTCTATTTCCCGCAGCATAGGAGGCCGAAGCAAGGCAAGCGCTTGCCGTTACTCGATTGCGAAGAGAATGGACTGCAGATGCGAAGACCCCCGCTCCGGGGGGCGTGGAACGGGGGTCTCTACCGCGCTCAAAAAAGGAAATTGGCGCTCAAAGTGATGAGGACAGGCCGGGCAACAGGGGGGAATCCCGAATACCTGTCCTTCATCACGATTTAAGACTTAACCCGGATCAGATGAGCCGCCGATGAACGGAAAATGTCAGAAAGGTGATCGTCGCCGGGAGAACTCATTTCACCGCACGGGTCGCGTGTTCGGTCTAGGGTCTCGCCAAGTGAATGACCGGTCGGGGATGTCCACGCCATAGGCAAGATCGGTAAGCCGCAGCGATGTGCGATTGCCCTGCGCGTCCTTGGCTACCCAGCCATAAAGCTCCAGCCCGCCCGGCGCAGACGCCTTGCGCGTGAAGACGAGATTGATGACGCCATATTCGGGATGGTCCGCATCGCGCACATCGACGGAGACGACGCGCGCGTCGCCGGTCTCCACCAGCTTGCCATAGCGCGAGAGATCGCGGCTCGGATCGAGCAGAGCGCCGAGCGGCGAATTGCGGATCGGCCAGCGCTGCTGCTGCCGCACATCATAGTCGATGAAATAGAGGGACTTGCCGTCAGAGATGATGAGCAGGCCATCGCCATCATATTGGAAGCGGATCTTGCCGGGCTGCTTGAGCAGCATCTGGCCCATCTGCACCTGACCGTTGCGGTCAGTCTGCGTGAAGCGCGCCTTGAGCGTCGTGATCGAGCGGATCGCGCGATTCACGGCCGCGAGATCATCCTGAGTGGGCGCCTGTGACTGCGCGGGCACCGGCGCCACCGCAGCCGCACCGAGCGGCAGCGCGAGGGCGAGAGCTAGGGAAAGCATGGGTCTGGTCATGACGCGCCTTTAGGTGGATTGCCTTGAATGTCGAGTGAACCCGACAAGGCAACGCGTCAACCGAACGCGAGATCCGAAGGAAGGGCGAACCGACGTAGACCGAGCTTAGGCGGTGTGGTCATTCTACTCACCTGACGAACACCAACCGAACAAAGGACATGACCATGCATGAGGAGATGAGAGCCACGGCCCTCGCCAGCCTCGCGGCGGCGCAGGAGGATAGCCTGCCCTTCCCGCAGATCGTTGGCATGCTGATCGACGCCGGTTTCGAGAGCTATGCCATCGATTTTCGCCGCGCGGCCGCGATCTACTACACGGCGGACGGGGACAGCGTCGAACTGCCGACGCACGAAGTGACGAACGCGGTCGCTCCCGAACTCGACCGGCACGCCCTGCAAAGCGCGATCCGCGAAGCGCAGCAGCAAGTGCCAGGCTACAGCTATCGAGGATTTTGCGAGAAGGCGGCATCGGCGGGCTGCGCCAGCTACATCGTCTCCTTCTCGGGGCGCCGCGCGGTCTATATCGCCCGCACCGGCGCGACTCATGTCGAGCCATTTCCCGACTGAGGCGGGACGAGCGGCAGCGCCGTAACCATCCCAGGACAATCGGCATTTGGCTGTCCGGAACGATCGGGCGACCGTTCCGGCGCGGAGTTTCACCGAAACATGGACCCTGAAACAAGTTCAGGGTGAGGCCTTTCCGTAGCCGAGATGTCGGATGTCGATCCGAGCTAAATGGGCTGGCCGTTCTCGTCGCGCAGCACCTCGCGCCGGCCGACATGGTTCGGCGCGCCGACAAGGCCCTCCTCCTCCATGCGCTCGATGAGGCGGGCGGCGCTGTTGTAGCCAATGCGCATCTGCCGCTGGAGCCAGCTGGTCGATGCCTTCTGGTTGACGAAGACGAGCTGACAGGCTTTGCGATAGAGCTTGTCGTCCGCGCTGTCGTCGCCCAGATCCACGCCATCCAAAGCAAAACTGCCGTCCTCCGGCTCCTCGGTGACGGCGGAGATATAATCCGGCTCGCCCTTGGAGCGCCAATGGTCGGCAATGGCGCGCACTTCGTCGTCCGAGACGAAGGGGCCGTGCACGCGCATAAGGCCCTTGCCGCTCGCCATATAGAGCATGTCGCCCTTGCCGAGCAGCTGCTCGGCGCCCTGCTCACCCAATATGGTGCGCGAGTCGATCTTGGACGTGACGAAGAAGCTGATGCGGGTCGGCAGGTTCGCCTTGATGACGCCGGTAATGACGTCCACCGAGGGGCGCTGCGTGGCGAGGATGAGGTGGATGCCCGCCGCGCGCGCCTTCTGCGCCAGCCGCTGGATGAGGAACTCGACTTCCTTGCCCGCCGTCATCATGAGGTCAGCGAGCTCGTCCACCACCACCACGATCTGCGGCAGCGGCTGGTAATCGAGCTTCTCTTCCTCGTAGATCGGCTTGCCGCTCTCGGGATCGTAGCCCACCTGCACCATGCGGCCGAGCGGCTTGCCCTTGGCCTTCGCGCCGCGCACCTTCTCGTTATAATTGGCGAGGTTGCGCACCCCGATCGCCGCCATCATCCGGTAGCGGTCCTCCATCTGCTCCACGGCCCATTTGAGCGCGCGGATCGCCTTGGCCGGCTCGGTGACGACCGGCGAGAGCAGATGCGGGATATTGTCGTAAATGCTGAGTTCCAGCATCTTCGGGTCGATCATGATGAGCCGCAGATCGTCCGGGGTCATCCGGTAGAGCAGCGACAGGATCATGCAGTTGAGGCCGACCGACTTGCCCGATCCGGTCGTGCCCGCGACCAGCAGATGCGGCATGGCGGCAAGATCGGCGATCACTGGCTCGCCGAAGATGTTCTTCCCCAGAATGATCGGCAGCGTCGACTTCTGCTCCGCGAAGGATGCGCTGGTGATGAGCTGGTGCAGCACCACGGACTCGCGGTTCACATTGGGCAGCTCGATGCCGATGACGGTGCGGCCGGGAATGGTCGCGACACGGGCGGAGAGCGCAGACATGTTGCGGGCAATGTCGTCCGCGAGCTGAATCACGCGGCTTGCCTTGATGCCGGGCGCGGGCTCCAGCTCGTACATCGTGACGACGGGGCCGGGGCGGACCTCTGTGATGTTGCCCTTCACGTTGAAGTCGTCGAGCACGCTTTCCAGCAGCCGCGCATTGCGCTCGAGGCCCGGCTTGTCGATCTTGATCTCGGCCGAGGCAGTGGGCGGCGAGAGGAGATCCGGCGAGGGCAGCGCATTATTGCCAAAGAGGTCGCTCTGCCCGGAGACGGGACCGAACGCCTTGGGCACCGCATTGCTGCTGGGCGCCTGAATGCTGATCGGCGGCCGCGTGGCCTGCTCGACCGCGCGGCGCGGCTCCTTCTCCCGGTCGGGCACCACCAGCGCCTCATCGTCCGGCTCGGAGGTTCCGCGCGCGAACGAAAAGCGCGGCAGGCGGAGGCCGGGAAGCTTCGGCAGGCCGGGCCGCACAAGATGGAACAACGGCTTTTCGAGCGCGAGGCTCTTTACCCACAGCCAGCTGCCCAGACCCAGCGCAAACAGCAGCAGTGCCCACTCGACCCACGGCCGGAACGCGGCGGAAATCGCGGCAGTGAGGCTGAGCGTGCCCTTGGCGGTGACGAGGCCAACGACCCCGCCCCAGCCGGCGGGCAGCGCCACCAGCGGCTCGGGCTGAAACAGCGAAAGCGCAATGCCGATAAGCGCAATGCCGACCACGCATTTGATCAGCTGGGCCTTCCACCCGTGCATATCCTGATCGCACCACAGGCGGCGGGCAGTGATGACCACGAGCGGCAAGGCGAGCGCCACGGGCACACCCAGGAACCAGAGCAGGATGTCCGCGCTCCACGCGCCCGCGCCGCCCATCAGGTTCGCCGCTTCGCCGCCCGCCACGGTGTTCATGGCGGGATCGCTTGGCCGATAGGTAAGCAGCGCGAGGAAAAGGAAGATCGCCAGCGCGTAAAGCCCCACCGCGCCCAACAGCGCAGCGATGCGCGTGAGGCTGCGGCGCAGCATGGCGCGCCACTCCGGTGTCCGGCTCCCCGGTGTGCGGTTGGCCGGTGCTCGGCTCGCCATGACGTTCTTTTCCTCGATTGTCCGGACGCGAGGCCCTTTTACGCGTGCAGAATCGCTCTTCGCGGAGTCGCAGTCAAGTCATCGGGTCAAGAGTCTGCAAGCGCCCGCAGCGCCGCGCCGTCCACACGATTGACGGTCCACTCGTCCATCGACCGCGCGCCGATCGACCGGTAGAAGTCGATCGCGGGCTCGTTCCAGTCCAGCACGGACCATTCGAGGCGCGCGCAGCCCCGCTCCACGGCCAGCTTCGCGAGATGGGCGAGCAGTGCTTTGCCCGCGCCCAGCCCGCGCGCTTGCGGCACCACGAAGAGATCCTCCAGATAGAGGCCGGGCTTCCCCTCGAAGGTCGAGAAGTTGTGGAAGAACAGCGCGAAGCCGACCGCCGCCCCCTCATGCTCGGCGATCAGCACTTCCGCCATTGGCCGCTCCCCAAAGAGATGCTGTGCCAGTTCCGCCTTGTCCGCCCGCGCCTCATCGGCCAGCCGCTCATAGTCGGCGAGCGCGGCGATGAAGCGGTGAATGAGATCGATGTCTTGCCTCGTCGCTGCTCTTATCGTCACGCTCATGCACTGGCCTCCGGATCAACGGCAGATATGGGGGCGGACACCGGCGATCCGCCGCGCGCTGCCCAGATGCACCCGGCAATGATGAACCCAGCGCCCAGCAGCGTCGCGGGCGTCACGCGCTCGCCGAAGGCCCACCAACCGAAGAGCGCGGCCCAGATGAAGGCGCTATACTCCACCGGCATCAGCACCTGCGCCTCCGCCCGCGCATAGGACCAGGCAAGCATCATGATCGACAGGATGGAAGTGAGCGCCGCGACGATCAGCGCGGGTATATGCGCACTGCTGGGCAGTTCGGCAAACCATGGCGCAGCCAGCCCGTAAAAGCTGAAGGCAATGATGTTGAAGAAGAAAGCGACCTCGACCGGCCCGGCCGCCTGGGACTGCCGGCGGGAGAGGACGAGGTTCAGCGCATAGAAGATCGCCGCAAGGAGAATGGCCAGCGCGCCGTGAAACGCTTCGGCGCCCCTCGCCGCCGCTGGCTGGCCGATCAGGATCGCAAGCACGCCGACGAACGCCAGCACTGATCCGCCGATCGCTCGCCGCGTCACGCGCTCCTTGAGGAACAAAGCGGCGAGGCCGAGACCGATCAGCGGCGCGATGAAGCTCAGCGCAATACCCTGCGCCATCGGCACGCGCACCAGCCCCCAGAAGAACAGCACGATGGAAATGGCGGCGGAAAGGCTGCGCGCGAGGTGCAGCAGCAGCACCGGACGCGCCGGTCGCCAGCGCCGCGCCTGCCCCAGAAACAGCGCTCCGGTCATCACTACGCCGATCGCCGTGCGCCAGAGCATCGCGTTGTACGCACCCAGCGCGATCGACAGCCCCTTCATCACGGTGTCCATCACTGAAAACACCATGATCGCCACGCACGCGACGACCACGGGCGCGGCGCGATGATGGGAAAGGCGGGCAAGACCGGACATGCCGCGCCTATCGGGCGGGAAGAGGGGCAAGTCCAGCGGGAGGTGTCGGCATTATCGCCGTCGGGACAGGCGATTCGAGCAGCGCTTTACACAGGCGGAACGTCGGATTTGTTGGGGGAATGGGTGGTCGGCTTTGCGTTGATCTGCGCTACAAAGTTGTCATTCATGTGCTAATTGACTGCCATGGACGAGTTAGAACAAAACTTGGCGAATTGGGGCGGTTCGCTATTTCCGAACATTCCCGTTGGTGGCCTGCTTTCCCGCAATGCCGTGGCCTATAAGTGGAAATCGCTCTATCGGGTGTGGATGCTGCGGGAACTTGCATTCTGGCGTGAGCACGACCTGATGGTTCAGTCTTATGCGCTGCATCAGCAGGGGCATGGACTTGGAGCGCGGATATTATTGAGGAGCGGGTTCGAGACACTTGCCACGCTCATCTACGTCAATTTGCTCATGCAGCAGGTGCTTGACGGAAAGCTGAGCTTTCAAGTTTTCGGTGAGAAGACCACCCTCCTCCTGCTCGGGTCACGCAACAATGACCGGATGCCTGATGCGGTCAGCATCCTTACGATCTTAGGAAAGTGCGATAAGCGCTATCCTGGCTTGATGAAGAATTATGAGAACCTGTCAGAGAGCGCGCACCCGAACTACGAAGGGCTGATGGGCGGCTACTCGACCACCAACTACGACGAATACGAGACGACATTCTCCAACCGCTGGATGGAACTGCACGGCGAGCGCCACCCCCAAGCGATGATGCTGTGTATGGAAACGTTCCATTACGAATACGACGCGGTGTGGCCCGGCCTTATCGAGCAGTTAGAAATATGGGTTGAGGCGAACGACGCTGAGCTGGAGGCGACGAAGGACGATCCATTGCCAAGCTGACCGTTCAAATCACGGTTGTTTGCAATTGGCAACAGCGTTTGGGGGTTGCCTCGCAGCAATGGATGTCCGCAACATCGTCGCGTCCACCCATTAGCTTCGGACGTAAATCCCGGCAAAGCAGTTTGCCCGACCCTCTCCCCCTACCTGCTTCTCGCCGTTGCCATTGCGCCGGGCCGCGCATCGAAGGTGAGCGGCGTCGCCGCCTTCAACGTCTTGCCGTCGAAGCGATAGACCTCTACCTGCTTGGCCATCGAGCATTGCAGCAGCACCTGTTTCTCGTCCGCGCTCCACGCTCCGCCCTGGCACCAGCGGCCGGTGCGCGTCTCGGCGGCGGGGCGCAGCGCCTTGCCGTCGATGCGGTAGATGCTCATCATCCCATAGTCGTGGAAAGCTGGCGAGTTCGCCGGCAGGGTCGAGCCATTGTTGACTGTCACCTGCAGATAGCGCCCGCTGGGTGACAGGCCGACATATTCCGGCGTGACCCCGGTATCGATCTGGTCGACCATCCGGCCTGCCGCCAGATCGACAATGCCGACCGAGCCCATGCGCGGTCCCGGTGGCGTGCCGGGCGGCACGGGCGCGCGACCACCCAGATGGCTGACATAGGCCATGCGCGTGCGCCGATCGAGCGCGATGCTATAGGGTCCGGCACCGACCGGAATGTCGCCGGCGGTCGTCACCTGCGTGCCGTTCACGCTCAGGCGGACCAGCTTGTTGCCGCCCTGCGAGACGAGATAAGCGGTCTTGTCATCCAGAAAGACCACATCGACCGGGCGCGTCCGCGCGTCGAGCGCCACCGTGCCCGCCGACTCCAGCTTTCCGCCCGCGATGGTGAAGAGCGAGAGGCTGTCCGCATTGGTGTTCGCCACGATGGCCAGCGTGCCCGCCGGGCTGATCGCCACGCCTGCCGCGCCCACCCCGGCCTTGAGCGTCTGCTTCACGACTGGCGCAGTCGGCTTGCTGATGTCGACCACAGTGACGACATCACCCGGCGCGGGCTTGCCGTCCGCGCCCATGATCTGCCCGGCGGTGACGATCGCCATCTTGCTGTCCGCCGACATCGCGACCGTGCCGGGCGGGCCAACGACTGTGGCGGGCACCGGCAATGTGGCGAGCGTGCGGGCGCCGGTCTTGCCGATCTCGATGACCGAGATGGAGTCGGCCGTGCGCGGCGTATCGGGAGCGTCAGATGGCACGGCCTTGCCGTCATTTGCCGTCACCGCGATCTGGGCGTGAGCCATTCCAGTGCTACCCAGCAGCGCGAGCGCCGCGCATGTCGTCCGTACAATCATCGTCTCTCCCCTCGTGTCTCTACTTATATCTCTGATCTTATGATGCAGCCCGTTCAGTCCGGAGCAACGCCTCCGGGCCGATATCGGCAATGCGCGAATAGCCCGTCAGCGCCATCGCCACCGCTAGTTCGTGTCGCAGCAGTTCCAGCATATGCGATACGCTCGCGCCGCCGCCTGCCGCCAGCGCGAATGCCCAAGCCCGGCCGAGCAGCACGCCGCTCGCGCCGGACGCCAGCGCGCGCAGCACGTCGACACCCGAGCGGATGCCACCGTCCATCAGCACTTCAAGCTTGCCCTCCACTGCCTCGACCACCGGGCGCAGCGCGCTGATGGTTGAGGGTGCGCCGTCAAGCTGGCGGCCGCCATGATTGGAGACGACGATCGCGGACGCGCCCGCCTCGCAGGCCAGGCGCGCGTCGTCGGGATCGAGGATGCCTTTCAGCACCAGCGGGCCTTTCCAGCGCTCGCGCACCCAGGCGAGGTCGTCCCATGTAATCGACGGATCGAAATTGCGCGAAACCCAGTCCGTGAACTGGGCGAGACCCGCGCCGCCCGGCATTGCGGGCGCGAAATTGCCGAGAATATGCGGTCGCCCGCGCACGCCCACATCCCAGGCCCAGCCGGGATGCCGCGCGATCTCGATCATGCGGCGCAGCCTGTCCAGAACGGTCTGCCTGCCGGTCAGCGTCGATCGCATGTCGCGATAGCGCGGGCTGTGAATGATGAGGTCCACCGTCATCACCAGCGTCTCCACGCCCGCCGCCCGCGCCCGGTCCAGCAGCGCCGCCATGAAGGCGCGGTCCTTGATCATGTAAAGCTGGAAGAGCAGCGGCGCCTGCACAGCCGGCGCCACCTCCTCAAGTCCGCAGCACGCCGAGGCCGAAAGGATGAATGGCACGCCCGCCGCTTCCGCCACGCGCGCTGCCTGCACTTCGCCACGCCGGGCATAGAGCCCCGCGAGGCCGATCGGCGCGAGCGCCACCGGCATGCTGACGGAGCGCCCCAGCATCCGCGTCTCAAGCTGCGCGCCAGAGACATCGCGCATCACTCGCTGACGCAGGGAAAGCCGCTCCAGATCCGCCACGTTCGCGCGCATCGTCGTTTCGGCATAGGAGCCGCCATCGATATAATCGAAGAGGAAGCGGGGCAGACGCCGACGCGCCGCCCCGCGATAATCCTCTATGCAGGCGATGGCCATCTGGGCGCGGTCCCGCATCAGTCCGTCGCGAAGTTGTGCAGGATGACCGGTCGCGGATTGAACGGGATGCGCGTGGAGATGGGCGCGCCCGGCGCATTGGAGGGACGATGCCAGCGGCCCTTTTGCGCCGTCACCACGTCACCCGGCTCGGACTCGAAATAAGGGTATCCCTCGATCTGGTAGCCGACCTTCCCTTCCATGATGAACCAGAACTCGGTCCAGTCGCCATGGAAGTGGCCCTTGCTGGTCGCCGGGGCGATCGGCTGAGCCTTGCCGCGCAGGATGTTGGACGTGAAGTGATCGTCCCACACGAACTTGCCATTATAGTTCTTGTCGTCGTTCGCAATCTGCTTGAAGAAATCGACATAGATCGGGTTGGTATCGCGGTCCTTGCTCGGGCCGGGCGTGCCGGTCACTTTCACATACTCATAGCCCGGTCGCGCATCGGGCGTCTCGTCGAGCGGATAGAGCGGCGCGGAACCGGCCTGCCGCACCTCGAAGCGCAGCGAGGGCTTCTCGCCCACCGTCTCGATCGAATAATAATGGCGGAAGGGCACGTTCACCATAAAGCCCTTGGTGGCCACGAACGGCTCGGTGCCATCGATGGAGACGCGCATTGCGCCGTCCTGCACGATCCAGACGACGCGGTCGTCGGCATACATGCGCCGCTTTGTCTTCTTGCCCGCGCCGAGCGAGATATAATCTGCATCCTGTTCGGGATTGCGCACGATCGGCTGCACCCAGTCCGTCTGACCCCTGTGCGCGGCGAGAATCTCGGAGAGCTTCCAGTGCACCTTGTTGGGTGCGGCATAGGGCGTCGGCTTGGTCGGCTTGGCTGACCAGTATTGCTCCGCGATCTTCGGCGCCGTGACCGGCATCGGGTCTTCACGGCCGTTAAACTGTGCCTGTGCTGAAACGCCGATGGTAACTGAAATGGCCGCAGCCGTGAGAAGCGCTATTGCCTTCATGCCCTATCCTCCCTGTTTTTCCGCAACTTGCTATGAATTTGCACGCAGCACAACCTGCAATGGGCGAGAGGGTGGAGGATAATGGGCGACCCAGCCGAGAGCTGGCGCCTTGCGCAAGCGTCACCTATCTGACAAGTGATGAACCGCTTCCGGCTCCGCGCCCGTTTCGCAATGCCGATATAAAGAAAACTTTATGTCCATTCACACCCATCATCCGTGCTGGCCTCGCCTAAGATGAAGATCGATGCGCATCATCATCTCTGGCGCTATCAACCCACTGAATATGCATGGATTGATCCCGAGAGCCGAATTGCGCGCGACTTCATGGGCAAGGATCTGGCCACGACGCTCGAGGCGGCCGGCGTGGGCGGCGCGATCGCCGTGCAGGCGCGGCAAGTGCCTGAAGAGACACGCTTTCTGATCGATGCGGCACGGAGCGCGCCGATCCTCGGCATCCTCGGCTGGATCGACCTGCGATCACCGGCTATAGAGGCGCTGCTGGAGGCGGACGCGCATCCGCTCATCGTGGGCTACCGTCATGTCGTACAGGACGAGGTCGACGATAATTTCCTGCTTTCACAAGAGTTTATTCGCGGCGTGCGGGCCGCCGTCGCGCGAGGCCTCACTTATGATCTGCTGGTCAATCACCGCCAACTGTCATCTGTTGTTGCCTTCATCGAATCGGTCGGAAACGGGCGCTTCGTTCTCGATCATGCGGCAAAGCCGGATATTGCGGGGCGCGGCTGGTCGCCCTGGGCAGAGGACATTGCAGGCGTCGCGGCGCTGCCCAATGTCCTGTGCAAGGTCTCGGGCCTCGTCACCGAAGCAGACCATGTCGGCTGGAAATCCGACGATTTCGAGCGCTATCTCGATCATATCTTCGGCCTTTTTGGGCCGGAGCGGCTGATCTGGGGATCGGACTGGCCCGTCTGCCTGCTTGCCGCCGACTATGGCGAGACGCTTTCCCTCATCGAGGATTATATAGACCGGCATTGCCCGGCCGAGCGCGCGGCGATCCTGGGTGGCAACGCCATCCGCGCCTATGCGCTGCCCCTTACAGAAAGGACTCCCGACCCATGATCCGCGCGCTGCACCTGTCTTCGCTGGACGATGTCGCCGTGCTGATCGATGCCGCCGAACCCGGCGATGTCGTGCTCGGGGTCGTCGCTCGTGATCCCATTGCTGTGGGGCACAAGATGGCCGTACGCGCCATTCCTCAGGGAGCGACCGTGCGCAAATATGGCCAGGCCATCGGCACGGCCACGCGCGATATCGAGGCCGGAGAGCATGTGCACAGCGACAATCTGGTTGTCGGTGGCGAACGGTCGGCGGCCACTCCGCAACAGGCGGCGCAAGCGCTTCCCCCGGCGCGAGGCCTGACTTTCGAGGGATATCGACGCGCGGACGGCAAGGTCGGCACGCGCAATTTCATTGGCATCATCACCAGCGTGAACTGCTCGGCAACAGTGGTCCGGAGGATCGCGCGCAGCTTCGAGGACAAGGAGCTGCCCGGCGTCGACGGCGTGGTGGCGCTCAGCCATTCGAGCGGCTGCGGCATGTCGAAGGTCGGCGAAGGGATCGAAACGCTCGAGCGGACGCTGGCGGGCTATGCGGCGCATCCCAATTTCGGCGGCGTGCTCATGGTCGGCCTTGGCTGCGAAGTCGCCCAGATCGAGGACATGCTCGCCCATCATGGCCTCTCCACCGGGCCTCGGCTTCGCGCGATGACGATACAGGGCGCGGGCGGGACGGCGGCAGCGATTGCGGACGGCGAAGCGATCGTCCGCGAACTGATCGCGCTCGCGGCGACCGACAAGCGGGAGACCCTGCCCGCGTCCGAGCTGGTGCTTGGCTTGCAATGCGGCGGATCGGACGGCTGGTCCGGCGTCACTGCCAACCCCGCGCTCGGCGCCGCTGCCGACCTGCTTGTCGCCGAAGGAGCGACCGTGATCCTTTCCGAAACGCCGGAAATCTCGGGCGCGGAGCATCTGCTTATCGCGCGGGCATCCCAGCCTGAAGTGGCCGATGCACTGCGCGCACGCATTGCCTGGTGGGATGATTATGCGAGCCGGCACGGCGCGACGCTCGACAATAATCCCTCCCCCGGCAACAAGGCCGGCGGGCTGACGACGATCTATGAGAAGTCGCTTGGCGCCGTCTCCAAGGCGGGATCGACCCCGCTCAACGAGGTCACGCTTTACGGCGAACCAGCGCGGACGCGCGGCCTCGTCTTCATGGATTCGCCCGGCTACGACCCCTGCTCGGCCACGGGGCAGATTGCCGCTGGCGCCAATCTTCTTGCCTTCACCACCGGGCGCGGATCGGCCTTCGGCGCCAAGCCGACGCCCTGCTTCAAGATCGCCTCCAATGCCGAGCTTGCCCGCCGGATGGCTGACGATATGGACTTCGACGCCTCCCCGGTGCTCGACGGCATGAGCATCGGGGCAGCGGGAGAAGCAATCGTCCAGGCCCTTATCGCGGTCGCTTCAGGGCAGCCCACCAAATCGGAAGCGCTGGGCCTTGGCGACAACGAGTTCGTGCCCTGGCAGCTCGGCGCCTGGATGTAAGGCGCGAGCGACCGACGGAACGAACCGCGCCGATCAGATCGCGCCGATCGCCTTCATCACATTGCCCTGATCCGCGATCAACTCCGGGAAAAGGCGCGGCGCATCGCTGAGATCGAAGCTGTGACTGTGCAGCTTGTCCATCGGCAGATGGCCGGCGCGGATGTGATCGATCACGTAGCGGAAGTCGTCATGCGTGGCGTTGCGCGACCCCATGAGCGTCGTTTCCCGCTTGTGGAACTCCGGATCGGAAAAGCGGATGTCCGCCGAAACGATGCTGACCAGCACATATTTGCCGCCATGCGCGACATAGGCGAAGCCCGCTTCCATTGCTGCGGGATTACCCGTGGCATCGAACACCGTGTCAAAAAACTCGCCATCGGTCGCATCCGCGAGGCGGCTTTGCAGCCCGTCGTCCGCCAGAACTGCGCCAGCAAGGCCCGCCCGTTCGCGCGCTGCTGCAAGCCGGCCCTCGCTGCGGTCGACGATCGTCACCTGCGCGCCCTCGATCTGCGCGAAGAGTGCGACCGCGACACCGATCGGCCCGGCACCCACGACCAGTACCCGGTCTCCCGTGCGCGTGTCCGCCCGCCGAACGGCATGCGCGCCGATCGCCAGAAACTCGACCATTGCCGCATGATCCAGCGACAGCCCTTCGACCGGGATGACGGCGCTTTCCGGCACGGAGACGTACTCTGCCATACCGCCATCGATATGGACGCCCAGCACGTTGATCCGCACGCAGCAATTTGTCTTGCCGCGCCTGCACGCAACGCAGGTGCCACAGGAAAGATAGGGAAGGACCGTAGCCGTCTGGCCCAAGGACAAAGGTGAATCCGCGTCCGCCGCCTCGATCGTGCCGGCAAGTTCATGCCCCATGACGCGCGGATAGGCGAGATAAGGCTGGTTGCCCTGGAAGATGTGATAGTCCGTACCGCAGACTCCCACCCGACGAATGCGCAAAAGCACTTCCCCTGGGCGCCGCTCAGGAACGGGCCTCTCCTGCCCCGCCAGCTCATGGGGTCGGGAACAGATGATCGTCTTCATGGGAAGGCATCCTCTCGGGCAAGTTCGATCCGCAGTGCGGAAAAGGACAGTTGGAAATTCTGTGCGAGAACTTATCAGATGAATCAAGTCCCGGCGCGACTATTCGTCTCCCGGTACAGGCGTGTTAAAGCCTCTGCATGAGTCAGGATTCCGACACGGCAAATGGTGCGCCAAAGGGCGCGAAACTTTATCGCCAGATCATTGATACACTGCGCCGCGAAATATCGGAGGGCATCTACCCTGCCGGCTCGCGTCTTCCCTCCGAGCGGGAACTTGTCGAGCGGTTCAATGTCAGCCGGCTCACGGTTCGCGAGGCGCTCATCGGTCTGGAGATACTTGGCCTTGCAGAACCCCGGCAGGGCGCCGGGGTCTTCGCTACAGGAGCGGACGCTGCGACGGACGCCGCTGGAGAAGATCTCGATATCGGCCCAATGGAACTGACCGAGGCACGGCGGATCGTCGAGACGCAGGCTGCAGCGCTGGCGGCGCAGGTCGCGACACCGGACCAGATCGCAGCCATGGAGCAGTCGCTGCTCGACATGGAAAGCGAGGAGAGCATCGACAAGTCGCGGGAATGGCAGGCAGACCGCGCCTTTCACCTGATGATTGCGCAGGCTTCCCAGAACCGGGTGTTGGCGATGATGGTAGAGACTTTGTGGGATATGCGGCGGCGCTCGCCCCTGAGCGACGAGATGCTGACCCGTGTCGCAACAGCCGGCGAGAAGCCGCGTGTCGCCGACCATCGCCGCATTCTCGATGCGATCCGCAACCATGATCCCGAAACGGCGAAAGCGGCCATGGCCGACCATCTCGACCGGGTGATGAGGAACCTGCTTCTCTACACAAGAAGCGACAGAGCAGAGGCACAGCCGCGTCGGGAGACGGCCTGACCGGGTCGTCAGAGGCTCCAGTCCACCGTCAGCCAGATTTTGCGCGTATCGGACAGCCAGGCTTTGGCGTGATAATCGGCATAGCGGGCCGAAAACAGCGCGTGACCGATTTTGGCCGTCGCGAGCAGGTTCCACGCGTCGCCATATACGCGCATGATCCGATCACTGGTGAAGTGATGATAGGCAACCGTCAGGCCGATCGCATCAAGCCCGCCCACTTTGCTCCAGTTCCTCTCCACCGAAGCATAATAATCGCGCAGCCCGTCCGGGGGTGTGGTCGAAAATCTGTCCACCCAGCCCTGGAAGCCGAACAGCGCGCCAAGCGGCGTCTGCACGCTGGTAAGGGCGCGGCCATCATCGGCACCAAGCACTTCCCGGCCGAGCTTTCCAGTGAGCGCACCGTCCCCCAGCGATCCTTCGACCAGCGAATAGCTGGCCGCGAAGTCATTCGGGTTGTTCGCATAGTCGCTCTGCAACGCATAGCTGGCAATGATCCCGCCCTTGAGCGCAGAACCAATGGGATAGCTGCCGGAGAAACGCACGCCATATGTCTGGCTGGACAGGCGATAGCCCTGCACGGCGGCTTCATCCTGATCGACGAGAAAGGCAAAGCCCGTGACAGTGCCGAGCGCACTGCCGTGGCTCACCAGCGCAAACATATTATCGCCGCCGATTGCAGTTGGACGTGAACCGAAGCCGCGACGGCCGTTGGTCGTGCGGACGCTCCACGCGTAACTCAGGTCGACACTCCATCCTTTCGATGTGCCCCACTGAAGTCGCGCTGCGTCGAACGTCCGTTCATTCTGCCGGAACGGCGCGATACCCACAAAGCGGCGATCCAAGAGCTCGATCCGCTGGCGGCCAAGCGTGGCGGCGAAACCCTGCGCACCGGCGTAGCGCACCTGCGCGCGGTCCAGCTCCACATTGCGCGGATCGGCAACGAGTGGGAACTGCGTAAGTCCGTTAGTGCCACTATTATAGTTCTCGACCAGAGCGGTCGTCGCCTCAGCCTGCACTAGCGCCGACCATCCATCCTTGCCGATTTCGATGCCGGGACGAACGCGCAGAGTGACGGCCTGCGCATCGCGATCGAACCCCTCTTCCTTGACGGTTTCGTATCGGAGCCGAACGTCAAGAAGGGGCGTGACGGTCTGGGCCGACACAGGACCGACGAAGATGCCGCTGAACATCGCGCCAAGAGCACAGGCAGGGAATGCCGACAGGCGCATCAGGGAACCTCTCATCTCTAGCACGGGCATTGCACGAATTTAGATATCGGCGAATGGGGG
Organism: Sphingobium sp. CR28; assembly: GCF_052327305.1. GTDB lineage: Bacteria > Pseudomonadota > Alphaproteobacteria > Sphingomonadales > Sphingomonadaceae > Sphingobium. Next base: position 2,130,043 of record NZ_CP182486.1, on the reverse strand, counting down.
TGCCGACGCCCTTGAGTACGCAGGGCGCCGGCGGGGAGACGATCAAGAGAACTGTCAAACCGGGGTAGAGGCCGGGCGCAGCTGATCCAGCTCGCCGCTTTCACGCGCCTTGCGACCATAGACGAGCTCAAAGAGCGGCCCCGCCATCATTGTTGTGACGATCGCCATCAACACCAGCATGGAGAAAAGCGCAGGTCCGATAATGCCCTTCTGAAGACCGATATTGATGATGATGAGCTCCATGAGGCCGCGTGAGTTCATCAAGGCGCCGATGCCAAGCGCGGTGCGATTATCCTCGCCCGCGAGCCGCGCCGCCAGATAGCAGGCGCCGAACTTGGCCGCGATCGACGCGGCAAGGATGCCCAGAGCAATCAGCAGCAGCGAGCCGGAGTTCACCATATCCATACGGGTGTTCAGCCCCGAATAAGTGAAGAACATGGGCAGCAGCATGACGACTGCCACAGGCTCCACCTTGCTTTTCAACTCTTCGACGAAGCGGCCGCGCGGCATGAAGACGCCAAGGATGAAGCCGCCGAAAATGCCGTGAATGCCGATGGCGTCCATGATGAAGGCGGACGTGCAGAACAGCATCAGCGTGATCGCCAGTACGGTCATGCTCATCTCGCCCTTCGCCTCGACGGCACGACCGAGCGGAGCCAACAGGCGTCGCCCGAAAAGAACGAGAAACCCGACGTAAATGACTGCTCCGCCGATCGCGAGGGTCGCCACGCCGCTGCCTCCACCAAATGTGGCCAGCACCAGCGCCAGAACGCACCAGGATGCCGCATCATCGAATGCGCCGGCAGTGAGCGAAAGCGTGCCGAGCGGGCTGTTGGCAAGGCCGCGCTCATTGATGATCCGCGCCAGCATGGGGAAGGCAGTGAGCGCAATGCATGCGCCCATGAAAAGCGTGGCATTGGCCTGGCTGATGCCGGGAGCGAAGAGGCCCGGCACCTGAAGCAGGAGCGGCGTAATCAGGACCGCGATCAGGAACGGCGCGACGAGGCCTGAAGCCGAGACGGCAGCTGCGCTGCGCGCCTTCGACTGGAAATGATCGATCTGGAGCGTGAGGCCGACGAGGAACATGTAGAGCGCGACGCCAAGCTGAGCGCCCACATACAAGACGTTCCTGGTCTCCTTCGGGAAAATGGCGGCCTGAAGATCAGGCGCCAGCAATCCGAAGAGCGAAGGGCCGAGGATGACGCCGGCAATCATCTCGCCCACCACCTGAGGCTGCGCGAGCAGCTTCTTGCCCAGCCAGCCGACGACCCGGCAGGCGAAGATGATGATGGCAAGTTGGAGGAAGAAATGAATGCTGAAGTCGCTTGGCGCATAGGTAGCAGCCGCGCCCACAGACGCAGGGCCATGCGGTGACAGCGATGTCGTGAACGTCGTCCAGAAACTCTCGATCATGTCATTCATATGCATCCCCCAGATTACGACGTCTCCGCGTCTTGCCGTAAAGGGAGCGCTATCATTGGCGCGTTGCAACCGGAATTTCTTGGCTGCCATGCGATTCCGGGGCCGAAGGGCCAAAGCGTTGCGCGATGGTCACAATGTAGGTATGTGCCTACATCTTGAACCGATATTTGTAGAAATGTAGGCGCATGAAATCGCTCACCAGCCGCGAGTTCAATCAGGATGTGAGCCTCGCCAAGCGTCTCGCGCGAATCGAACCGATCTTCATTACCGATCGTGGTCGCCCAACCCATGTGTTGCTCGGGATCGAGGCGTTTCGACAGCTTACCGGACAGCGGGAAACCATTGTCGACCTGCTTGCCATGCCGGACGCTCCAGCGTCCCGACCACCCCGTTCCGATTGGGACGGCGTGGCTCCGAAGCGCTGATGTATCTGCTCGATACCAGCGTTATCAGCCAGCTGCGTGGCGCGCGCGCAGGCCGCTGCGACCCCGGACTCGCGGCATGGGCCGCTGGCGTGCCGCGCCACGATCTGTTTCTCTCCGCGCTGTCGCTTCTCGAACTGCAAAACGAAGCGCGGCAAACCGCCCGAGCCGACAAGGGGTCGTCTTCCGCGCTGAGCGAATGGATCGCGACACGTGTGATGACCGCGTTCGACGGACGCATCCTGCCTGTCGACGTCGCGGTGATTCGGCGGGCGGACGCCTTGGCCTATCCGGCCTCGCGGGACGCCTTGCTTGTCGCCACTGCGCTCGAACACCGGCTGACGCTCGTCACGCAGCACGTCTCGGCCTATAAGCTGGGAAAACCCAAGCTCTTCAATCCATGGGGCTATATACCCGAGGATGAGGGCGAGGACTGGCGGCAGGCCGCACGGGGCGGCTCGCAATGGTTCAAAACCTTGTTCCTGAGAGCCTGACCATGCACGTGGCGCGATCCATCCTCATCATAGGCGGCGGCACGGCGGGGTGGCTGACGGCGGCCTATCTTGCGCGCTTCATGGAGAAGCGCCGCCCAGACATCCGGATCACGCTGGTCGAATCGCCGGAGATCGGCCCGATCGGTGTGGGCGAAGGCGCCTTCCCGACCATCCGGGCGACCTTGCGGTTCCTCGGGATCGACGAGACACAGTTCATCCGGGCCGCGTCCGCAACCTTCAAACAGGGCGTCCGCTTCGACGACTGGCTGCACGCACCTCAGGGCGGGCGACGCCACAGCTATCTGCACCCCTTTGAGCCGCCCTTTCAGGCGGACGGGATCGACCTGGCGGCACAGTGGCTGCTGCAAGACCCTGGCACGCGTCCGCCCTTTGCGCAGGCAGTGACCATCCAGCACCAGGTGGCCGAAGCGGGACGTGGCCCCAAGGCATTCGGGGAAGGCGCATTCGACGGGCCGCTAAGCTATGCCTATCATTTCGATGCGCAAAAGCTGGGGCAGGTTCTGGCCGAGCACGCCCGCAACCTTGGGGTGCGGCATCTTTCCGGCGAACTCACCGGCGCAGCGCTGAAAAGCGACGCCACAATCGACCATGTGCTGACGCGCGAGCACGGTGCGCTCGAGGCTGACCTCTATATCGACTGCTCGGGCTTTCGCGCCGAGTTGATTGCGCGGACGCTCAAGTCCCCGTTCGTCTCGATGCGCGACCAGCTCTTCACCAACCGCGCTGTCGCCTGCCGGCTCCCCTACCCGCACAGCGACACGCCGCTCGCGACCATGACCATCGCAACCGCGCATGAGGGTGGCTGGACATGGGACATCGGCCTTTCGACCGGCCGGGGACTGGGCACCGTCTATTCGAGCGATCACCTCTCCGATGAGGCCGCGCTGAGCGTGCTTGCCGCCTATGCTGGCCGCGATGCGGACACTCTGGACGCGCGCGTGCTGAACTTCGATCCGGGCTATCGGGAGAAGCAGTGGATCGGCAACTGCGTGGCAGTAGGCTTGGCCGGGGGATTCCTGGAGCCGCTTGAATCGACGGGGCTCATCCTGATCGAGGCCGCCGTCGCCATGATCGCGGAACTCTTCCCGCATCACGGCGCAATGGGTGCGCCCGCCGATCGCTTCAACAGGCTGATGGCCGCGCGCTATGAGGCAATCGCCGACTTTCTGAAGCTGCATTATTGTCTCAGCCGGCGTGACGAGCGCTTCTGGCGCGAGAACGCCGATCCCGCGTCCATTTCGGACCGGCTGCTTGGCCTGCTCGACCAGTGGCGTCACCGCCCGCCCAATCGCTTCGACTTCACGATCGACGTGGAGAGCTTCGCCTTCTTCAACTATCAATATATTCTCTACGGCATGGGTTTCACCGGGACGATCGACCCAGCAGCCCTGCCCGCGCCGCCGGAAAGCGACCGTATGTTTCGCAGGCTCGAAATATTTGGCGCGCAGGCCGCCGCTGACCTCCCCGGCCACCGCGAGCTCATAAGCGCGATCGGCGCTGCCCCCGTGTGAACGAGGCGTTTGCGTCGGAAGATGAACGTTTGCGTCGTGTTTCCACTGGCAAAGGAACGGCAAAGCCGTCAATCAGAGCAAGTAATGGCGGAAAATCCTTCCTTTCCAGCGGCGGCAGCAGCCGAAACCCGCGATCATACGGCAGCCCTCAAGCGCATATTGCGCTTCCTTCCGGCTCCCGTCGGCATCGTAACCAGTGTCGATCCGGAAACGGACGAGCCCATTGGCCTGGCCATGTCCGCCATCATGCCGGTGTCTCTCGACCCGTGCGCCGTCGCCATCGCCATCAACCGCGCAGGTTCGGCTCATGCAGGGATCGTCAACTCCGGCCGTTTCTGCATAAACCTCCTCGATCCCGCGACGGGCGAACATCTTGGTCCGTTTGGAGACCCGACACGGCGCGCAGAGCGCTTCAAGCTGACGGGCTGGCGCAGACATAATGGCGTGATGCTGCTCGACGCGGCGCCAGCGAGTATTATTTGCGCAATTGCTGGACACACGGCCTTCGGCACACATGACGTGCTCATTGGTGACGTAAGGGAAATCCATAGCAGCGGCATGACGACGATCCTGGGCTGGGCCGATGGCGCGCTGGGGACGCTCCAGCCGCTTCCTTGAAATCTCCGGCGAGAACCGCCAGTTCAGTCGCATAAGGCCAGATGAGGACGCATGGTCGCGCCAGACCATGTGCAAAAAGGTTGGCCCGGAGAGGATAGTCATGCGCGAGGTCCATCACCTGCTTGCCTGTGCCAATGACGGCGAGGCAGCGCGACATGGCGACGTGTTCGATCCTAACAGCGGAGAAATTCAGGCGCGGGTCGCGCTGGGCGATGCTCGTTTGCTGGACCGCGCTGTGGACGCAGCACTGGCGGCCCAACCCGGCTGGGCCGCGACCAATCCACAGCGCCGTGCGCGCGTGATGTTCCGCTTCAAGGATCTGGTCGAAGCGAACATGGACGCGCTTGCCCACCTCCTCTCCTCCGAACACGGAAAGGTGATCGCCGACGCCAAAGGCGATATTCAGCGCGGGCTGGAAGTGATCGAATTCGCCTGCGGCATCCCGCATGCGCTGAAAGGCGAATACACGCACGGCGCCGGGCCGGGCATTGATGTCTATTCGATGCGGATGCCGCTCGGCATCGGCGCGGGTATCACCCCGTTCAACTTTCCGGCGATGATCCCGATGTGGATGTTCGGGGTGGCGATCGCCTGCGGCAACGCCTTCATCCTGAAGCCCTCGGAGCGCGACCCCAGCGTGCCGGTACGCCTCGCCGAGCTGATGCTGGAGGCGGGTGCTCCCGCAGGCATTCTGCAGGTCGTTCACGGCGACAAGGAAATGGTCGACGCAATTCTCGATCATCCCGCGATCGGCGCGATCAGCTTTGTCGGCTCGTCCGACATCGCGCATTATGTCTACCAGCGCGGCGTCGCGGCGGGCAAGCGCGTGCAGGCCATGGGCGGCGCTAAGAACCACGGCATCGTCATGCCGGACGCCGATCTCGATCAGGTCGTTGCGGATTTGTCAGGCGCGGCCTTCGGATCGGCAGGAGAGCGGTGCATGGCGCTGCCGGTCGTCGTCCCGGTCGGCGACAAGACCGCCGATGCGCTCCGCGAGAAGCTGATCCCGGCAATCCAATCTCTGCGCGTCGGCGTCTCGACCGATCCCGAGGCGCAGTACGGCCCCGTGGTCAACGCGGCGCACAAGCAGCGGGTCGAGAGCTGGATCCAGACCGGCGTCGACGAAGGCGCCGAGCTGGTCGTGGATGGCCGCGGCTTCCAGCTGCAGGGCCATGAGAACGGCTTCTTCATCGGCCCATCGCTGTTCGACCGCGTCACCGCCAGCATGCAGAGCTACAAGGAGGAGATTTTCGGCCCCGTCCTCCAGATCGTCCGTGCGCCCGACTTCGAGAGCGCTCTGCGCCTGCCGAGCGAGCACCAATATGGCAATGGCGTCGCGATCTTCACTCGCAACGGTCATGCCGCGCGCGAGTTCGCGGCGCGAGTGAATGTGGGCATGGTGGGCATCAATGTGCCGATCCCGGTCCCTGTGGCCTATCACAGCTTCGGTGGCTGGAAGCGCTCGGCATTCGGCGACGCCAACCAGCACGGCATGGAAGGTGTGCGCTTCTGGACCAAGGTTAAGACCGTCACGCAGCGCTGGCCCGATGGCGCGCCTGATGGCAGCAACGCCTTCGTCATTCCGACAATGGGGTGAGTTCATGACCAACCAGTTCGACCTCACTGACGACCAGCGCGAGATTCAGGAGCTGGCCCGCCGATTCACGGCGGATGCGATCACGCCCCATGCGGCGGAGTGGGACGAGAAGCATATCTTCCCGCGCGAGACGATCAAAGCCGCCGCCGAACTCGGCTTCGCGGCGATCTATGTCTCGGAGGACTCAGGCGGTACCGGACTCGGCCGGCTGGAGTCGGCCTTGATCTTCGAGGCGATGGCCTATGGCTGCCCCTCGACCAGCGCGTTCATCTCGATCCACAATATGGCATCGTGGATGATCGACCGGTTCGGCGCCCAGGCGGTGAAGGACAAATATCTTCCCGGCCTCGTCACAATGGACAAGCTGGCAAGCTACTGCCTTACCGAACCCGGCTCAGGCTCCGACGCCGCCGCGCTCAAGACCCGCGCGGTGCGGGAAGGCGACCATTATGTCGTCAGCGGCACCAAGCAGTTCATCTCAGGCGGGGGCGAGAACGACCTCTACCTCACCATGGTCCGCACCGGCGAGGAAGGGCCGAAGGGCATCTCCTGCCTCGTGATCGAGAAGGACATGCCGGGCGTCAGCTTTGGCGCGCAGGAACGCAAGCTCGGCTGGCACTCGCAACCCACCGCGCCGGTCAACTTCGACAATGTCCGCGTGCCGATCGAGAACCTGATCGGCGCGGAGGGCGAAGGCTTCCGCATCGCGATGATGGGACTGGACGGCGGCAGGCTCAACATCGGCGCCTGCTCGCTGGGTGGGGCTCAGCGCTGCCTGGACGAGGCGGTGCGCTACACGCAGGAGCGCAGGCAGTTCGGTAAGGCCATCGCCGACTTCCAGAACACCCAGTTCATGCTCGCCGACATGGCGACCGAACTGGAGGCTGCGCGAGCCCTGCTCTACCTCGCTGCCGCCAAGGTGACGGCGGGCACACCCGACAAGACCCGCTTCGCCGCCATGGCCAAGCGGCTCGCGACCGACACCGGATCGTCGGTGGCCGATCGGGCGCTGCAGCTGCATGGCGGCTACGGATACCTCATGGACTATCCGATCGAGCGCTTCTGGCGCGACCTGCGCGTCCACTCGATCCTCGAAGGCACAAACCAGGTGATGCGGATGATTGTCGGCCGGGATATGCTGGAGCGATGACGCAAGACGTTCTCGCCTTTGTGGAACACGGGCCGAACGGCGCGGTCGGCCGGATACGGCTGAACCGCCCCAAGGCGCTCCACGCCCTCACGCTGGACATGTGCGAGGCGATCATCTCAGCTCTGCTCATGTGGCGGGAGGATCACCGGATCGCTGCCGTGATGATCGACCATCATGAGGGACGTGGCTTTTGCGCGGGCGGCGACATTGTACGGATCGCGCACAGCGCGAAGACCGATTGTACCGAAGCGGAGCGCTTCTTCTTCATCGAATATCGCATGAACCATCTGCTTTTCGTCTACGAGAAGCCGATCGTCGCTTTCATGGACGGCATCGTCATGGGCGGCGGCGTCGGGCTTTCCCTGCCCGCGCGATACCGGATCGCGACCGAGCGCACTCTATTTGCGATGCCCGAGACCGGCATCGGCCTCTTCCCCGACGTGGGCGGCGGCTGGTTCCTGCCGCGCTTGCCCGGACGCACGGGAGAATGGCTGGCAATCACTGGCAGCAGGATCGACGGAGCGGATGCGCTGGCGCTGAGCATCGCAACCCATTTCATCTCGGCCGAAAAGCTCGACGGAGTGAAGCGCGACATCCTCGAACACCCGGTCTATCTGGAACGGACTTTAGCGGGGTCGACCGAGACGCCGCCTCCCGGCGCGCTCGGCACGCAGCGCGCGGACATTGATCGTCTTTTCGCATCCGACATCTATGAGGACATTCTGAAGGCGCTTGAGGCCGACGGCTCGGACTGGGCGCAGAGCCAGCGCGCCTTGCTCGCCGGCAAGTCTCCTCAAACCGTCAAAGTGGCATTGCGGCAGCTCAGGGAAGGAGCGGCATTCACCGACTTTGCCGACAATATGCGCAACGAATATCGCATTGCCTGCAATGTCATTCGCCGTCCCGACTTTGGGGAGGGCGTGCGGGCCGTCATCATCGACAAGGATAATGCACCCAGATGGGAGCCGGCCAGCCCGGAAGCTGTTAGCGATGCGCTGATCGATTCGCTCTTTGCGCCGCTGCCCGCGGGCAAGGAATGGACCCCGCTGCCGCAACTGGAGAGCCGCCCCGCATGACCTACGAAACCATAATCGTCGAGCAACGCGATGCAGCGACCCTCATTACCCTCAACCGCCCTCAGGCGCTCAATGCGCTGAACAGTCATGTCCTGAAGGATCTGGCCACCGCTTTCGCGGCCTATGATGCCGACCCCAGCCAACGCTGCGCGGTGCTGACCGGCAGCGGCGACAAGGCGTTCGCTGCGGGCGCCGACATCAAGGAAATGGCGGAGAAGCCCGCCGCCGACTTCTTCCTGCAGGATTTCTTCTCAGACTGGCAGACGAAAGTCGTCGCCACCCGCAAGCCTTGGATCGCGGCCGTCAACGGCTTTGCATTGGGCGGCGGATGCGAACTGGCGATGATGGCGGATTTCATCCTGGCGGCCGACAACGCGAAATTCGGCCAGCCCGAAATCAAGCTCGGCGTCGCGCCGGGTATGGGGGGATCGCAGCGCCTTACCCGTGCAGTCGGCAAGGCGAAGGCCATGGAAATGTGCCTGACCGGCCGGATGATGGACGCTGGCGAGGCGGAGCGCGCCGGCCTTGTCGCGCGCGTGGTGCCTGCGGCGGACCTTCTCGACGAGGCAATGAAGTCCGCCACGCTCATTGCATCCATGCCGCCCATGGCCGCGATGGTGAATAAGGAACTGGTCAACATCGCCTACGAGACTCATCTCGCCCAGGGCATTCTGACCGAGCGCCGCCTGTTCCAGATCCTGACCGCCACCGAAGACAAGGCGGAAGGCATGGCGGCTTTCGTGGAGAAGCGAGCAGGCGTCTGGAAGGGGCGCTGACGGCGGAAAGGCGCAAAAGCGTCTCCGCATGAGGAGAGGAGAAGTCGCATGAGCCGCATCGCTTTCATCGGTCTCGGCAATATGGGCGGCGGCATGGCCGCCAATCTCGTGAAGGCCGGCCATGACGTCCGCGCCTTCGATCTTTCACGCGATGCACTGGCGCGCGCCGAAGCGGCGGGCGCGACGCGTGCAGGAAGCGCGGCTGATGCCGTCGCTGATGCCAGCGCCGTAGTGACAATGCTCCCCGCCGGCAGTCATGTGGAACGCGTCTACGCGGGCGATGTGTTCGATGGCGCGCAACCAGGCACGCTGCTCATCGATTGCTCGACGATCGATATCGCGACAGCTCGCCGCATAGGCGCGGCTGCCGCCGATCACGGCTTTGCCATGGTCGATGCGCCGGTGTCAGGCGGCATTGCCGCAGCGCAGGCAGGAACGCTGACGTTCATGGTCGGCGGCGAGGATAGCGCCTTTGCGCGGGCGCAGCCTATTCTCGCGGCAATGGGCAAGGCCGTGATCCATGCCGGCGGCGCGGGCAATGGGCAGGCGGCCAAGATCTGCAACAACATGATCCTGGGAGCCACGATGATCGCGACCTGCGAGGCGTTTGCGCTTGCCCTGAAGATCGGCCTTGACCCACAGACGTTCTACGACATCGCCAGCGTCTCATCGGGCCAGAGCTGGTCGATGACGAGCTATTGTCCGCTCCCAGGCGTCGGGCCGCACAGCCCCGCGGACAACGGCTATGAAGGCGGTTTCGCCGCCGCGCTGATGCTCAAGGATCTGAAGCTCGCCACTCAGGCCGCCGCCGACGCCAGTGCCAGCGTGCCAATGGGCAATGCCGCCGAGGCGCTCTATCAGCTCCTCGCGAACAAGGGCGAAGGCAGTCGGGACTTCTCCGCAATCATCGAGCTTCTGAGTTAACTCTCAGCTGCGCATAGGTGCGGCGGAAAGAGATGCTGCGATCGCATCGCGTTAACTCAGAACGGTCGGGCGAATGGCTCTCCCGCTGGCAAGTAGGCGATCGGCACGCCGGGGGCGAGGTCGCGAATCCAGTCCGCAACCACTTGCATGCCAATATCCTCCGTACCCATATGGCCCAGCAAGACGAGGCCGCGCGGCCTCCCCAGCGCAGTCGAATCGGCTGCAAATTGCGTAAGATCGTGGGTCGGAAGCGCACTGTCCGTCCCTTCCTGCGCCTCGCCGCCGACGATTACATCGACATCGGGATCGGTCAGGAAATTGGGGAAAGCATAACCAACCCCGACCGCGACCTTGCGCACCATCATGTCAGCAGGCCCGGCGATCCGATAGGCATGAACAGCGCAGCGGCTGACGACATGCCGCGCGAGGCGTGCGAGTGTCATCGGTTGGGGCAGAGTAACAGTCGGCATGCGGTTGATGAGCGGCATTTCATCCGCAGTCCAGCCCAGCAGGCGGAGCTGGCCGACGAACATCTGATCAGGCCGCATGCGATGCGTGAGATCATGATTCCGCCAGATGACGAGGCCGTTTTCTTCGCAATAGGCTTTCTTGGCGAGGTATAGAGGATCGTTCTCGACGAAGTTCGCCGGTTCATCGCGATCGTTGAACCAGGTGCCTTCGTGCGGAATGATGAAATTCCGCTTCTCGGCCACGGCCCGCTTCAGCACGCGGAATGTCGTCATCCCGGTGGTGGCGATGCCGGTAATCTCCACGTCGGGATTGCCGATCTTGAATGTATCGCGATAGCCGGCTCGCGCCGGCGGCGGCGCACCCTCTTGCGTGGCCTTGGCGACCATTCGCTCAACCAGTTCACGCGGAGTCACGCCGGTAGCCTCCAATAGGGATCTTCAACTGAGATTGGCTGGACTGGGACGCCCGCGATCGACCGCAACCATGATGCGGCGGCCAGCATTCCCGGCTGTTCCGACATTATGCGGCCAACGGCAATCAGCGCTTTGGGCTGGCTCGTCTCCCAGCTGTCGTGGAAATACTCGACGAGTTCCCATTCGCGCAGATCGCCCGCTACGAGAACATCGACCTCCGGCAACAGCTTAACGACCGCAACCGGATCGATACGGCCCGGCGCGACCAGCACCCGCGAGACGCTGTGGTCGCCCTGCCCGATCACACGCATGCCGCCATTGGTCCCGAGCCGCCGCTTGAGAGACCGGGAAAGCGCGGCCAATGACCCGCGCGGAATATCGAAGCGGCCTGTGCCGGCCGGGCTGCGATAGGCTCCCCACCGCATGGCCTGCGCGATCCCTTCAATCAGCGGATCAGTGCCAGGAGTGCCCAGATTGTCGCTTAGCCGGTAGATCGCCAGCCGGTTCTGCTCGATGAAGGCCAGCTTCCCGGCATAAGCGGGATCGGCCTGAAGCCTCTCGACAGTCTGATTTGGTCCTGATGCAGCCGATCCGCCAGACGCGACATAAGGACGGGCATAGAGTGGCGATTCAACGCTGATAATCATGTTGCAGCCCTGAGCGAGAGCCTTTCGCAAAGTGGGGATGTCCGGCATGGCGGTCATAGCGATGCCCCTCACGACGACCTGAGGATCTCCCGCAACAAACCCATCGAGGCCGCCTTCTTTCCACCTGTCGCCTCGATGCTGGCGAAGGCGCTCGACAACATCGGCGGCAGTCAAAGGCCCGGCAGCGGCGGCGGGAAGACAGAATGCGCCTGCCGCGATCGTCGCGAGGCCGGCCTCCCGCCGTGTCAACAAAGATGCGCCGCGCATATCCCTCCCCAAGGCTCGTTATGCGCTGTGACATCTCACACGACGCCGCGATCGACAACGGCGCAGCGAGAAATCTTGGTAGACTCGCGCTCGTCGCAGGCCGCGCGTAGCCCGCCAAGCCTGTGCCATGCCGTTACCTAAAGTGTTGAATTTCCGAATCGAGCAGCGCTGTAGACGCTGCCACGGACCATGCTATGATGGTAAAAAAGCGTCGTTGGAGAGAGGCGAAACGCATGAGCCGAATCTATCGCATGAGCGTCGAACCCTCGCCCCCCGTGGTGCGAACCCGGGCTGGTCTCCAGCGTAAAGGAGCCCAGCATGCGTGAACGGAACGGAATTCAGGAAGACGGCGATCTCGCCTATATTTTCCGGGGTGACCTCGCACGGCGCGAACCAAGCTCCATCCTGCCGCTGAAAACGGATATCGAGGCCATTCTGGCTGAATGCCTCGACGGCGTGACGCCTCGCTATGGCCGCTTCAAGATGCGGCAGCTCGCTCTGGTGCTGAAGCTGGTCGATACAGGAAATCTGCATGACGCCGCTGCCGCCCTCAACATGTCGCAGCCGGCCGCGACCAAGCTCCTCCAGGAAATCGAGGAAGCGCTGAACGCCGTATTGTTCATCCGCCAGTCGCGGGGCATGAAGCCCACGCCCTCTGGCATGATGGCAGCGCGTCATGCAGGCTTCATCCTCGCGGAAATCCGCAAGATGCAGCAGGACATCGATGGCCTGCAGAACGGCATCACTGGCTATGTGCGCGTCGGCGCCATGATTTCCACGGTGCCTTCACCTGTCACTCAGGCGCTGGCGCGCATGGCGGAAGCCTATCCCACTGTCGAAGTGTCGCTCCATGTGGGCACGAGCGACGTGCTCCTGCCCGAGATGAACGCGGGTCGTCTCGATTTCGTGGTCGGCAGCATCGCCGGAGCTGTCGGCCCGGAGCCCCTGACCTATTCGCCGCTGATCGAAGACGTCGCTGTCGTTGTTGCGAGCGCCACCAACCCGATTTTACGGCAGCACAATCTGACCTTGAAGGATGTCTTCTCCGAACGCTGGATTCTTCCGCCAGCGGGCGCGCCGGAACTGCGGTCCATCGAAGCGGCGTTTAATGCGGCGGGCCTGCCCTTGCCGGTCAACTCGACTCGCATGGCCTCGATGATTGCTACGGCGACATCGCTCGACGCGACTGATACCCTCGCGATCGTGCCGGAGAGCATGTATCGCTACTTCGCCAAGTTCCAGGCGATGGGTAAAGTCGATGTGAAGCTCCAGGCTCCGACCGAGCCCTACGGCCTCATCAATCTGACCAGCCGTCCTCTGCCCCCCGCCGCCAAGGCGCTGTATGATTTCATCAGTGAAGTGGCGACTCAGAATGCGCGGCGATCTTCCGGCCTCTGAGCTTCACGCTGCCTTGAGGTGAGCACGGGAGCGACCGCCAGCCCGTGGCCGCCGCTCCCGCTGAAGCTTTAATGGTGCGCGCCTGCGTGGCTTGCGTCAGCGGCTGGGGATGCAGCGGCGGCGGTCCCAGACCCCTTGCCGAGATATGTCCCGAGATAAGCCAGCACGGCCTTATTCTGCTCCTCGGTCAACTCGGCGCCGTTTCCGACCATGCGATTGACCACTTCCGTCCACTCGTCGGGCGAACGGCGCTGCGCCGTAACCAGATCCACGCCGTGGCAGGTCGTGCAGCTTTCCTGAACGAGCGCCTTGCCGGGGCCTTCGGGAAGGTCCGCTGATTGCGCGTTAGCAGGACTGAGCGCAACGAATGTACCGGCGCCCAAGACGCTCAGGGTCACCAGGGCTGTCAGAGAATTCATAGATTTCAAGCTCACTTTACCCACCGGCCACTCTCCAGATTCAGTCCGTAAATTCACGTCGCTCAAAGCGTCAAGACGCAATCGACTGGCGAATACGCCCCGCCCGACGATATTACCGGACGCGAATGGGCCGCCCTTTCGGACGGCCCACCCCTGATACGGATATTTGGATGACTAGAACCTGAAGCGAATACCCGCCGTATAGGTCCGGCCAAAGATATCGTAGACCAGCGTATTGGTCGGATAAGGCTGTCCGGGTTGACCACCGCCCGGAATGAGCGGCGGATCGCGATCGAACAGGTTGGTGACAGTAAAATAAGCCTCGAAATTGCCGCCGTAGCGCTCGAAACGATAGCTCGCCGTGGCATCCGTATACATGCGCGACGGAATGTCGTTGCTGTAACCATCAGCGTAGAACAGGCTCGGATCCTGCGTTTTCTTGCGCTTGCCGATATAACGAGTCTGCGTCGACAGACCGATCGGCCCGTCACGATAGTTGAAGGCCAGATTGACTCTGGTCTTGCTGTTGTTCCCCGAATTGTCGGTCTGAAGAACACGCGATTTCGGGTCGTTCTGAGTCAGATAATCAAACAGCTGACCACCAATCAGGCGGATATCCAGCGTGGAGCTGTCGGATACGATGCCTCCATTGAACTCCGCACGATACGAAATCTCGAAATCGAGACCGGAGATTTCGACGGACGACTGATTGATCGGGAAAGACAGGCGCCGGGTCGGGAAGTTGGCCGGAGTCGTATTCTCCCACGGGAACGGACGAATGATAGTCGAGCAAACCCCTGCCGTTCCGCGCGACGCCTCGCACTCGTCATAGATCTGCTGCTGGTTGGGCGTGCCGATCGCGTCCTTGATCTTGATTTTGTAATAGTCGACCGAGAACTGGAGACGGGGCACGAACGACGGTGAGAAAACGGCACCGGCAGTAAACGTGTCGGCAAGCTCAGGCGTCAGATTCGGGTTACCCGTGTTGATCGTCGTCAGGCGGGCATTGGTATTGGTGTGGACATCGAGAAACGCCACCTGACCCGAGTTGGTCGCGGCGAACAGCTCGTTAAGAGTAGGCGCCCGGATATCGCGCGACCGCGTAGCGCGGAAGCGGATGGAGTCGACCGGAGTCCAGCTCGCGCCCAGCTTCCAGGTTTTCACGCTTCCGCTGGTCGAATAGTCGGTATAACGGCCCGCCGCGTTAAGGCTCAGCTCCTGAGCGAACGGCGCGTCCTTGAGAAGAGGAATAGCCAGCTCGATATAGGCTTCCTTGACGTTCTGCTTGGCAGAGGTCGCGCCGACGTTCGTGGAATTGAACTTCAGCAGGAATGGGTTCGGGCTGGTGCGTATGCCTGTCAAATCGATCGGTTGGGAGGGATCGGCATTGGACGTCTGTACCAGGCTCTGGCTGCGATATT
Source organism: Sphingobium sp. CR28 (assembly GCF_052327305.1). Taxonomy (GTDB): domain Bacteria; phylum Pseudomonadota; class Alphaproteobacteria; order Sphingomonadales; family Sphingomonadaceae; genus Sphingobium. Next base: position 2,114,996 of record NZ_CP182486.1, on the reverse strand, counting down.
CTGCGCCTACCGCCACCGATAGAGCGCCTGCAGGAAGCTGCAGGACCTCGCCGGAAAGGTTGGCCGTGAAGATGTCCATCTTCTGTTTGACGGCGAAGTCAGCCGACTGGCTGATATAGTCATAGGACGCCTGAGAGGGCGAGCCGTTGCCGAAGATGTTGAACGGAATACAATCGTCCAGAAGGCCGGGATTGGTAATCGTGATGCGGCACACGATCTGGCCCTGCGCATTCTTCACAGCATCCAGGCCGGCATAATAACGCTGGTTGTTGAAGTTGCCGTAGTGCGAGGACTTCAGCCGGGTCTCGCCATGCGAATATCCCACATCCCAGTTGTACTCGCCCAGCTTGCCCCTGAGACCGGAAACGAAGATTCCTGCCTTCTGGAAGAGCTCCTGAAGCTTCGGCGGCTGGTCGGCCTGAATACGGCTGCCGATGAAGCTCTGGACGCCAGCCGCCTGCAGGATGGCGCGGGTCGAATCGGCAATGAACGCATTGTCCGTGAAGATCCGGAAGTCGCCAACCTGCGTACCCGAGCCAACGCTGATCGAGCTTGCGAAGGAATCGGTGTAGGAAAACTGCGCAAACGCCTGAAGATCTGACGTCACCTCAAAATCGACACGACCGAAAAGCTGCTCGGTGTTCTGGGTGCCGGTCAGCGAGCGGCCAAGGACGACCGGACCGTTACCGCCTACGCTGGCACCGGCCGAACCCGTGGGCGTACCAAGATCCATGGGGACGGCCAGACCGCCCGGCAGGAACTCATAACCGCGTAGGGGGAAGGGGTTGGTCGTGCCCGGAACAGTGGCAGGGTTCGCCGTGCTGATCTGCGTCCCGTAAGAGGCGTTCGAGAAGCGGACATTCTGGAATTCCCTGTAAGGATTGGCCTGCGTGCCGGCTCCGGTGCGCAGCCAGTTGAAACGACCCAATGGGCGCGACTCGTTACCCACGATGCCCTTGGTTTCGTAATGGTCGTAACTGCCGAGAACATGGATGCGATCGGTGATGTTGGTTCCGAAGGCGAAATTGGCCTTCAGCGTCGGTGCGTCGCCATATTCGGTCTTGCCGTACTGGATCTGCCCCTTCGCGCCATTATACTTGGTATCGAGCACATAGTTGATGACGCCGGACACGGCGTCCGAACCATAAGCCGCCGATGCGCCGCCGGTCACGACCTCAACGCGCTGAATCAAGGCCTGCGGAATGATGTTGGAGTCAGTGATGCCTTCATAGCTGGTCGGCGGCAGACGCTGACCATCGAGCAGGACCAGCGTGCGCAGCGATCCCAGGTTACGCAAGTTGAGATAGTTACCGGTCGACGGCGTGTTACCCAGGCCGCCGGGCGTGGTGTTGGACCGCGAACCGGCGAACTGCGGCAACTGATTGAGGCCTTCCGCAATCGTGCCAGGGGCAGTTCGTTGCAATTGCTCGGTGCTGACGACTGTAACAGGCGTGGGCGCCTGAAAGCCGTTGGCCATGATGCGAGACCCGGTAACGATGACGTCCTGATCGCTAGCGAGATCGTCCGCAGCGGCGCGGGATTCGCTGGCGGCGCTAACGGGCGCCTGATCGGCCGCTGGTGATTGCTGCGCATAAGCGCCCGAAGTCACGCCAGCGATAGCGGCAGCAAGCGTTAGTGTAGAGATTCCCCTCTTTAGAGACTTTTGCATTATCCTCTCCTCTAAGTGGCGTCGCCAATATTTATTGGTCGAGCAAAGCCAGATTAGACTTTGAGAGGAAAATCACCCCATTACAAATTTCAATAGTATCGGAGTCGATCAAGTTATGCGATCATAAAGCATGATTATTTCAAAATGTCCGATTTATTACTCAATATGTAAAATCTATTGGTAGTGACGCCGCTCCATATTTGCCGGTGTCACTGATATCATTTTGGATCTATAACAATAAATGACCCCTTGACTGAGCCAAGGGGTCACAAAGTTTCTTACAAATCAGGCGCAGCGCCGGTCGATGGCCCCGGACGCGGCCCCCGTCCTTCCGGCGGAACCGACCCAGCCGGAGCAGGCAGGCGATAAGCGATCAACTCGGCGCCGTTCAGACCGCCGCTGGCGACCACGATATATTGCCGCCCGCCGAACATGTAGGTCATCGGCGATCCAGTCTGCGCTTGGTCCATGAACACGGCACCCACCTCGGTGCCCGTCATCTTGTCATAAGCGCGCAACCGGGCCGCCTTGCGGCCCTTCTCGTCCGTGAACAGGCCGCTGTCTCCACAGATCACCAATGACTTGGTGGTCATGACGCCGAGAATGCCCGACTGGCCGGTGCGCGGAACTTTAACGCCCTTGAGGAGCGGGTTGTTGGTCACGAAATCGGGCGTTTCGCCGTGCGCGACTTCCCACATTTTCGTGCCGGTCTTCAGGTCCAGCGCGGTGATGCGACCCCATGGTGGCTTGAGCAAAGACATGCCACCGATCGTCAACATGCCCTTGGTGATTGGGTCGTTGAGACCATCCTTGGTGCCGGGCGGAACCGGGCCACCATTGCCCGCTCGACCGCCGGGATTGGCAGCGCCACCAAAAGCGCCACCCATATTGTCATTATTGCCGCGACCCACACCACCGAAGGCGCTGGTCAATTGCCCGCTGGCACCGACCTGAACGCCAAACACCTGGGTGTTCGCCTTGCTGTAGATATAGAATAGGCTGTTCACGGGGTCCACTGAGCCACCGGGCCAGTTGGCACCACCCTGCGATTCCGGAACAGCCAGCGTGCCCCAGTTGGTGTCACTCACCATGCTAGGCGGCGTGTAGATCGGACCCAGTTTGTAATGGGAAATGATCTCCAGCGCGCGCGCCTTGATCTCGGGCGTCCAGTCGATGACATCCTCGGGCTTGAAACCCTGATGGGTGAATGGCGGCGGCTTGCTGGGGAAGGGCTGCGTTGGCGAATACCACTCGCCCGGCGCATTACCGATCTCCACCTTCTTCTCCGGGATGGGCCAGACAGGCTTGCCGGTCGTGCGATCGAGCACAAACAGGAAGCCCTGCTTGCTCGGCTGCGCCAGCGCCTTGATGACGCGCCCCCGAGGTCCGGGCAGATCGAGCAGAATGGCGGCGCAGGGCACGTCGCGGTCCCAGATGCCGTGATGCTCAAGCTGGTAATGCCACTTGCGTTCGCCGGTTTCGCAGTCCAGCGCGACGAGCGTTTCGGAAAACAGGCCGTCTCCATGGCGGGTCGTGCCGACATAATCGGTCTGCGGAAGCTCGACGCCGGCATAGACCAGACCGAGTTCCGGATCGGCGGACATGGGCGCCCAGACGCCGGTGTTCGTCGCCTTCTCGGCCTGACCGGGAACTATCCAGGTATCGTAACCGAACTCGCCCTTCTTGGGTACTGTGTGGAAAATCCACTTCCGCTTGCCGGTCTTCACATCATAGCCGCGCAAGTGACCGATGTTCGTGGATGTCGAGGCGTTGCCCACGACTACGGTATTTCTGACGATCGTCGGGGCGGCATGGAGGCCGACAATGGGCTTCACCGGATCAATCTCGGCGTCCCACTCCTTGCGAAGATCCACCTCCGTACCGTCCCCGAAGTTGGGATCCGGGCGACCCGTCTTGGCATCGAGCGAAATGAGCTGGTAGCTCCGGGTCACGAAGAGGATGCGCTCCTCCGTGCCGTCGGTCCAGTGCGCAAGGCCAAAGCCCGAACCTGCACGCGCACCCAGACGCCCCTTCTCATCATGGCGATAGGTCCAGAGAATCTGGCCCGTGCCCGGATCGAGGCAGACAACGTAGCGGTCAAAACCGACCGTGCTGTACAGCTTGCGGTTCACCACCAGCGGCGTGGCGTTGAAATAGGCGTCGGGGCGCGATCCGAAACTGTCGGTCTTGAAGCGCCAGGCAACCTCGAGCGAGTTGAAATTCGTCGCGTTGATCTGGTCCAGCGGCGCGTAGCGAGTCGCCGAGAGATCGGCCGCATACGAGTACCAATTGGTGTCAGCGGGCGCCGATCCGGAAGCGGGCGCCACCCCCGACGCGGCGGGGCCGGCACCGGGCCGGGGCGCGCTGCCCTGGGCAAACGCGGTTCCCAAACTTAGTTTCGTGAAACCCAAAAGTGCCACGCCAGAGGCAGAGGCGAGCAAATGGCGGCGATCCAGCTCCTTGGTCATTCTGCGCAGAAATCCATTTTTTGTTTAAGTTCGCTAGGCAGTTACCCAGCCTAGGCAGGTGCCTCATAGCACGCCAATAGCGAATGCCGCCACTTCGATCAGGATATGTGATACCCTCGGCGTGCGGCTCGGAAAATGGATCAGATAACAGGATCAATCGCGGCGACATTCCGATTTGCCAGTCGAGCCGCACACCCATATCGTAAAGCCATTCTGGATTGCCTCTGGGCAAATAGGGGAGCCAGTCGCCGTGGAGCGTGAGACGTGCCCCACGCATCGCGGGTGAAAAATATTACAACAAATCGTCTTTAAATTTGTGCAGCATGGAGCAGAAGCTGGATCGCTTCGCTGATCTGGGGAGGAAGAGACCATAATGAACTACAAATTTTCGCGTCGGACCGTGATTGCCGCTGGAGCCGCGGCCATCGCCACCCGGGCGCTGAGCCAGCCTGCCGCAAGCCCGACGCCGGGCGCACCTCCCGGCCCTCCGGGCGGTCCTGCCGGTGGCCCTCCGCCGATGCGCCCTCCGGTCACGGGCCCTCAGGTTGCCCCGCCAACCCCGCCGATCTTCCCGCCCTTCCCGGTTGTCGGCTCCGTGGAGCAAATGGACCCAGCCCTCTCCGCTCTGATCGACGTCAGCACGCCGGTGGAGAAGATTCTCGACGGGTTCGTCTGGGTGGAAGGTCCGGTATGGGTCGGCGGCAAGGACGGCTACCTGCTGTGCTCCGACACGCGCAACAACAAGATCGTCAAGTGGCAGATGCCAGTCAAAGGGTCCACCAAGGCGCCCGGCGAAACCTGGCTGCAGCCTTCGGGCTATGAAGGCCCCAATGGCGAAACCTGGGCACCCAATCTACAGGAGCCCGGCACCAACGGCATGATCCGCGCTCGCGGCGGCCTGATGGTCGCCGATCAGGGCAACCGCGCAATCGCCATTATCGACCTCAAGACCAAGAAGAAGACGAAGCTTGCTGATCGCTTCGAAGGCAAGCGCTTCAACAGCCCCAATGATATGGTGCTTCATCCCAACGGCATGGTGTTCTTCACGGATCCGCCGTTCGGTCTCAACAACATCTTCAACAGTCCGGACCGGGAGATGGACTATACGGGCGTCTTCCGGCTCAATCCGGACAACAGCGTCACCCTTATCGACAAGTCCTTGCGGCCCAACGGCATCGGCCTCTCTCCGGATGGCTCGAAGCTCTACTGCACCGATTCCTCGGGCTGGGTGGTCTTCGATGTCGACGCGCGCGGCGATGTATCGAACCGGCGCGTGTTCGTGCCGCGTTCGGTGGTCACGGGCGGCGATGGCCTGAAGGTGGACGATCGGGGCAATATCTGGGCTTCGAGCAGCGTTGGCATAACGATCTTCAGCCCGGACGGCCGCAGACTGGGCGCCATCAAGGCCGACGACCGCATTTCCAACTGCGAGTTCGGCGCGGACGGCTATGTCTACATGACGTCGAACAAGCGCCTGATCCGTGCCAAGGTGAAGGTCTCCAAGATCGCCCGCAAAGGCGCCTGAGACAAGGACGGGAGCGGGTGGCTCGATCACCCGCTCCTCTCCGGTCGTTCTACCGGATCCGCACATCGTTGCCGACATCCAGAACGAGCAAACAAACAAAGACGCCGGGAACCCAACGGGCTCCCGGCGTCTTTGTTTTTGGCCGGCGCAGATTAAATGCGCCGGGATCGGTTCATGTCAGCGCTTGGCTGACTTGAAACCCGCTGCAGCCTTGTTCAACCCGGCCTGTGCACACTCGGCGTCCCAGTTACCGTCCGGCGCTCCGCTCACCGCGATCGCGCCGATAACGTCAGCGCCCGCCAGGATCGGCAGACCGCCCGGACGCTGCGGACCCTGCTGAGGATCGGCTGCAAGTTTCGCGGCCAGTTCCTGATTGGTCCGTGCTTCGGCCGCCAGTGCGCCGCTCGGCTTTCCGTTCCTCATGCTGGAAACGGCCTTGCCCATGGCAATGCTCTGGGTGATCGCCGCAGCGCCGTTGCCCGAAAGCAGGACGACCGGCAGACCGGCGGAATCGACCACCACAGCAGTGACCTGATAGCCCCGTGCAGCACAAGCCTCGACGGCTGTCTGCGCAGCGACCACGGAAGGCGCCAGAGCCGGCCCCCGATCACGGGTGGGTCTGGGAGCCTGCGCCGCCTCATTGCTCGGCGTCGTGAAGGTCACCTGCGCATCGGCTGCGCTGAGAGCGAACGGCAGACCCAGAGCAATCAGGGCCAGACCGCGGGAAAAGCGACTTTTCATCGGGCAACACCCCATTTGGTCCACACCGGCGCGAACTGCCGCTGCAGGACATAGTTTTCGAATGCAATCGCGGCTTCGGGATTTTTGGCGTTCGCTCCGACCGCGATCGAGAACTGAAGATTAGCGTTGAGACTCTGGGGAAGCAGACCCACCTCGTCGACCCCATAGGAACCGCGCAGCTGGCCAGCGGCCTCGAGCCAGATCGGAACTTCTCCAGTTGCTACCCGCGCATTATGCACGCGCTTGAGATTTGCGAATTCCGGCTTGTCCAGAACGCTGTCGATGAGCTTGCCGCCGGCGCTCCCTGATTTGGGATCCGTATAGGCGACTGTGCCCGCGGCGAGCAGAGCATCCCGGAACTTCGCATAGGTCGAAATATCCGGCCGGGGCGCACCGGCCTTGACGCCGACCGCGATGTCAACGCGACCGAGCGGCTTAACCGTGCCGGGCCGGACAAGTCCGGCCTTCTCGAGACCCGCCATCTCGCTGGTCTGCACGACCACGATATCGGCAGCGGCGCCATCCTTGAGCAGGCCGACGACGCGAGCGTCCGTCCCACCCGTCTGGGTGAAGTTCGGTCCGTATTCCCAGCCGCTTCTAGCCGCTTCCGCATAATTGAGCTGCATCACGCGCAAAGCGTTCTGCGCCACCCCGGTGGCGTACACATTGAGCACCGGGCCGGTTTCGGCGAGCGCCGCTGACGAGAGAGCCAGCGCGACGCTCGCGCTTGCTCCTAAACCAACCATCCACTGATAAGCCTTCGTCATCGTCGCCCGCCTCCAAATTATCGTTCTGTGGCTGGTTCCCGCCTCAATATTTTTCGAGGAGTGAACCGAAGCCTTTGAACTGGTCGTTGATGCCCATTTTGCGCAGGGCAGCCCAGTAGATGGCGACGCCGACGGAGAAGACGGGGAGGCCGAGCCAGCGCTCGGCTTCGTCTGCGACATGAGCGTAACGCAGGTTGGTGCCCAGCTGGATGATCGCGTCGGGCTTGGCCTCGGCGAGCTTCTTGGTCGCCGGGATCAGCGTGTCGGGAAGCTGCGAGCCAACATGGATGATGCTCTTGCACTTGAGCCCTTCGACCGCGACGACCTCATAGCCCTTCTCAGTGAAGTACTGCACCGCGTTCTTGTCAATCACCGGATAATAAGGCGTCAGCAGCGCGATCCGCTTGGCACCCACCTTCTCGAACGCGAGCTCGGCCGCCTCGGCGCCCACCGTCACGTCGCAGCCCGCACGCTCCTTGAGCTCCTTGCGCAGCGCCATGCTGCCCTCGACACCGCCCATGAAGCTCTCGGACGACATGCCCATGATCAGATGGTCCATCTGTCCCTGCACCAGACCATCAACCGCATTGGCAACGTTCGCACGCGTGTGCGCCATGATCAGGCGCCAGTCATCGTCAGAGCGAACCTCCTGGTTCGGCACATAATAACGGTTCACGATGTTGATGACGCCCGGCGGGCACATCTCGTGCATCTCGTTCTCGACAATCGTGTTCGGCGCTGGCGTCAGGATACCGAACTTGCAGCGCGGACCCATCGCATCAGGAAAACGATCCTTGTCAAACCGAACGCCTTCCATCCCTGCAGCGCTCACAGAACGATCTACTTCACTCACCACTCTCTCCAATCATCAAGGGGATCACAATCGATCGCCATATCCAATAAAAGCCCGGCACTTGCCGAAGCAATCAGTCGTCGCGATCCCTGCAAGGCGTCTCCGCCTCGCCGCTCTTCAAATGGGTATGCCAAGGGCTCCAAATGGAACGGCACCGCTCCTACGATCGACTTAGAAAGCGGGCAGCCCGCGACGCAAATTGCAATAACCACCCCAGCGATCAGATAATATGATCGAGTTCCGCGGGCGTGATCGTCAGGGGCCATCCTTGCCCGAACGCGATTTCCAGCGCACGATGCGAAGACGCAATGCAGCAATCATATGTGACAAAAATCAGCTGTTTGCCGACATAGACATAAGCAATTCCGATCGGGGCACGGCCATTCGTTATTGGCGTCGCTCGGTTGGCATCCCTTAGGCTGACTTCAAATCGAACGATAAAATTGGGAGAGACGTGATGCAGGCTCCAACTTCGACCCGTATGGCGGCCAAGGCCTTCGGCGCGATCGCGGCGCTTCTCGTAATGGCCACCGGAAGCACCGCGCAGGCCCAGTCGGAACAGACCTTCACGAGCGGTGCGGCATCTCGCTGCAAGGGCAACCAGATCCGCTGCCCCGGCTCCGAGATCGGCATCCCTCAGGGTGACTATAACCTGTCGCTGCGCTCCAAGGCCGACATCAACCTGCCCAACCCCTACAACCGCGACGAAACCTGGCTGAAAATGCCCAAGGGCAAGGGCAAGCTGGGCGCGACCAGCGCGATCCACGTCGATAACGATGGCAAGTCGATCTGGATCGCGCGGCGCTGCGAAGTGAATGGCTGCCTCGACAGCGGTGTCGATCCGATCATGAAGTTCGACGCCAACGGGAATTTCGTCCGTTCGTTCGGCGCCAATCTCTTCAGCTTCCCCCACGGCATGTGGATCGATCGCGACGGTAATATCTGGGTGTCCGATACAGTGTCGAACCTGGCGCCACGCGGCGGCGTTACCCCGCCGGCAGGCACGCCGCCCAAGGGCAACCAGATCCTGAAATTCTCACCCACCGGAAAGCTGCTCATGACGCTGGGCACGGCCGGTGTTTATGGCCAGGACAATTATCATTTCAACCAGCCGTCAGACCTCGTCGTGGCGCCGGACGGCACGATCTTCGTCGCGGACGGACACGAGCTGGAAAACATGCAGCCGCGCATCATGGTGTACGACAAGGCCGGCAAATATCTGCGCGAATGGTTCCTGTGCAAGGACGAGGGGGCCTTTACCAGCGATTGCAGCCACTCGCTGGCGATGGATTCACAGGGACGCCTGTTCGTCGGCGATCGCGGCAACGGCCGCATCGTCATCTATGACCAGCAGGGCAAGAAGCTCGACGAGTGGAAGCAGTTCGGCCGACCCGCTGGCCTTTATATCGACAAGAACGACGTGATCTACTCGGCCGATTCCACGTCGCATGTCTCGACCGGCAATGCGTATGTTCGCGGCGTCCATGTCGGCGATGCGAAAACCGGCAAGGTCACGGCCTTCATCCCCGATGTGCTCGGCAACCCCTCCCCCTGGGCACCGCTGCGCGGCACGACGGGGGCCGAAGGCGTGACCGCCGACGGGGCCGGCAACATCTTCTCTTCGCAGGTGGCGCCGTTCGGGCAAGTGGCGAAATATAGCCGCAAGCCGGAACTCTGATCTGAACAAGCGGCAAAAAGCGCCGGAGCCGACCGCCCCGGTGCTTTTTGCTCAAGATATGAGAGACAGTGACTGTGCGCTTCAGGCGCCAGCTGCGGTTTCGCGCTTATAGCGCGCCTGATTGTCCGCGTTAGGCGGATAAAGGCCTGGCAGTGGCTCGCCCGCAGCCACCTTCTCGACGACCCACGCATCGAAGCGCTCGATCTCGGCGGCCTCCGCAGCCACCTGTTCTGCGATTGTCTGGGGAATCACCACCGCACCATCGCGATCGGCAACGATCACGTCGCCCGGAAACACTGTGACCCCGCCACAGGCGACTGGCAGACCCCAGTCGATGAAGGTCAGCGAATTGCCCGGCGCCGGCGATGCAGTCCCGCGTGACCAGACCGGCAGACCGGAGGTCTCTACGCCCACAATGTCGCGTATCGCACCATCGGTGACCAGGCCGACACCGCCGCGCAGCGTCATGCGTGCGCACAACACATCGCCTGCCACCCCGGCATCCGTGACACCCATGGCATCGACGACGACAAAGCTGCCCGCCTCCATTGCCTCGATCGCAGCCCGTGTGTTCGGGAGCTTGGCCAGAGCGGGGCCGACCAAGTCTTCGCGCATCGGCAGAAAGCGCATGGTGAAGGCTTCTCCGACGCTGTGAGCGCCGCCACCCGCGATCGGCATAGCGCCCCGTATCCAGATATTGCGCAGGCCAAGCTTCAGCAGCGCGCTGGCAACGGATGCGGTCGAGACCTTGGACAAGGTCTCCTTCAACTCAGGCGTCACGTCTCTTCCTCGTTTCGGGCTTGGTTCAGGGCTGCGGGACGAGCCGTACAACCATGCCCGGCGTCGATTGACCAGTGCCGACGCGACCGCCTGTCGCATTTTGCAGCAGCACGTAGAGCAGACCGTCCGGCCCCATGATCACGGCGCGGGTACGGCCGTACTGGTCCCACAGAATCTCTTCCTCGACGATCTTGCGACCCTCGATCTGGTATCGGATCAGCTTCTGGCCGGCGAGCGCCGTCAGGAACAGGTTGTTCTTCCACCCCGGATATTTGTTGCCCGTGTTGAAGGTGATGCCGCTCGGCGCAATGGCTGGAGTATAATAGCGGATCGGGTCGACCATGCCTTCCTTGCTTTGCAGCGTGATCCCAGGCTGGAGCCCCTTGGACACCACACCCCAGCCGTAGTTCTTGCCCTTCTCGATGATGTTGATTTCATCGCCACCGGTCGGTCCGTGCTCACTTTCCCACAGCAAGCGGGTGCGCGGATCATAGGACAGACCCTCGGCATTGCGATTGCCGACGCTCCAGATCGTCTTGATCGCTCCGGGCGTATTCACGAACGGATTGTCCGCAGGCGCCGATCCGTCGAGGTTCACGCGGTGGATTTTGCCGAGTGGCGAATCCAGCTTCTGCGAGTGCGTCATGTCGCCGCGATCGCCGAGCGTGTAGAAGATGTGTTTGCCGTCGACCAGGAAGCGCGAGCCGTAATGGATGACGCTCTGCGTATACATCGAGTCCGGGCCGCGGAAGATGTCCTGCTGATTGATCCACTGGCCCTTGGCATTGATCTGACCACGGATGATCCGAGTCATCGCCGGCGGCAGCTGCGGACCATCTTTGGAAATCGCGCCCGGCCCCGGCAGCGGCTTGTCATAGCCCGGCAACACCTCGGCATAGGACAGGTAGATCCACGGATTCTTCTTGTCGCCTGCCACCGCGATGTCGAAGAAGCCGCCATCTTGGCGCACCCACGGCGTCGGCGTGCCGGTGACGGTCAGCGGCGTGCTGCCCTTCTTCTTCGGATCGACGATGCGGATCTTGCCCGGGCGCTCGGTGACGAGCAGGCGCCCGTCAGGCAGGAACGCCTCACCCCACGGCGTGTCGATATTGGCGGCGACCACATCGATGCGGACCGTCTGACGCTTGCTCTTGATGATCAGGTCGGTCGGGTCTTTCACCGCTGCCGGCGCCTGCGCCAGCTGTCCGCCACGAATGCGGATATAGGCGAGCAAACGCCCGATCTGGGCATCGTCCAGCTGTCCCTTGAAGCCGGGCATGCCGCCGCTCGGGATGCCGTTCAGGATCGTCGCGTGCAGCTGCTCGTCCGTGCGCTCGGCAAGGAAGGCGGGGTTGAACAGGCTCGGCCCGCGCCCGCCCGAAAGGTCGGTGCCGTGGCAGCTCGCGCAACTGTTGGTGTAGGTATCCGGCGCGTCGCCCATGCCGAAGGCCGCGTTCATCGGCACGCCCAGCGGGCTCGGTCCGTTGGACGCGGGTGGCGGAGCGCCAGCGGGCGCCTGCTGAGCCAATACTTGTTGCAGACCGAAGACGGCGGCACACCCTGCCGCGATCAAAGCGAGACCCGATTTTGCGCTCACAGCTCTCCACGCCCATTCTTAATGTTTCTTCGGGCGTAGCACTGGCAGAGGTTCGGACGCCTCGCCAGCGCATTTTAAGCCAGAGCAATCATCTAATTCCAGTGAACGATCAGCTTTCGTAATGGGGTACATCCGACTGCGGCAGGCTGGATTACGATCCGTAATCGCTGATAGCATTATCGCGATTGGTCCTATGCGGCGGCAGGCCGGTAACTAGATGCGAGCGTCGCGGAAGCGGATGCCAGGTGGCAAGTCCTGATAAATACAAGAATGATAGTGGAGAGAGGATGCAGGACAAACAGGACAGAAGAGCGACGCGGCTGACAGGGTTGACCACCGCCACGGTCCACCCACGCCACCTGGAAGCAAACATATCCGCCCCCGCTTTCGACTAAGAATCACGGTAACTCACGCGCTGGCGCGTGCCGGTGCTGAACGACAAGAAGGCGGCCTTCGTCTTCAATTTTTCGGAGAGAGAAGATGACCGCCGCCCCGGCCGCACGTCCCACACGAGTTCGTCATGTCGTCCTGTGGCTGACCGTTGCCCTCTATCTTATCACCTATATGGACCGGGTGGTCATCTCCGCCGCGATTCCGTCGATCCAGAAAGAGTTCGGCTTTTCGACGATAACCATCGGGTGGATCCTCGCGGCCTTCCAGATCAGTTACACGATCTTCCAGATTCCCTCGGGTTGGATCGGGGATCGAATCGGGCCGCGCAAGGCGCTGACCATGATCGTGGTCTGGTGGTCTACATTTACCGCGATGACGGCAATGACCTTCTCGGCATCGTCGATGATCGTGTGCCGTTTTCTCTTTGGCGCAGGTGAGGCAGGCGCCTTTCCGATAGCCACTCGCTCCCTTTCTCACTGGATGCTGCCCACTGAACGAGGCTGGGCACAGGGGCTGACGCACGCCGGCTCGCGGCTGGGCGGGGCAGTCACGCCCGTCATCGTGGCAGCCATGATCCTGGCGTGGGGCTGGCGCGCACCCTTCCTGATCTTCGCGGTCCTGGGTCTGCTGTGGGGCGTGGTGTGGTTCTTCTACTATCGGGACAAACCCGAGGAGCATAGCGGGCTCAATCAGGAAGAGCGCGACCTGATACGCACCGGACTGAACCGCAAGGCCCGCGCCAACCAGAGCGTTCCCTGGAAGCAGATCCTGCACAGTCCGCAAATGTGGCTGCTCGCGGCGATGTATGCCTGCTACGCTTACAGCATCAACATATACCTCTCGTGGTTCCCCAAATATCTCGTCGACACCCATGATATGGATCTCGCCAAGATGGGCCTTTACGCGAGCGTGCCCTTGATGGCGGGCGTCGGCGGAGACCTGCTCGGTGGCCTGGTGTCCGACCGGTTGGTCGAGCGCATCGGCCTCACCTGGGCCCGTCGCCTTGTCGCGATCGTCGGCTTTTTGGGAGCGGGCGGATTCATCATGCTCGCCATCAACATTTCGAACCCGGAGATCGGCATCTGGGTGTTCGCGGCGGCCGTGTTCTTCCTCGAACTCACTGTTGGCGTGTCATGGGCCGTGGCCCTCGATATCGGCGACGAGTTCGCCGGATCGGTGTCCGCCGTCATGAACTCGACAGGCAGCATCGGGCAGACGGTTGCGGCCGCCGGCACTGGCTATCTCGTGACGGCCTATAGCTGGAACGCCGCCTTTTCGGTTCTGGGCGTTCTGGGGCTCATCGCGGCGATATTGTTCACGCGGATCGACGCTTCCAAGCGCGTTTATGGAGATGCTGAACCGGCGGAGGCCTGAGTCAAAACGTGGATTCAAGGTGCCTTTTGTGCGATTTGGGTGTGTGATCTCTTGGATGATTGGAGAGAGTGGTGAGTGAAGTAGATCGTTCTGTGAGCGCTGCGGGGATGGACGGCGTTCGGTTTGACAAGGATCGTTTTCCTGATGCGATGGGTCCGCGCTGCAAGTTCGGTATCCTGACGCCAGCGCCGAACACGATTGTCGAGAACGAGATGCACGAGATGTGCCCGCCGGGCGTCATCAACATCGTGAACCGTTATTATGTGCCGAACCAGGAGGTTCGCTCTGACGATGACTGGCGCCTGATCATGGCGCACACGCGTGCGAACGTTGCCAATGCGGTGGATGGTCTGGTGCAGGGTCAGATGGACCATCTGATCATGGGCATGTCGTCCGAGAGCTTCATGGGCGGTGTCGAGGGCAGCATGGCGCTGCGCAAGGAGCTCAAGGAGCGCGCGGGTTGCGACGTGACGGTGGGCGCCGAGGCGGCCGAGCTGGCGTTCGAGAAGGTAGGCGCCAAGCGCATCGCACTGCTCACGCCTTATTATCCGGTGATCGACAAGAACGCGGTGCAGTACTTTACCGAGAAGGGCTATGAGGTCGTCGCGGTCGAAGGGCTCAAGTGCAAGAGCATCATCCATGTCGGCTCGCAGCTTCCCGACACGCTGATCCCGGCAACCAAGAAGCTCGCCGAGGCCAAGCCCGACGCCATCATCCAGCTGGGCACCAACCTGCGCTACGCCCATGTCGCAGACGAAGCCGAGCGCTGGCTCGGCCTCCCCGTCTTCTCCGTCGGTGTCGCCATCTACTGGGCAGCCCTGCGCAAAATGGGCATCAACGACCAGTTCAAAGGCTTCGGTTCACTCCTCGAAAAATACTAGAATCAGCAATGACTGGAACGCCCCCCCATGAATAAGATCTGCAATACCCTTGCGCTGGGCATACTCCTGCCGAGCATGCTGGGAGCCTGTTCGGCCGTTGCGGTTGCGCAGCCCGCTCCTTCAACGCCTTCCACCACCGCCGCCAGCGAACCCGCGCCGACGCGCGAGCCAGCGCTGCTGGAAGGCAAGCTCGATGGCCTGAAAACGGCCGACGGCAAAGGCGTGGACAGCGTGATGTACATCGCCAATTTCCCGCCCGGTTCCTACTCGGCGCGTCATGCGCATCCGGGCTGGGAATATAACTATATCCTAAAGGGTAGCGTGACCTTCGAAGTGGTCGGCAAGCCGCCCTTCACGCTGAAAGCGGGTGAAGGCATGTACAACCCGCGCGGCAATACGCACACAGTCAGGAACGCCAGCAAGACCGAACCGGCGCAGCTCGTATCCGTTCTGGTGAAGGAAGAAGGCGCGCCTGTGGCGGTCAACGTTCCCTAGCGTTCAGTCAGCCGGGCTACACGCTCCAGATCAAAGAAAAGGCCAGGGCCGCTAAGCGGCTCTGGCCTTTTTCCTTATTACAACGGTGTCACGTCGGACTATAGGAAGGGACTGGATTTGCGTCCTGGGCTCCGAGCCGCGCGACCAGCCCCTCACCTGTTCAGTTCATTACTGGTTCTTTGGCGCGATCCATTTGACGACGCGGGCCTGAGTGGTTGACCCGGCGATCATGTTGCCCTTGCTGTCCCAGCGGATGTAGCCGGTCTCGCCGATCTGACCCTCGCCGGTGCCCGGCCCGTTGCCGATGACACCCAGAATCTTGCCGTCACGGTCCAGGCGAAGGAACTGGCTGTCCAGACCGGTGCCGATCCAGGGGTCGCCGGTTTGGGGGTGGAAGGAGATGTTGCAGACCAGGTTACGCATCTGCAGCGTCTTCTTGTACTCGCCCTTGTTCGTGTAGATGACGATCCGGTACTCCTCGCGGTCACCGATCCACAAGTCACCGTTCGTCGGGTCGATCGCGATGTCGTGGGCCTGCCAGAAGTGGCCCGCGCCCATCATGTTGCCATAGATCTGGCTGATGAAGTTGCCATCCTTGTCGAGGCGGATGACACGGGCGGCGCCTGATGTGTTGTGCGGCTCGCCCGATTGACGGTCGTTGGGGCTCTCGGCGCCGTGACCCTCGCCGATGTACATGTCGCCGTTGCGGGGATCGAAGGCGATCGAAACCGGCTCCCACAGCAGACGCTGACCCTTGGCTTCATCCCAGTCGCCGCGCTTGCCGCGCGTGCCGAAGGTCTTCACCACCTTACCCTCGGGGCTAATCTTCAGGATGACGGCACCGCTCGGATCGGCGAAGTAGGCGTTATCGTTGGCGTCGACATTCATGCCGTGCGCCTTGTGGAAGTGACCGATCACGCTGTCGCCGAGCGTGAACAGCAGCTTGCCGTTCGCGTCGAACTTGCTGATCGCGTCGACGCCAACGGGCGCGCGCTGGATCACCCACACGTTGTCCTTGGAATCGACACCGACCGAGACCGCGCCGTTGGCGTCCTTGATCAGGCTGTAGGGATAGACGGGCTTGTAGCCCAGATTGACCGGGTTGGAGCGCCACTGCACGCGCTGGACGTTGTTGGTCCCGTTGTACAGGCCGCTGGGATTGACGTTCCAGCTGATGCCCTGGCCATTGCTGGACATGCACATCACCGAGCGCACGCACGTTGGCGTACCGGACCGATCGATCGTGGTCTCGGTAATCGTCGGCAAAGCGAGGGCATTCACGCACGCAGGCGACACTTCCTTCCAGCGCTTCATCAGCTCGTTGCGTTCGGTCGGGCCGGAGATACCAAGCTTTGCCGAATCCGCAGCGCACTCCGCGATCGGCGGGGTCGGGCGCGGGGTGAAACCGCCGCGACCGCCGGCTCCGCCGGGGCCACCTGCCGGCGCCTGATAGATGAACCATTCGGGCTGACCGTTTTCGGCCGGGCCGCTCGTCGGCAAGCTCTGGGAGACCGCCGCACTGCTGGCGAGCACCATGACCGATGCGCAGCAGCCTCCGAGCAACCGCGAACCCAGCGTGAACGTATTTCCTAGATCCACCTTAAACATCCTCTACCCTCTCTGGTTTCACATTCTTGCTGCCTGAAAGCACCGAGCCTCGATCAAGCGCACATCATTGCCGCGAACAGCGCTCGGTTGCGCCTCGCGCCTTTTCGGTCGCAAGGCATGACTTCGCGTCAGGTTAAGGAGCCTACGGCCTTGAGACAGACCGGACAAATTGCAATTTCACCCAGCACGATACGGGATCTTTATCGTTCTGGTCGGGCCGGCGGTTTTGCTCGTCAGAACACCCTGCGCAAACACTCCGGCTTATTGGCCGATCGTATCTGCCTTCGTCTTCAAGCGGGCCATGAAGCGATCATAGTCGATGATGGCACGGCGGTGCTTGCCCTCGCCTATCAGGCCGGCGTCATCCTCACAGCGCACAGTGAACAGCAAGCTTCGTCCGTCGACCTCGGCCAACTCCACCGTGGCGGTGACAGTCATGCCAGCCGGTGTCGCCGCAAGATGGCTCACGTCGACATGGGTGCCAACGGTGAACTGGCTATCGGCCAGAAAGGGCCGCAGACCCTCAATGCACGTCTGCTCGATAAATCCGATCATCATCGCGGTGGCAAAGACCGGAGGCATATCCGCCACGCCGGACAGCGGCCCTTCAAGCGCAGGGACCAGGTGCTTGTCTTCGACCAGAAGGGTTTCACTATGACGAAGGCCCGCCTGCAGAGGCGGCAAATCGATATCGCTCATGACCGATACTCTGGGGCGTAGAAGAGAGACAGTCAACGGCGGCGCGCTGCTGGGCACGCTTTCAACGATGCTGCGGCGAGGTCCACGCCGTGCGATCAGTCGCAAACGGCCGGTCTGCACCGGCGCGAGACTGATAGCATATCCTGATCGCCGAACAAAAAAGCACAATTTGTTATAAGCGGGAAATATTTTGATACTCTCCATTCATGGAGCGTCAAACATGCCGTCCGTGACTAAAACATAAGCTCGCAAATTAGCACGCGCTAATCTGGAGTTTAAAGGGGAGGATTTTATGAAAGCGTTGAAAACACGCTCGCGTAGACGCGCGCCTATTCTTCTTGGAGTTGGCGCGAGTGCTTTGGTTTTGGCGCTCAGCGCCGGACCGGCATTTGCACAAAATACAACTTCTTCTTCGGATACAGCATCTCAGCCAAAATCGGCAACAGATCAGGATATTGTTGTTACGGGCGTTCGCGCTTCTGTTGGCAGTGCTCTGCAGCTTCAGAGAAATGCCACGTCTCTACAGCAATCAATCGTTGCAGAGGACATTGGCAAGCTTCCGGACAACAACGTCGTCGAGGCCTTGCAGCACGTTACAGGCGTCTCGATCATTCGCGACAGCGCCGAGCCCAGCGTGGTACTCATTCGCGGTTTGCCGGACATCGCGACAACGCTGAGCGGTCGACAGATCTTCACCAGTTCCAGCCGATCCATCTCTTTGCCGGACTTTCCTGCCGAGTTGCTGGCCCGCGTGGACGTCAAGAAGGCGCCCGAAGCCAGCGACATCGAGGGCGGCATTGCGGGCGTGATCAATGTGGAACTGCATCGCCCGCTCGATTTCTCCGGCCTGGAAGTCGCCGGCTCCATCAAGGGCAGCTATGGTTCGCTCAACAAGAAGGTCTCGCCCCAGGGCAGCCTGCTGGTGAGCAACAGGTGGGAAACCGGCATCGGTGACATCGGCATCCTCGTCAACGCCGCCTATAGCGATCGTACGACGAGGCAGGACCGGATTCAGAATCAGAACCAGCCTTGGCGGCAATTCCGCCCCGCTGCTGATGCCGGTAGTGGACCGGCCACGGGTGTTCCGGCGGGCCAGGTTGCCTATCCGGGCACGGTGCTCCTGGGTCAGAACAATGCTGAGGTTAAGCGGACGACAATCAACTCATCGCTGCAGTGGCAGTCGAGCAGTGGGGCTGTGGAAGCTCATCTGGACTATTTCTACGCTGGGCTAGATACATTCTCCGGCGGCGATGTGAACGTGATCCTGATGAACACCTGCCCCAATCTGTCCCCGTCCGCCAACAAGGCTTTTTCTGGCACAAATATCGGTCAGGTCCTGCCGAGCGGTTGTTACGGCCTTACGTCTATGCAGGCGGTCAAGAGCAAGGAAGACACGCACCAGTTGGCAGCGGGCCTGAACTGGGAAGCCAGTGACCGTCTGACGGTGAAGGCGCAAGGCAACTACACCCATTCAAAGGATCGCTCGGACAGAGCAATTGTCGACGCGCAATATAATTACGGGCCGGAGGGTGTGATCGTTACCGTAAATCCCGACGGTGATGGTGGTTATTTCGTCAACCAGCCCGGCAATCCTCAGTCAAGCCCCAACACCTATCTCGATCAATGGTATGACTTCGTCGTTCCCCGCAAGGGCCATGAATATTCTGGCCGCCTCGATCTCAATTATGAGGTCTCCGATACGTCCTTCCTTCGGTCGATTGACGTTGGCTATCGCTACAACTCTCGACAGGCGACGGCTGACCAGGCCGGAACTGGCCTGAACTGCGCGGTCACGAATGGCCTGGGCCTAAACGGCGGCAGCGATCCTTATAACAAATATCGCCAGCTTGCAGCGAACAGCGAAGCCTGCAGGGCCTATCGTGCAGAATCCTCGCCGCAGCCCTACAGGGGACAGGGCGCTATCACATCGGTTGGCGGTATCTCCTACGGGGATCTGGGAGCGGATGCCTATCACTCGACCAAAGGCAGCTTCTTCGGCGGACGCTATGGCACGGTCAGCTGGGTCAACCTCGATCAGGCTTGGATTTTCGACAACCTCGAAAAAGTACGGAACCTGTTCGGCTATAGCGGTCCGCAGGATTTCACACCGAGCCAGCATTTCGACGTCAAGGAAACAAGCAACGCCTTATACCTGAAAGCCAACTACGGCATCGACTTTAAGAATGGCATGACTCTGGACGGTAATTTCGGCCTCCGAATGATCAGGACCACCCTGGAAGAAGGGGGATTCTCATCCAGGTACGTCCCACTCAATCCGGCCCTGCCCGCAAACCAGGGGGCTAACGCGACTTGTACCACCTGCTTGGTCTATACACGGACTGACGGAAAAGTAACCGACACCCAGTGGCTACCTAGCTTCAATGCGCGGCTAGAGCTACTCCAAGGCCTCTTTGCTCGTGTCGCATATAGCAAGACAGTCACGCGCCCGACATTCGCGCAGCTCAACCCCGGAGAAACCGTCAACTCGCCGACTGCAACCATTCGGGGCAGTATCACGAGCGGCAATCCAGCGCTCGCGCCGGTCAAGTCCACCAACTACGACTTTGACCTGACCTATTATTGGGGCGGGGTGAATCATATCGGTGCATCGATCTTCTATCGTGAGGTGGCTGGTTACATCCAGACTCAGACGACTGTGGTTCAGGTGAATGGTGAAGACTACAACTTGAATCGCCCCGAAAACTTCCAGGATGCGACCATCAAGGGCATCGAAGCCGGCTACTCGCAGTTTCTGGACTTTCTGCCTGGATTCTTCAGTGGGTTTGGCTTCGATGTGAATGCCACCTACATTGATGCGCCATTCAATAACGTTCCGAAGTTTCACGCAAACTTGACTGGCATCTACGAGAAGGGGCCGCTCTCCCTTCGTGTATCATACACATACAACTCGCCTTACTTGGTCGGCAACTTCACAGGTGGCGTGCAACCACAACAAAGATGGGCCAGCGTCCGTGAGAACATGGACATCTCGGCGAATTATCGCGTGAATGACAATTTGACGCTATCGTTCGATGTCGCCAACCTTCTTGACAACTACCAGAGACAGAGTGCCGGCAAGGGCGCGGAGAACGAGCGGCTTTATGCTGCAGACCTCTCTCGGTTTGATACGGTCTACTCGCTCGGCGTGCGTTTCAAGCTGTAGGATTGTCTGAGTCAGGCGAGTGGCGGCCAAAGCGCTGTCACCCGTTACGGTTGAAGAAATAGGAACGGCGGGCTGGCATACGGCCCGCCGTTTCTGATTGAGGCGACCAAGCTGGCTTAAAATGAGCCGGGGACATGGCCCGGCGACATGTCGTCGTGGACGAATGCCAGCCGAGATCATGCGGAATTCGTCCAGCGCCTTGAGAGCGCGGCTATCCCAACTTCGGGGAAAAGCATCCCCACTTTTCCACGCAGAGCAGAACTCCCTCCCCTATCAACTTTAATCCGTTTTGGAGTTTTCGTCCGTTTTCTGGCGACGGATTTTCCATTTATATCATGGTTAACAACAGCAATACTGGAGTATTAAAAGAACATGACCCTTTAATAAATCAACTTATGCCGGATTTTTTGGGGGAGGGGGTGGATAATGAGTTGGTCTGTATTTGACGTATATGTTTGCCGGAAATATTTGAACCGTTCTGAAATACGAGACTTTCTCAATAGTACTGAAGAAGCCACCTCAGATATTCATGCTTTTTGCCGACTTCTCACGGAAACAGGGTGCCGCATCTCGGAAGCACTTTCGATCACACCCGGTCGGATCGATATGTCGGGGCCGACAATCATCTTCGAGAGTCTGAAGAAGCGCCGGAAGGGCATATTCCGTCGCGTTCCGATTTCTCCGGGCCTCGCACGGCTTCTCACGGAGATTTCCGGCAGCAGCGGGTCACCAATCTGGACATGGTCTCGAACGACAGCCTGGCGGTATGTTCACGACCATCTGGTCAACGCCAAAGTGAAAGGGCCACAAGCGTGCCCGCGCGGACTGCGCCATGGATTTGCTGTTGCGGCTCTGGGCGCAGGCGCGCCGCTCAATCTCGTTCAGGCTTGGCTTGGTCATTCCAACATCGAGACCACCAGCCTTTACGCTGTCGCTGTCGGACCGGAAGAGCGCGAAATCGTCGAAAGAATCTGGAGCCGCGTCCGTTCCGAAACATCCAGAATGGAGCAGGATGCGCCATTTCTGAACGGAACGCATTCTTCGCCGGCTCGTCACCGCCTGCCACGAAACATGCGAGCCAATACTGTTTCAAACCCCTGTTTTTCGGTCATTTGCGGCGCGACAAAGGACGCTGCCCAACCCTCAGAACCCCCAATGAGCGGGGAGACAGGGGATGCTGAATCTAGTCTTTGGCGGCGACGGACAGCGCAAATATCTGACCCACGAGGAGCGTACGGCGATACTGGCCCGCGCGGCTCAGGAGTCACCCACAGTCTACACCTTCTGCATGGTGCTCGCGGTTACCGGATGCAGGATATCGGAGGCACTGGCTCTCACGCTGAAAAGCGTGGACCGCAGCTCCCAGTGTATCATCATCGAAAGTCTCAAGAAGCGCAGAAAGGGCATCTATCGCGCAGTTCCGGCGCCACAGGAGCTGGTGAAGCTCATCCACAAAGTGCATCGCCGCGACGATGCTGGCGACGATAGCCTGTTGTGGACCTGGTCACGGATGACGGCCTGGCGCAAGGTCACCGCCATCATGCACGCGGTCGGCATTAGCGGGCTGCAGGCCACGGCCAAGGGGTTCCGGCACGGCTTTGGCGTCTCCGCCATTCATTCAGGCGTACCATTAAACATGGTTCAGAAGTGGATGGGGCATACCGACATCAGCACGACAGCGATCTACACTGGCGCGGTGGGTCGGGAAGAACGCGAGATTGCGAGCAGGATGTGGAACGAGGGTTCATCCCAACGACGGCGCGCGAGGAAAAGTCCACCAACGCTTTCCAGCCGTTCCTATGAGGCACTCCACCCCTAAAGGACATCAAAAGTTAAGGAGACCTGTTACGGTCCCTCACCATCCGGGAAAGCCTAAGACATTGCTTTACAAGTGATTATCTTCTGGCTTCACTGATGACTGGAGAGGGCCCGCAAACTCTTTGCAGCAGTCCCAATAAAAATTTTAATGAAACGCGATCCCGCTGTTGCGCACAGATACAATATTCAGTATTTTGTAACAGTTAAAATTATTCATTATCAGTACCTTACTGTATTTTTGTTATGGCTTTACCCGATTATTAAAATGTGAAGCACAGAGTTATGCTGCGCTGCACGCATGGGGATGTATGCCCCTCCAGCCTGGACGGCAAGT
This sequence comes from Sphingobium sp. CR28, assembly GCF_052327305.1. Classification (GTDB taxonomy): domain Bacteria; phylum Pseudomonadota; class Alphaproteobacteria; order Sphingomonadales; family Sphingomonadaceae; genus Sphingobium. Next base: position 2,092,153 of record NZ_CP182486.1, on the reverse strand, counting down.
AGGGTCGAACTAAACTATCTCCCGGACCTTATGTTTAATTGGACAATATTTCAGATCTGCAACATCGCCATTTAATTAAAAGCCGATGCGATTAACAGCTAGTGAACCGGCGCATAGCGGCACTATTGACGGTAGGATCTTGACCCCCGTCCTTGGCGTCATTCAGATTGATGCTATTTGTTTTCCGTTACGGCATCCGTTGTTTAACTCGACACGTCTGCCGAGAAACTTTTACGCCTGCCTCAAGTGCTTTTTCTCATTCTCGATTGCATGGTTGAAGGACCAAACGTCCCGCGTTCTATCTTGTGAGAGATTTGCGTGAGTGCTGGGATGTGAAGAATGCAAAACCTCGTCCGATGTTCCGATGGATCAGGACGTGGGCAAATTTCTTCGAGCCGATGCTCTAGATAGCGCGGTGCTCACCGGTGCAGGAGCACATCAAAGCGAACCTTCACGTCGTCGCCCGCGAAACCCTCATATTGCGCTGCAACATGTCGCATCTCTGGCCAAGCCCAGTCGATAGCGCCGCGTTAGATTCTGGTTGGACTGGAAGGTATCGAGGAAACAAAAAAGCCACCCAGGCTTACGCTCGGGCGGCTTTTTGAAGATCCGAAGTATTTTCCTTCGAACCCATACGTCAATCGACTTATTTAATCAGACGTAAAGTACCGTGTAGAAGGCAATCATCTGTGCACAAACTGCACCAAGCGCCGCTGCGCTCGTGAGTGTGTAACGCATTTTATGTTCTCCTTGACCGCGACTATTAGCGGGACCGGGCCGCTACGCCTCGGCCACTTTGTTCGCAAACGCAAAAAACGCTTTTACGATTGCATAAATTGCAATCGCCGTTCTCGCGGCTGAAGATCGATGCTCAATCGCCACTATCAGGAGAAATGTTCGCCTGTCGTGCCTTGCGCTGGCTTGCTGCTATAGCGTTGGCCATTCGGAGAGTTTCCGTTTGTATCGACTCGGAGCGCTGCCCTGAAAGACGTCACGACATTGCCATCCGCCGAGGCGCTCGAAGCAATCATATTGGAGTTACGGGGGAACGGGTTAATCCGGCTGGAAGCGCCCCTAACGCTGCGCCTTCTCGGCGAGGACGCGCGTGCGAACTGGGAAAGTTTCGGCGCGTTTTGGAGCGACCTCGGCACGGACCTGTATATGGCCGATGGCGGGCGTTATCGCCGGCGGCGCTACGCGGCCTTCACCGGTTCCGAAGAGGGCATCACACGAAAGCCGCATCAGCCACATTATCAGAGCCGGGATTACAACACTCTCAACGGGGGTGTGCAGCGGTGGTTCGAACCTGTGACCACAGAAACGGAACATCATCGGGTCACGCGGTCGATACTGGCGCTTTGTGCCGCGATCTTCGCGGCGGCGGAGGCAAGGTCAGGCCAGGCACGCTGGAGCATCGAATTCCACCAGTTTCGGATCGAGACATCGCCCGATCATATCGGCCGGCCCACGCCCGAAGGACTTCATCGTGATGGGGTCGACTGGGTATTTGTGATGCTCCTCCGCCGTGAGAATGTTCGTGACGGACTGACCGTGATCGGTGCTCCGGACGGAACGAAATGCGGCAGTTTTCTTCTTGGCGATCCGGGCGATGCCGTGCTGCTGGACGATCACCGAATTTTGCACGGCGTGACCGAGATTCACGCCGTCGATCCGGCACTGCCGGCCTATCGCGATGTGCTGGTGGTCACCTTCGTTCGCGAGTGACCGCATCGGGAAGACGCGTCTCCGCGCGCGCGAGCAAGCACTGGTGGATCTGGGCCACAACAGCGGCGCCTTCGCCCACGGCTGCAGCCACTCTTTTCGTCGACCCGGCTCGAACATCGCCGATTGCGAAAATGCCCGGCACGCTCGTTTCCAGAGGCTGGGCGGGTCGGCTCCCCGCTGGTCCTTGGGTCGGAATGTCGCGACCGGTGACGATGAAACCGTTCGCGTCAGTCGCAACGCAGCCCTCGGTCCAGCCGGCGTTGGGATCGGCGCCGATGAACATGAATAAGTGCTTCATTTCATGGCGCACAACGTCACCATATGTCCGGCATTTGAAGTCGGCCGCTGTGATCGTGCCGTCTCCCGGCCCTTCCAGGGACGATATCTCCTTACCGATATGGACTTCGATGCTTGGCAAGCTTGCAATCCGCTCGATCAGATATTGCGACATGGTGGCTTCCAGCGGACGACGGGCAATGAGATGCAAGCGCTCCACGCCTGCTGCAAGGAAGACGGCGGCTTGGCCAGCCGAGTTACCGCCGCCGATGAGGCCGACGACCTGACCCTCGACAAGCTTCGCCTCAATTGGAGAGGCCCAGTAAGATATGCCGGCATTATCGAAGGCCTCGACGCCTGGAATATTTGGCCGGCGATAGCGCGCGCCCGAAGCGATAATCACGGTCCGGGCCTGGACGCGCCGATCGCCGTCGAGCACGAGGCGGTGTACGCCGGGCCAGGAATGGGCGCATTCAAGACGGACGACTCCGGTCGGTATGGCCATTTCAGCACCGAATTTGAGTGCCTGGTTGAACGCGCGGCCTGCCAGCGCCTGCCCTGAAATGCCCGTGGGAAAACCGAGATAATTCTCGATCCGCATGGATGCACCGGCCTGCCCACCAAACGCCCGTTCATCGAGCACCAGCACCGAGAGACCCTCCGATGCGGCATAGACAGCCGCCGCGAGACCCGCCGGCCCTCCTCCGACGATAGCAACATCATAAACCCGGTCCGGATCGATAGTGGCCGCCATGCCGAGACAGGCCGCGACCTCTGCATCCGTCGGCCTCTTGAGAATGGACCCATTGGGGCAGATCATGAGCGGGAGGTCGGCAGTGCCTATGCCGAGATGTACCAGCAGATCATGCCCCTCTCCTTCCGCACTCGCATCGAGCACCATGTGCGGATAGCCGCTGCGAGTCAGGAAATTCTGCACACGCAGGAGATCCGCAGACCCCGGCGTGCCGATCAGGATCGAGCCAGCGCCTGCTTCGATGAGGCCTACGCGGCGCAATATCAAGGCGCGCATGATCGTCTCGCCCAGTTCGGCGGCGCCCACCATTAGCGCGCGCAGGTGCGCGGCATCGAAAGGCAAAGCGAGGCAGCCATGAGCACCGGCACGCCCGCTGGCCATCGAAGGGCGACCGGCGAGTTGATTGACCTCTCCGCTCAGTTCTCCGGGACCGTGCCGGTGAATGAGCGCCTCACCGGAAATCCCCTCCCGACGGATAGCCTCGATGCAGCCCTCGAGAACCAGCCAGGCCGGCTCGCCCTCCGCTCCGATAGAGTAGAGCGTGTCGCCTGCTTCGAACCGGCGCGCGGGGCCGCTGGCGAAGCGCGCGGCGGTGGCAATCTGAGCATGATCGAGAACCGGAAAGAGCTGAGCGCCGCGTTCCTCGACGATGCTCATTGCATGCCACTTTCGTTAAGTTCCACAAGAAGCGTCGGGATAAGCTCGGACACTGTGGGATGAACGGGCACAGCCCAACGCAAGGTATCGAACGGCTGGCGCGCAGACATGGTGTCGAGAATTCCGTGGATCGCCTCATCGCCCCCGGTGCCCAAAAAGGCCGCGCCAAGGATATGTCGCGTTGCACGATCGGCAATTATCTTCATCATGCCTAGCGTCTCCCCCCTCTCCACCGCGCGGCCAACCCGGCTCATGGGACGTGTGGACACCATTACGTCATGTCCCTTCGCTCGCGCCTCTGTCTCCGTGAGTCCCGCCCGCCCAAGAGGTGGATCCGTGTAAAGCGCATAGCCCGGAACACGCTGGCTCACTCCGCGATCGTCTCCGTCGAGAAGATTGGCCGCGATGATCTCGTAGTCATTATAAGCCGTATGTGTGAAAGCCCCGCGTCCATTGCAGTCGCCGAGCGCCCAGATGCCGCTCACAGTTGTCTGCAACTTGTCATCGACGATGATGTAGCCGCGCTCGTCCATCCTGACGCCCGCAGTCTCAAGACCCAGATCGTCCGTATTGGGGCGGCGACCGACTGCGAGCAATATGTCGCTGCCAATGACCTCCGGGTCTCCACTGTTGCAATCGACCGAGACCGCCACGCCAGCGCTGTGCGGGCGGAAGGCGATGCAATTGGCATCCGTGCGAACGGTCACGCCTTCCAGTTCGAGAATATGGCGGATCATGTCCGAGATTTCCGGATCCTCGCGCGCGATCAGCCTCGGGGCACGTTCGACGACAGTGACTCTCGCTCCAAAGCGCGCAAACATTTGCGCAAACTCGAGCCCGATATAGCTGCCGCCGACGATGACGAGATGTTCTGGCAGCCTGTCGAGCGCCACCATGTCCGTATTATCGAGATGCGGAACATCGCCCACGCCCGGCATGTCAGGGACGCTTGCCCTGCCCCCGACGTTGAGAAAGATACGGGGCGCATGCAAGACGCTGTCATCCACCGCGACAGCGCCGGGTCCAGTCAGCCGGGCATGTCCCCGGAACAAGGTTAGCCCCTCCATAGCCTCAAGCCATGTTTCGTTGCGCCCGCGCGCATCGCTCGCCACTCTTTGCGCCCGCGCAGCGACCGCTGCCATGTCGACGCGGACGTCTCCCGCGACGATGCCCAGATCCTGCCTGCGCGCCAGATGAGCGGCGTAAGCGCTGGCGACCAGAGCTTTGGTGGGCATGCAGCCTGTGTTGACGCAGGTGCCCCCGACCAGCTTCCGCTCGATCAGCGCCACCTTCATGCCCGTAGCCGTCAGCCGCCCGGCAAGGGGAGGACCAGCCTGCCCGGCGCCAATGATTATCGCATCGAAATCCTGGTCCATAGCGCATGGCATCCCATTTTTGCGGGAGGAGAGCCAATCAAAATCTTTCACCAGATGAGAGGCGAGTGATAGAAGCAACCAGATCAGCGCGAAGGAGCGACCCATGAGCGAAGGCTGCGATCATCTGGCCACGATTGCCCATGTCACTCCCGGCAGTCTGGGCTGCGAAGAATGTCTCGCGAACAGCAGCTGGTGGGTCCATCTCCGGTTATGCCGGACGTGCGGCCATGTCGGTTGTTGCGATGACTCGCCCAACCGCCACGCCACCGCGCATTTTCATGCGACGCAGCATCCCATCATTGAGGGATATGATCCGCCGGAGGGCTGGGGCTGGTGCTATATCGACGAGGTGGAAATCAACCTTGGCAGCGACACCACGCCACAACGCGGCCCCATCCCGCGATTCATCGACTCCAATGGGCGCCTCATTGCGTCCGCCATTCGGGGGCTCTCTCCCGAACTTTGAAGCCAGGAGCGATCTCAGCGATGGCTACATCAAAGGCCAGAACGTCATGATGAGTCCGGTACCCACGATTACGACAAGCAGCGAAAGTGGCGCACCCAAGCGGGCATAGTCGCTGAACCGATAGCCTCCCGGCCCCAGGACCAGCGTGTTGCATTGATGGCCGATGGGCGTGAGGAAATCGCAGCCTGCGCCCACAGCAGTCGCGATAAGAAATGCCTCGGGGCGATATCCCAGATCCTTCGCAAAGACCGCCGCGATCGGCGCCATGACCAGCACGGTCGCGGCGTTATTAAGGAACGGCGTTACCGCCATGGCCGTCACAAGAATGAGCGCGACTGCTCCCCATGGGGGCAGAGACGTGGCGAAGTGGGCAAGACCCGAAGCCAGAATGTCCGATGCGCCGGTGGTTCGGAGCGAGTCACTCACGGGAATGAGCGCACCAAGCATGATAAGGATCGGCCATTCCACCGATCCGTAGGCCTCCCGGACTGGCAATGACCCCACTAATACTACTGCCCCGGCAGCCGCGAAGAAAGCGACCGCCACGGGTACAACGCCAGTGGCAGTCGCGGTCATGGCGATGGCCAAAATAAGGATCGGCAGCCAGCTCCGTTTCGACACGCCAAGGCGAAGGGAGCGTTCAGCCAGCGGAAGCGCACCCAACTGCGACAGGCGCTCGGGAAGCAGCGAAAGCGGCCCCTGTAAAACCACAACATCGCCGACGCGAAGCGGGATCGCGCCTATTTGCCGAGTAAGCCGTTCATCTGCGCGGGAAATGGCAATGAGGTTCACGCCGTAGCGCTCTTGCAAAAGCAGCCGCGCAGCCGTCTGGCCGACGAGGAGGGAGTCTGCGTTGATGACGGCTTCGATCACGCCGACCTCGTCCCGCTCGCTGCCCTCCGGAATCTCCCGGCCTTCGCCTTCCAGGGTTAGATGGTCATTCGCAATGACGCGCTCCAAAGCATCAGGCTGACCACTCAGAATCAGGATATCGTTTTCCCGAAGCCGGACATTCGGCCTCACCCTCTTGCTCTTTCCGTCGCGCAACAGCGTCTTGATGCTGACTTCCAGCTCGTGCCGGTTCACGAAGGCGCTGACGGTCTGCCCTATCGCGGGTGAGCCATTACTGATCGTCGCTTCGGTGACATATCCCTTGATGTCCAGCGCCTCCCCCAGGCTCGGCACCGCGCGCCGATCTCGTGGTAGCAGGCGATATCCGAAGCGCAGAAACAAAAGGCCAACCAAGAACAGGCCGAAACCGGTCGGGAAATAATCGAACATTCCGAATGGCTGCCCGGTCATATCCTCCCGGACGCGGCTCACGATGATATTTGGCGAGGTGCCAACCAGCGTCATAAGCCCGCCGAGCAAGGAGGCGAACGCCATCGGCATCAGAAAGACCGAGGGGGTCGTGTCGTTCTTCTTCGCCATCTGAAGCGCGGCGGGCATGAGCATGGCTAGGGCGCCGACATTCTTGACCAGGGCGGAGGCTATTCCCACCGATGCCGTTAGAAGCAATAATTGCGACCGCACGCGCCGCACATATTTCGAAACGAACGCGAGCAGAATTTCGATAATGCCGGAGCGCTGAACAGCAGCGGATAAAACGAGCGCGGACCCTACGATGATGACAATATCATCGGAAAAGCCAGTGAATGCATCTTCTGGAGCGACGATGCCCAGAGCCAACGCCGCTATCAACGCGATACAGGCCGTCACATCATAGCGGAAGCGCCCCCAAATGAATAACGCCATCATCCCGATCAGTGTGCCGATCGACAGCCACTGCGGTGTAGTCATACAGCAAAGCTCATATCAGGCTGCCCCCCGTCGCGCTCTTCCAAGCCAAACGCTCGAAACGACTTTCAGTCGCAGTGCGAGGGACCCAAAATCCATTCTTGCGGAAACGATTTACGCGCCATTTGATCGCGGCTTGCTCGCCGTGTCGATTTCAATCGCGGCGTCATTGCCGCTATCTCCCAGTTCCTCATGCGAAGGCGGACGCGTTCGTTCGTCTCTGCCAGGAAGCGCAGCGCCTTCCAGTGGGCCACGAAAGCGCACTTCCTGCTGCGGAACAGGGATTTCGATGCCGTATTTCTGCAACGCGTCATCGAGCGCCCAGCAATAAGCGGCCATCATACTTCCTGGACGCTTCACGGCTTCGAGCGATGGCCAGACGACCAGCTCGAAGCGTAGCGACGCGTCACCGAAGCCGACGAGCCAGACTTGGGATTTCTGCCGACCGACCTCTGGCAACGTGAAGGGCACGGCATTGGCAGCCTCCAGCGCAGCCTGCTTCACCAGGTCCTTGTTCGCACCGAGCGCTACGTGGAACGGCACGTGAATACGCCGCGTCGCTCGATTGCGAGTCCAGTTGGTCAGCTTGCCGTTCAGCAGGCTGGCGTTGGGGACGAGGACCGTCACATTGTCGTTCGTTACAATGCCGGTGGCTCGAGCACCAATCGACGTCACCGCTCCATTGGTCCCATCTTCCAGCTCAATGAAATCGCCGACCTCGATACTGCGATCGAACAGGAGAACGACGCCGCAAACGAAGTTCTTGACGACGTCCTGCAGTCCCAGACCAATACCGACACCAAGCGCGCCTGCAAAAAGGGAGAGCGCCGAGAGATCCACGCCGAGGGCGGAGACTGCAATGGCAAGCCCCGTGAACAGCACGATATAGCGAACCACCTGGCCGCCAATGTACACTGCCGAAGCGCTTTCCTCGCCAATTCTGACCTGCATTCGGCGAGTGATCCGCTTCACTGCCCATGTCGCAAACAACGCCACGACCAGAATCAGGATCGCACGCAGCACAGCTCCAATCGTGAGCGAAGCGCCAGCGACCTGCAGGATCGGCTGGCTCAGGAGATCATTCGCTTGGACCATGTTCCTTGATAGTATCTCCGATCGAAGCAAAATGCTTGTTCAACAATCCCGTTCCAACGCTCGTTCAGTACCTGCGTCTAAAAGCGAGATGGCGAGCGCGCACATACAGGCGCCGCGTCCGAGGTCGCAACGTTCACAGCCTTCGTCTTTGATTTGAAGAAATGTGGTGCCCGGGGACGGAGTCGAACCGCCGACACTGCGATTTTCAGTCGCATGCTCTACCAACTGAGCTACCCGGGCACGGGATCGGCACCACGCAGGGCGCCGGAAGAGCGAGCCCTATAGGCGGGCCTTTGATATTCTGTCTAGCCCATTGACCAACTTTGACGCGCATAATCGGCAAGAGTTCAGTCGGGTCTTTCCGCCAGCACGTCGCTGTCCTCGTCATGAGAGGCGACGGGGACACGATACGCGTCTCCCAGCCAGTTCAGCAGATCGCGGTCGCGGCAGGCACGCGAGCAGAACGGCGCGAACTCCGCTGCGCTGGATGCCTTGCAGAGGGGGCACTTTCCCTTAGCCGACATGAACCGCCTCCAAGGCCAGCTGTGCATCCGCGCGCAGCGTAACCGGACCGCCACGACGCCGCTCCAAGCGCTTTAGCCAGTCGGGATGTGCGCGAATGTCAGCGACCACCGCTGGCGCGAGTGTAAGCTCCACCGCGCCCGCGCCTTCCGCGCCGCCATGCCGCTCCGCGCGGCGCAGTGCTGCCATGCTGGCCGCACGGACAGGATCGGCACGCAGAAGCTCCATGAGCGAAGGGCGGTCGCGACGACGAATAATCTGGACGAAGCCAAAGCCATTCACTGCCGTGCGCTCGAAGGGCTGCGGCAGATATTTGTCGATCTGGGCGGCGGCAATCAGCCGCTCGTCCTTATTGTTCATTGTCGGCAGATCGATGCCGACCGACCCAGCCAGCCCCATGCGCCTGATCGCCTGCGCCGCGAGTTTGGCTCCCTTTGGCCCAAGCTGAGCCGGAGGCGCGGAGCCATCGACATCGATCAGCGTCATTGCGGGCGTGACGAAGATACGCAGCGCGGCATCCTCGCCGCCCACTTCTCCGGTCATCGCTTCGGCCATCAGCTCGCTCCAGCCCGCCGCCTCCAGCCGGTCCTCCTCATGCGCCGGACACGGGACAATCGGAATAGCAGTAGCGCCAATTCGCTGGAGCAGGCTTGGCCCTGGGCCAATGCTGGTTCCCGGCGGGGCCACGCGTCCCCGCGCCAGCTTGTCCCGCATATTGTCCAGCCCCGGTTCGGAGATGGCTTCTCGCAGAATCTCGATACGGACGAGAGCGCCTTCCGCGACTTTAGGCGGGATAGGTTCAATGAGGACTTCTTCCCCGCTGTCCAGCCGCACAATACCGCGCCGCCGCACAATAAGCGTGCGGATCAGCCGACCGCCGACGACGCTACCTGCACGCGCCTGATTGCCTTCGCGCTCGATCAGTGCCTCGAGGATATGCCCGCTGTGGACGAGCGCGGCGCGTGCCTCGCCAATCCCTTCTTCATAAAACCACTCAGCCACGATCGGCTCCAAAAACGCCTGCGGTGGCGAGCAGCGCCCGCGCCTCAAAAAGGGGCAGGCCAACGACTCCGCTATGGCTACCGGAAAGAAAACGCACCCAACTCTCCGCCTGCCCCTGAATGGCGTAGCCCCCCGCTTTGCCCAGGCCTTCGCCGGTCACGATATAAGTCTCGATCTCGGCTGGGGTGAGCTGCTTGAAGGCGACAATGGTGTCGGCAAGGCGCAGGCGCGCTTTTCCCGCCGCGTCAATCACGCAGACAGCGGACAGTGCATGGTGCCGCCGTCCGGAGAGGCGACGAAGCAAGCTGCGCTGGATATCCTGGGTCTCAGCGGGAGGCAGGATCATGCGGCCGCAAGCAATCGTGGTGTCGCCGGCGATCACAACCTCGCCGTCCCGTCGATCGACCGCGCGCGCCTTCTCTTCGGCCAGACGCAGCGCGTACACGCGAGGCAGTTCGCCCTTGAGCGGCGACTCATCGATATGCGGGCCGACAATCCGGTCCGGCACGACGCCGATGCGCGCCAGAAGATCGCGACGGCGAGCGGACGTGGATGCGAGGACGAGAGCTGGTTTCACGAGCGCCCCCTATCGGCGCGGGCGGAGAGCGAAAGCTCAGCCCTGCGGGCCAGGGCCACCACGGCCAGGCATATAACGATAGGTGATGCGGCCCTTGGTGAGATCATAGGGCGTCAGTTCGACGAGAACCTCGTCACCCACGAGGACACGGATCCGGTTCTTGCGCATCTTGCCGGCCGTATGACCGAGAATCTCGTGGTCATTTTCCAGTCGGACGCGAAACATGGCGTTGGGCAAAAGCTCCACCACCTGTCCGCGCATTTCGAGCAGTTCTTCCTTGGCCATAGACTTCCAATTTTTCGCGAAAGGCGCCCCATAGCCGCAAACGCAAGGATTGAAAAGCGCCGCGAGTTTGCCCGCAATAAACTAGGGGAGAGCGTCCACCGCCTCTGCAATACTGGCGAAGAGCCCGTCGACTTCCTGAGAGGTCGTGCAATAGGGCGGCATCACATAAATGGTGTTGCCCAACGGCCGCAACAAGACCCCCTGTTCCAGCATATGTGCGCGCAAGCGCGGTGCGACATCGGACAGATAGCCAGTGCCGTCTCCTACCACATCGATCGCGGCAACCGCGCCTATCCGGCGCGGGTTCGCCAGTCGTGGATGGAGCGCCAGCCGTTCCAGCCCGCGTTCGAGCGCGTGACCAAGCGCAGCAACACGCGCCGGCACATCCTCCCCACGCCAGATCTCAATATTGGCATTTGCCGCCGCACAGCTGACGGCATTGGCAGTGAAGCTCGACGAGTGGAAGAACATAGCCGCACGATCGGTGCTGAGGTGAGAGTCGAAGATCGCAGTGCTGGCCAGCGTCGCCGCCAGCGGAACGGCTCCTCCGGTCAGTCCCTTGGCCAGACAGAGGATGTCCGGCCTGACCTCCGCCTGCTCACAGGCGAGAAGCGTGCCAGTGCGACCCCAGCCGGTCATGACTTCATCCGCGATGAAAAGCACGCCATGGCGCTCACAAATCGTCGCCATCTCGGCGAGTATCCTCGCCTCATAAACCAGCATACCGCCAGCACCGAGCAACAAGGGTTCGACGATGAAGGCGGCGGGCTTGTCCGATGCGCGACAGAGCCCATCGAGCGCGTCCAGGCTCGCCTGCTCCTCGCCCTTCGTCGGGAAGGGCACTGTTTCGACATCGAAGAGGAGCGGGGCGTAGGCGTTGTTGTAAACACCGCGAGCCCCGACCGACATCGCACCGATCGTGTCGCCATGATAGCTGTGCTCCATGACGAGAATGCGGCGGCGCGGCTCGCGGCGATTGTGCCAATAGCCAAGGGCCATCTTGAGCGCGACCTCGACCGCCGTCGATCCACTATCCGAGAAGAAGACATGATCGAGACCGGCGGGCGTCATCTCGACGAGCGAGCGGGCGAGCTTTTCCGCCTGCGGGTGCGTGTAGCCCGCAAAGATCACCTGATCGAGCGTTACGGCCTGCGCTGCGATGGCAGCCGCAATACGCGGCTCGCAATGGCCGTGCGTGATGACCCACCAGCTCGAAATGGCGTCGAGAAGTCGGCTCCCGTCCGCGCAGGTGAGCCATGCACCTGCGGCCGATGTGATTTGCGGGATCGGCTCATACAGGCCGTGCTGAGTAAAGGGGTGCCATACCGGAGAGGTCATGCGCCCAGTTCCATGATGCGGCGTAGCGTCGCGAGATTAAGGTTGGCAGCCACCGCTCTCCGCAAGGTCGCGCCCTCAAGGGGATCAAGCATGTGGAGACGACCGAGCGAGGCAGTCGCGCCCAGTCTCACGATGGCTTCGATATTCTGCGGATCATCCTTGCCCACAAAGACGAGACCAGCCACCCGCACACCGCGCGAGCGCAACGCAGCCAGACTCAGCAGGCTATGGTTGATCGTACCCAGAGAGGTGCGCGACACGAGAACGACCGGGGCATTCCAGACGCTCATCTGATCGAGGAAGGTAAGTGGCGGATCGAGCGACAGCGGCACCATGAGGCCGCCCGCGCCTTCCACGATGAGGGGCCGCTTGGACGGCAGGACAAGCGCTGCGGAGTCTATCGCGACGCGTTCCTGTGCTGCGGCCCGATGCGGTGACGCGGGCAATGCGAGACGATAGGCCTCAGGGATAATCCTGTCTTGCGGCACACCGAGCGCAAGCGCGGTCTCGCTATCGGTGCTTTCCTCCGTGCCAGCCTGCACCGGCTTCCAGTAATAGGCATCCAGTGCCGCCGCGAGGCCGGCAGCGACAACAGTCTTGCCAACGCCGGTATCGGTCCCCGCGACAATGAGAACGCCGCTCATGCGCTGGGATCCGCCAGCAGGCCAACCAACGCGGCACCAAGCGCATCAACGGCCGCTTCATCGCTGTTGAGGGTCAGTGATATGCGCAAACGCGCAGTCCCGCGCGGCACCGTTGGCGGTCGAATGCCGCGCACATCGAATCCTGCCTCCCGCAAGCTCGCTGCAACGGCCATGGTTCGGCTATCCGTACCAAGGATCACAGGTACGATCTGGCTCGTCGGTGCGGCTAGACCCAAGGGCGCACATATAGATGACCTTGCCCGTGCAATCAGGCCCTGAAGCGCTGCGCGCCGATCGTCGGCTCCTGCGACCACGTCCAGTGCCGCTTCTGCCGCCACCGCCATGAGCGGCGAAGGCGCCGTGGAAAAGACGAAGCTTCGGCCACGATTGACGAGAAGCTCGATGACCGGACGAGACGCGGTCACAATAGCGCCTTCGACGCCCATTCCTTTGCCGCATGTATGAAGAGTGATGACGTCCGGTCGTCCCTCCAAGCCTGCGGCAAGGCCCCGTCCGGACGGCCCATGCACCGCAGTGGCGTGGGCTTCATCCAGAATCAGCATCGCCTCGTGCCGTTGGGCCACGGCCACCAGGTCAGCCAGAGGCGCCTGATCTCCATCCATGGAGTAGAGCGTCTCCACGACGATCCAGGGGCGCCCTCGCCCCCCCTCGGTCCGCCACCGTCCAATGACATCATCGACGCTTTGCGCATCATTATGCGCGGCAAGCCGATGAGGCGCTTTGGAAAGTCGCATGCCGTCATGCGCGCTTGCGTGAATGAGAGCATCCGCGACGATGAGGTCGTCCACGGCCGGCAAGGCGGAAAGCAGGGCCATATTCGCCGCAAAGCCGTTAGCGAACCAGAGGGCTGCCTCCCCGCCGAAAAAAGCTGCCGCTTTCGCTTCAAGGGCTTCATGCTCCGGAGCATTGCCACGCAACAGTCGCGATCCGCCCGAGCCTACCGGGACGCCCCGGTCGATCGCGTCGCGCAAAGCCGCCGCGATCGCAGGATGTCCAGCGAGCGCGAGATAGTCGTTTGACGCGAAATCAACGCCATGACGGGGCGAGAGTTGGCGAAGCCGGTCGCGGGCTGCAAGTCGCGCCAGTTGCGCGGCAAATTGCTCTCGTGGGTCAGAAGGCATGACTGCCCCATAGTCGAGCCCTGAGGGGAGGCCAATGTTGTGAGAGAGCGCTTGCCTTAGGAAAAAGAGACGATTTCAACCCGGCGGCGGATGAGAAGTCCAGCGAGGCCGAAGCCAGCGACCATCAACGACCACGTGTCCGGTTCGGGAATCGCGGAAACGCTGGCAAGGACGCCTTCAATGGAGTCGAAGCCATTCTTCGAGGGCGCCTTCGGCTCAGGCCGCACGAACGACCCGGCGGCTTCCGATTGCCCGGGGACCGCGACCTGCGAAAAGCGATCAGGCGCAGCAACGAAATCCCCGTTCAAGAGAGCTGCGGCATTCGCAGGTGCGCTCGTCGCAAGAGCGCCGACGAAGAACAGCATCGGAAACCCGTAACCCACTGGCATGTAAGAAATCGCTCCCGCTGTCCGGCTCATCATAAACCGGGCCTTAACCATTGAGAGCGGCGGGTTAAAGTGAAAATATTGCAACGCAACACGTTACGGGTGCGAGACTTGCAAGGCGTGCGCCACCCGCGACGAGCCGAGTTGGCTCGGAACTTTAGCTTGAGGGAATGCTCAGAGATTCGCGGGAAGCGAGGCCTAAACCGCTTCCCGCGCGAGTATCGTCGGTTAACTCAGGCCATTGGCCAGCGCCGCCAGCAGGAGCAGCGCGACAATGTTCGTGATCTTAATCATCGGATTGACCGCTGGTCCGGCAGTATCCTTGTAAGGATCACCCACCGTATCACCCGTGACTGCGGCTTTGTGGGCGTCGCTGCCCTTGCCGCCGTGATGACCATCCTCGATATATTTCTTGGCGTTGTCCCACGCTCCACCACCCGACGTCATGGAGAGCGCCACGAAGAGGCCGCCGACGATCACGCCAAGAAGCAGAGCGCCCAGTGCCGCGAACCCGTTGGCCTGCCCGGCAACCAGCGCGATGACGAGATAGACTGCAATCGGTGCAAGTACCGGCAGCAGAGAAGGAACGATCATCTCCTTGATCGCGGCCTTGGTAACAAGATCCACAGTCCGCGCATAATCGGGCCGCGCGCTGTAATCCATGATGCCAGGATTGTGGGCGAATTGCTCCCGGACGTCCTTCACCACATCGCCTGCGGCGCGCCCGACGGCCGTCATACCCATAGCCCCGAACAGATAGGGTAGCAGCGCCCCAAGCAGCAAACCGACGATGACGTATGGATTCTCGAGGCTGAAATCGACTTCGAGCGAGGGGAAAAACTCCCGCAGGTCGATCGTGAACGCAGCGAAAAGCACCAGCGCGGCAAGCCCGGCCGAGCCAATGGCATAGCCCTTGGTTACAGCCTTCGTGGTATTGCCAACCGCATCCAGCGCGTCGGTCCTCTCGCGCACAGTATCATCAAGGCCGGCCATCTCGGCGATGCCGCCGGCATTGTCCGTGACCGGGCCATAAGCGTCGAGCGCGACGACCATGCCGGCGAGCGCAAGCATCGCCGTCGCAGCAAAAGCAATGCCGATGAGCCCGGCGAGTTGATAAGCAATGATGATGCCCGCGCAGATGACCAGCGTGGGAAGAGCCGTCGCCTCAAGGCTCACTGCAAGACCCTGAATGACATTCGTGCCATGACCGGTCTCGGATGCCTTGGCGATCGAACGGACGGGACGGTAATTCGTCCCGGTATAATATTCAGTGATCCAGATAATCAGCCCCGTGACCGCGAGACCGAGCAGGGCACAGAGGAAAAGCTGCATGCCGGTAAAGCCGCCCTCGCCCGCCAGGTCCGCCCCAATCACCCTCGTCATGTCGCCCAGAGCCATTTGCGTGGCGACCCGGATGGCTGGAATGGACAGCACGGCGGTCACCAGAAAACCCTTGTACATGGCGCCCATGATGTTTTGCGTGCGACCCAGCCGCACGAAATAGGTGCCGATGATGGAGGTGATGATGCACACACCGCCTATGAGCAGCGGCAGCGCCATGAGCGGGAGCAGCATTTCGCCTGCGCCTTTGACCAGCAGGGCGATCAGCACCATCGTCGCACCGACCGTGACGACGTAAGTCTCGAACAGATCCGCTGCCATGCCGGCGCAGTCGCCCACATTGTCGCCCACATTATCCGCGATCACGGCAGGATTGCGCGGGTCATCCTCGGGAATACCCGCTTCGACCTTGCCTACGAGATCGGCGCCGACATCGGCAGCCTTTGTGAAGATGCCGCCGCCCAGACGGGCGAAGATGGAGATGAGCGATGCGCCGAACGCAAGCGCGGTGAGCGCTTCTATCACGACCCGATCATTGGGCGCGTAGCCTGATGGTCCGACGAGGTAGAAGAAGAAGACCGAGATGGCGAGGAGCGCGAGGCCCGCGACCAGCATGCCGGTAATCGCGCCTGCACGGAAGGCGAGCGTGAGCCCGGCCTGCAGGCCGGTCTGCGCCGCAGCGGCTGTCCTCACATTGGACCGCACGGAGATATTCATGCCGATGAAACCGGCAACGCCGGACAGGATCGCGCCGATGGCGAAGCCAGCCGCCGAGATGATGCCCAGGAAGAACGCGACGAGTATCGCGACGACGACTCCCACGATCCCGATGGTGAGATACTGCCGGCTGAGGTAGGCCTTGGCGCCCTCCTGAATCGCGCCTGCGATCTCCTGCATCTTCTCGTTGCCGGCGGGCGCGGCAAGCACCTGTCGGCTGGTGACAAACCCGTAGAGCACAGCCAGCAGGCCGCAGCCGATGGCAATCAGCACCAGATCCATGGCAATCCTTCCCCTGCGTTTGTCCACCTCTCACGCGGACGAGCCGCTTTTGCGGCATTGGGGCAAGAGACTATCGAGACCCCACGGGCCGTCAAGCTGTTAACGTTCGGTAGATCAGCCGTGCATCCAGCCCAGTCGGGTGGGGAGCGGAACCGGCACGCCATCAAGGCGCAGAGTGAGGCCGGAACCGGCAGAGCAGCGGCCAACAGGAATGAGGCCCTCTGGCAGTGGGACCTTTGGCATTGGGACCTCTGGGGGAATGGCCACGAGCAGAACATAGTCATCGCCCGCGCCGGCCGCAAAAAGCCGCGTTTCGACCGAGCCGCCCCGAAGCGCCCACAAGGCATCCGAGAGCGGCACGTTGTCGATCTCCACAGCAACGCCGCTGGCTTCCGCCATGCGCGCGGTATCCAGAAGCAGCCCGTCCGACACATCCATCATGGCATGCGCAACTGATGCAACGCGCTGGCCCAGCGCGACTTGTGGCATGGGTCGCTGGTAAGCGGAAATGAGCACTTCTGACGCTCGCTCTCCCGCAGCAAGCAGCGCGAGGCCCGCACCGGCATCCCCTACAGGACCACCGACGCAGAGAATGTCGCCAGCCTTAGCACCCGACCGATCGAGGACGGATCGTCCGGCGGGCACGGCGCCGATGGCAGTGAGAGAAAGAGTGCGCCCGACGCCATCTGCAGCAGCCACAGTGTCCCCGCCCACAAGCGGCATGGAAAATCGCTCGAGGGCTTGGTCCAGCCCTTTCAGAAAGCGCTCATCCCATTCCCGGTTACCCGAAAGCATGTAGTTGAGCAGGCACGCACGGGGCATCGCACCCTTGGCGGCCAGATCCGACAAATTAACCGCAGCAAGCTTCCAACCGACCGTCTCGGGCGGATCGTCCTGGCGATAATGCACGCCTTCAACCATGGTGTCGGTGGTCAGGACAAGCTGCTCGCCTGTCGTCTGAAGCACAGCCACATCATCGGCCAGGCCGCGCGCGGCGGCATGAGTCGCGAGCCCGCGAAGGGCAGACAGAAACTCCGCTTCGCCGCTCAGCGGCGCGCCTCCTTGGCGATTGCGTCAAGCAGGCCGTTGACGAACCCGGCCTCGCGCCGCTCGTAGAATGCATGGGCGACATCGACATATTCGCTGATGACGGTGCCCGTCGGCACATCCTTGCGAGCAAGAAGCTCGTAAGTACCCGCACGCAGGATTTGCCGCATTGGTTTGTCCAGCCGCTCCAGCGACCAGCCGCTCGCAAGTCTCCCAACGATCAGCGCGTCGATTTCCGCACGGCGCCCATCGACGCCGCCGACCACGTCATCGAAGAAAGCCTGCTCGGCAGGCGCATAGGTCACATTTTCGATGGTCGCGCCGAGCCGGTGCTGATGGAATTCGTGCAAGAGCAGATGAAGCGCCGTCCCTTCCATCTCCATCTGGTACAGGGCCTGTACGGCAGCGAGCCGGGCGGCGGATCGGGTCTTGGAACGGTCGTTCATATCTTTGCCTTCAGCGCATCTAGCCGGGCGGCGACGCTCGCGCCATGGGCTGGCAGGCGCTCGGCAGCCGCCAGCGCCACTGCTGCCGGACCGATGCGCGCCATCGCGCCCTCGTTCAGAGCGATGAAGCTGGTCCGCTTCATGAAGTCCAGCACGGAAAGTCCGGATGAAAAGCGAGCACGGCGTCCGGTCGGCAGGACGTGGTTGGGACCAGCGACATAGTCGCCGATCGCTTCGGGCGTCATGCGCCCCAGGAACACCGACCCGGCATGGCGAACCTGCGCGAACAGTGCGTCGGCGCGCGCGTCATCGCAGGCAAGCTCCAGATGTTCGGGAGCGAGAGCATCGACGAATGGCAACGCTGCTTCGAGGGTCGGCACGAGAATGATGGCACCATTCGCCTCCCAGCTCGCGCGCGCCCGGTCTCCCGTCGTCAGCCGGGGAAGCAACTGCTCCACCTGCGCCGCGACGGCATCGGCGAAGGCCGCATCATCCGTGAAGAGGATCGACTGGCTCGTTGGGTCGTGCTCGGCCTGGCTCAGCAAGTCGGCGGCCGTCCAGGCGGGGTCGTTCGCGCCATCCGCCACGACCACAATCTCGGATGGCCCGGCGACCATGTCGATGCCGACACGACCATAAACCTGTCGCTTCGCTTCCGCGACCCACGCATTGCCCGGCCCTACGACGACGTCTACCGGCGCGATCCGCTGCGTGCCGTAAGCCAGCGCCGCAATCGCCTGTGCACCGCCAACGCGCCAGATTTCGGTCACGCCAGCAATATGTGCGGCCGCAAGCACAGCGGGATTGAGCGCGCCACCGGGCGTAGGCGACATCATGACAATGCGCGAGACCCCCGCGACCTTCGCCGGAATGGCATTCATCAACAGCGAAGAGGGATAAGCCGCCAAGCCGCCTGGAACGTAAATGCCCGCCGCCTCTACCGCGCCCCAGCGGGCACCGAGCCGAACGCCGGCCTCGTCCGTCCATTGCGAGTCGGAAGGCTTCTGCTTCTCGTGATAGGCAGCGATCCGCTCTGCTGCGAGCGTCAGCGCATCGCGCAGATCGGCGCCGATCTCCTCATAAGCTCTGGCGCATTGCCCGGCATCGATCAACCAGCCTTCCCGCGCGAGGTCGAACCGGTCGAAACGCGCTGTGAAGTCCGCGATCGCGCCGTCGCCTTCCGCCCGCACGCTTGCGATAATCTCCCGCACCGCCTGCGCGACATCGTCGTCCGCGTCGCGTCGCGCATTGACCAGCGTCGCGAACGCCTGAGTAAAGCCAGGATCCCTCGCATTCAGCCTAAGCGGCATCGACGCCCCCTGCGACAAGGGCACGGAAGCGCTCAACGAGAGGCACCAGCTCAGCCGCGCGCATCTTCATTGCCGCACGGTTGACGATGAGCCGCGCCGATATGTCCATGATCGTGGCTGTCTCGACGAGACCATTCGCCTTGAGCGTCGCCCCGGAAGAAACCAGATCGACGATCCGCCGCGAGAGACCCAGCGATGGCGCAAGCTCCATAGCGCCATTGAGTTTCACGCACTCGGCCTGAATGCCTCGCGCCGCATAATAGCTCCGCGTGAGATGCGGATATTTGGTGGCGACGCGCACATGACTGAGCGCGGATTCATCTATCGACGCTTCATCCACCGGCTGCGCGACAGAGAGCCGGCAATGACCGATGCCGAGATCGACAGGCGCGTAAAGCTCCGAATAGTCGAACTCCGCGATCACGTCCGATCCTACAATGCCGATCTGCGCCGCGCCGTGGGCTACGAAGGTCGCCACATCGAAAGCACGCACGCGGATGATAGAGAGATCAGCGCGGCTGGTGGCGAACTTCAGGGCTCGGCTGCCCTTCGCATGAAACTCCGCCTCGGGCTCGATTCCGGCGCGCGCAAGCAGCGGCAGCGCCTCGTCGAGGATGCGCCCTTTAGGGATTCCAAAGATGATCGGCCGGCTCATGATGCGGCGCGACTTAGGCGCTTATAGGCGAAAGGGCAACGGCGCCGGGAGCTTCGCGAACGATCATGCGTTGTCTTGTCCTCAACAATGCATGGAGACTATAATGGGCAAAGGCCTGCTTCTGTGGTTGATCGGGGTACCGATCCCGGTGATCATCGTGCTGTGGCTATTCTTCGGGCGTTGAGGCGCTATCAGTCTGGTTTACGCAATACGACGATCGCCGAACCTCGTGGATTGGGGCCGAACAACGACTTTAGAGTTCGGCGTGCTAAGCGAATGCCCGCGCGAGAAAAAAACCGGGGTGGTTTCGATCGGTAGAACAAATATAATAGTTCATGCTGCATGGGGAAAATCCTCGGCTCAATAAAGCCGGCCTTTTCTGCGTGAGCGATGATCAGCCAAGGTGGCATGTCACGTTCCGAGACGCCGTAGCGTTCCATCGCCTCGATTGATGCCTGTGTTGTAGAATGGCCTTCTCCCGGCTCATGTGTGATGAGAATGCCGCCAGGTTTCAGCGAGGTGAACACCGAACGCAGAGCTGCGGCCTCATCTTCCGCATGATGCAGGCAATCAAAGAAAACAGCACAATCAAAAGAGTCCGGCATATCCAGACCCTCGTAATCGCTTAGCACAAAATTGAGATTGTCTCCCAGATGGTTATGCCGCTTCACCTCTTCGGCGAGTGCAATCATGTCTGAGGCAATATCTTGTCCCACGACATCATAACCGTGCCGTGCGAAAAACGCGCTTGTCCAACCGCTGCCGCATCCAAGGTCGAGCACCCGCGCCGGGAGCGGCGGCATGAGGTTCATGACCGCGCCGATGGATGCCAGCGTCAGGCCGCAATCATGATTGGAAAAGGGCTTGTTGAAAGCGTGGTGACGCCCCGCTTCCCCAATGGCCGCGAGATAATCGCGTTCGCCTTCCTTAGCCACAATCAGCCCTCAAAAGGATCGCGGACGAGGATCGTATCTTCCCGTTCTGGCGAGGTAGATACGCTTGCCACGGGGCATTCGATCAGTTCCTCGATGCGGCGGATATATTTGATCGCCTGCGCGGGCAAATCAGCCCAGCTCCGCGCGCCGACCGTGGTGCCCTCCCAACCGTCCATCTCTTCATAGACCGGTTCGACGGCCGCCTGATCGGCCGCATGCGCGGGCAGATAATCGATGATCTCACCATTCAGCCTATACCCGGTGCAGATCTTGATCGTCTCGAAACCGTCGAGGACATCGATCTTGGTAAGCGCGATGCCGGTCACGCCCGAAAGTGCGCAGGTCTGCCGCACCAGCACGGCATCGAACCATCCGCAGCGCCTCTTGCGCGCTGTGACGGTCCCGAATTCGTGACCACGCTGCCCCAACCGCTCCCCGGTCTCGTCGGTCAGTTCGCTCGGAAACGGCCCGGAGCCGACGCGCGTGGTGTACGCCTTGACGATGCCGAGCACGAAACCTGCGGCGCTCGGCCCCACTCCGGAACCGGAAGCCACTGTGCCGCTCACTGTGTTGGATGACGTAACGAACGGATAGGTGCCATGGTCGACATCGAGCAACACGCCCTGAGCGCCCTCGAAGAGGATGCGCTTGCCCGCCTTGCGCACGTCGCGCAGGCGCTTCCAGACCGGCTCGGCATATTGCAGCACGAACGGCGCGATTTCGCGCAGTTGCTCCAACAACGCATTTCGGTCGATGGGAGGTTCGCCGAAGCCGGCGCGTAACGCATCATGATGGGCGCAAAGGCGATCGAGCTGCGCATCGAGATCGTCGAGATGAGCAAGGTCACACACGCGGATGGCGCGGCGGCCCACCTTATCCTCATAGGCGGGACCGATACCGCGGCCGGTCGTGCCGATCTTGCCTTTGCCTGCCGCCGTCTCGCGCAGCGCATCGAGATCGCGATGGAAAGGGAGAATGAGGGGGCAGTTATCCGCCACTGCGAAATTGGCCGGCGTGACGATGACACCCTGCCCTTCGAGCTTCTCGATCTCGGCCTTGAGCGCCCAAGGATCGAGCACCACGCCGTTTCCGATGACCGACAGCGTGCCAGTGACGATGCCGGAAGGCACGAGGCTGATCTTGTAAACCTGTTCGCCCACGACCAGCGTGTGACCGGCATTGTGGCCACCCTGAAAGCGCACGACGCAATCCGCCCGGCTCGCAAGCCAATCGACGATCTTACCCTTGCCCTCGTCACCCCACTGGGCGCCGATCACCGTCACATTTGCCATGAATACACGTCTCCGCCTGCCGGGCGGATCCGGACCACCCTTCGACAGGACTCGATGGCCGGATTGAAACATGCAGGGCGCTCCGCCCCGGTCCGGCGGCGCGTTAGCCTCGCCCGGTCACCCAAGTCAAGGCACCACGCCCTGCAGGACCGAAGCGAAACTCAATATCCCACGGTAAGGCCAGCGGCGATATATTTAGGTCCGGCATTGCCCTTTAGCGCGACGCCGGGAAGCAAGGGCATGGCGACAGTCGCATAAGGGCGCGGATCCTTGCCGCTGATCCTTACGCCTGCGCCGATACGCAGCGACATGGGAATCTGGTAGGCTGCCTCGATCCGCCCATAAGCCGCCGTGCCGCCATCGCGCAGATAAATGCCCGCTCCGGGCGTCAGGCTGAAGCCGGCAAGGCCAAGCGAATAGCCTGCGCCGATCTCCGCTCCCCAGCGACCATTTGCACGCCCATAGCCCGCTTCGGCACCAAAGCCTTCCGCCCCAGCGGGCGCGGCCATCATCAACCCGATCAATGAGCTGGCCAACGACAATGTTCTTAGACGGCCTGGCATGGTGTCACATTCTCCTTCGCTGAAGGACGGCGTGTGAAAACACATTGATTATCCCGCAACATTTCGGCGTTAAGCCGAGTCCTGGCAGCGATCGAGCGATCAGATGCAACTCGCGGCGGCATCAGTCCGGCCCAGTCGCGTTACAATTTGAGACCATTTGCGCTCTGGCCATTTGCCCCACCTATCCCGCATAAGGTTTGTACGAAACGAAGAGACTAGCTTCGCTTGGTCTTAGGGACGGAAACGTCGCCGCCGACAGGCGGAGAAGAATGTGATGGAACGGACGCGCCTTCCCCACTTGGGCGCCCCGTTTCGCACCGGAAGAGAGCGGGGCGCGCCTCCCACCGCGCCCTTGCTCTCCTTCTCCCAGCCGCTCTCCTTAGCGAAACCCATAGCCTGTGCTGATGGATCAGTTGGCTCGCGACCCGACAATGATCGGGCTGACATCCCGCTGCGTCGCGCTATGCTGGATGGCCCAAACATCGGAGTGATGACTCATGCGCCTTCTCCCGGCCCGCCCTGTGCTGTTGACCACCCTGCTCGCGCTTGCCGGATGCAGCTCACCATCTGGCCCGACCGCCAATGACAGCACGAACAATGCAGTCGACGGCAATGCGACAGAGAGTGTCAACTATGTGGCTGCGGTGGAGGCCTTGTCCGACGATGAGCGAAAGGCGGTCTTCTTCCGTGCAATCCGTGACGCCGGCGTTCCATGTCAGATAGTCGTAAAGGCCGAGAAAACCGAGCCATGGCAGGGCCTGCCCTCCTGGCTCGCGGACTGCGACACGGGCGACCAGCATCTCATCCAGCTCAAACCGGACGGATCGGCCAATGTTGTGAGCCGCACGACACGGTGATCTGCGAGGGATTGCGCGAGCCTTGCCTGCGTCAGGCCGTGACAACTTCGGCGGGCTGGGTCTCCGCGATCCAGCCGCCGCCAAGTACACGGTCGCCCGCGTAGATCACAGCGGCCTGCCCCGGAGCCACGCCGAATTCGGGCGTATCGAATATAAGCCGATCGCCCTCTAGTCGCGCTAACACCGGATTCGCCATGGAGCGCACTTTCGCATGCACTCCCGTCCGGATGTCGCCGCCTATCCAGTTGATGTCATCCAGACGCGCAGCCCGCACTGCGAGCGCAGCCTTTGGTCCCACGATCACGCGCTTTTCCGCCGCATTCAGCCGAACGACGTAAAGAGGCTCCGTCAGGCCACCAATATCCAGACCCCGCCGCTGGCCGACCGTATAATGGATGAGGCCCCGGTGGCGTCCAAGCACTCGACCATCGACATGAACGATATCGCCGCCGTCGTCGGCATCGGGGCGGAGCTTGCGAACGATAGCGGCATAGTCGCCATCTGGAACAAAGCAGATATCCTGACTGTCGGGCTTGAGCGCCACAGCCAGCCCGATCTCGCGCGCGATTTCGCGTACCTTGCTCTTTTCCATGCTTCCCAGCGGAAAGCGTAGGAAATTCAGCTGATCCTGCGTCGTGCCATAAAGGAAATAGCTCTGGTCGCGCGCGGGATCGACAGCGCGATGCAATTCGGCGCCCTCCGCCCCCTCCAGACGCCGGACATAATGACCCGTCGCGAGACAGTCCGCACCCAGTTCCCGGGCGAAACCCAGCAGATCCCTGAACTTCACACCCATGTTGCAGCTGACGCAAGGAATCGGCGTGCGACCCGCAAGATAGTCATCGGCGAAGCGGTCCATCACCGACTCGCGGAAACGCGTCTCATAATCGAAGACATAATGCGCAATGCCGAGCCGATCTGCGACCGAGCGTGCATCGCGGATGTCCTGACCTGCACAGCAGCTCCCCGTGCGTCCGACCGCAGCGCCATGATCGTAAAGCTGAAGCGTGACCCCAATCACCTCCGCTCCGCTGCGTGCGGCCAGCGCCGCCACGACACTCGAGTCGACCCCTCCCGACATAGCCACGACGATACGCCGTGCTGAAATCGGGTCGGGGAGTTGAAAGAAATCTGCTTCGCTCACAGAGCCTTTATAGGGGCAGAAACGCGCGAGGGCCAGTATTCCGCCGCTTTCCCCTTACCGGCGTGCTAATCTCGATAAACGGATTCTAACCGCCGCCTTTACGAGCGCTTGACCATTTGCCGCTACATGGTCGGGGATGGACATGAGCTCCGCCCCCACCCCGCTTCGTCGCGATGATGACGGCCGCCAGGCCAGGCGCGGAACGCATGTCCTCGAACTGGTCCGTCTGCTTACTGTCCATAAGGCCCGTCAGCAGGCCGGACCGACCGCGCAGCGCATGCAGGAAGGAGATCCGCCGCGGCTGGAAGGCGATGAACCGAGACGCTTGGTCCTGGTTTTCGCTCGTCGGGAAAAAGGGGATGTCAGCCCTAGTCGTTGGGCTGCCGGCGCCTTCAACCGAGAGGTGGCGAGCATGCTGAGCGGAGGGAGGCTTTTATGAAAAGCCTGTTTACCCTGCGACTTAGCCAACGGGCAAAGCTTTCAGCGCATGGTTGTCGCCGCTGCGGGACAACACAAGCCGGGTCGTGCAACCGGCGAATGAGGAACATATGATCGAGAACCAGAAAATCCGCCCTGCTCAGGTCGTCGGCCCCCTTGGCGAACCCCTGACGCTGGAGACCCTTCCTCCCGCTTCGACGACCCGCTGGGTCGTGCGACGGAAGGCAGAAGTCGTTGCGGCCGTGAATGGCGGCCTGCTTTCTGTCGACGAGGCATGCGAGCGCTATTCTCTCACTCTCGAAGAATTCGCGAGCTGGCAGCGCGCGGTCGATCGCTCCGGCATGCCTGGCCTGCGCGTGACCCGCATCCAGCATTATAAATCCCTTTACGAGCGCCAGCAGCGTTACTGAGCGGGCATCTCCCCCAACGACAGCCCGTCAGCAAGGGCGCCGGTTTCATGCGAGCCGGCGCCCTTTCTCTATTCGCGTCAGGTGGAATGTTGCGGGACAGAATAAAATGTCTGACAATTTGGCGAAGAAGATTGGAGCGCTTTACGGAAAGCGCGACGTCGCGCATCAATGAAGCAGAACAAATGCATTTTAGGAGATTCGGTGGACGAGGGGAACCGCCTGAAGATCATGGCATGGGTGGCCCGCGAGGTGATCGTGCACGAAGCCCCTCTTCGTGCGTGGCTCCGACGGACCATGACTGCTGCTGATGTAGAGGACATCGTCCAGGAAAGTTATTGTCGTATCTCTGGATTGACTGATGTCTCGCACATCAGAAGTGGCCGGGCCTATCTTTTCACGACAGCAAGAATGCTTGCGCTTGAGAAGATAAGACGATCCCGTGTGGTTCATATCGATACGGCGGTCGAGATTGAAAATCTCGATCCGGCGGATGACGGCCCCTCGCCCGAACGCATTGTCTCGGGCCGGCAGGAACTAAGGCGGGTCAAGAGATTGATAGACGCGCTACCGGATCGGTGCCGCGACGTGTTCAGAATGAGAAAGATCGAAGGATTGTCGCAACGCCAGGTCGCCACCGCGCTGGGCCTGTCGGAACATACGGTGGAGAATGATGTCGCCAAGGGGCTCAGGCTGATCCTGAAGGCGATCGCAGAGGGGGAACTGCAGGCCGACGGTAATTTGAAAGACTTGGAAGCACATGAATCAACGCGACACAGCACAGGCAATCAATGAAAGGGCGACCGAATGGGTCGCTCGCATTGACGCTGCGCCGCTCAGCGAGGCGGACAGGACTGAACTCGAAGCGTGGATCGCGCTCGATGACAGGCATAATGGCGCGTTCTTCCGGGCGACGGTCGCCTGGCGCATGCTTGATCGCGCAAGCGCCCTCGTAACGCCCCTCCCCGCAACAGCCCTGAGCCAGGCTCATTCTGGGCAACAGGATGAGGAGGAGGAAAGCGAAGCCTATGCCGAGCCTGCACGTCTCATCGGACGGCGCGGGATGCTGTGGGGCGGCGGCGCGATTGCGGCGTCGCTCGTCGTTGCCGGGTTCGGTTGGCGCACGCTGGCTGTCCGGCCTGAGCTTATCGAGACGGCGATCGGCGAGACCCGCCGTGTGCCGTTGGCGGACGGATCCGACGCAACGGTCAATACGGCTACCGCTCTCGAGGTCGATTTCAGCCCCGCCACTCGCAATGTTCGCTTGCAGAAGGGCGAGGCCTGGTTCGAAGTCGCCAAGGATGTCAATCGGCCGTTCGTGGTCGCCGCAGGCGAAGTACGCGTGCGCGCCGTTGGTACGGCGTTCGCAGTCCGTCGCCTCGATCATGGCTCGGAAGTGCAGGTGACAGAAGGCAAGGTCGAAGTCTGGGTCACTGGACGTGAGGAGTCGCGCCGGCTGGTAACGGCAGGCGCACGCACTTTCGTGGAGAACTTCGGTGGCCCTCAGGCACCCATCGCGGACGCCTCCGGCATCGACCGCAAGCTCTCATGGCGCGACGGCGCCCTCAATTTCGAGGGTGACACGCTCGCTGCGGCAATTACGGAATTTAATCGGTACAACCACGTCAAGCTGGCTGTAGATCCCGCCCTTGCCGATGAGACGATCATCGGCCGCTTTCGGACCAATGAGCCCGAAGCCTTCGCTCGTGCCGCTTCGGCAATGCTGGGCGCGCGCGTTGAGCAAGGGCCTGATATAATACGTATCGCTCGACAATGACCTCCGACTATGACTGAATAGGCGCGTAATTCGCCGGCACTGAAAATAAGGGCCGGTGGGGAGGATGAATGGGGCTCTTGGTCAATCGCCCAGCGCTCCTGTCGCTGGCGGTTATGGGTGCGAATGCGACTTCTGCGCTTGCGCAGATCAAAGCGTTCGACGTGCCCAGCCAAGCCGCGGCCAAAGCGATCCCGGAACTGGCCCGCCAGGCCGATGTTCAAATCCTTGTCAGCGAAAGAGCAGCAAAGGATAAAGAGACCTCTGCCGTGCGCGGACGCATGCAGGTCCGCGATGCTGTGCGGCAACTCTTGCGCGGCACGGACCTCAGAATCGTCGCCAGCGACGGCCGCACCTTCACGCTCGCTCCGTCGGCCGCCCTGCGCGCATCAAGTCGAATCGAGCCGGTAACGAGCACGATCGAAGCGCCGCCTGAGGAACTCGTATCCGAGCCGATCGTCGTCACCGGCTTTCGCCTGAGTTTAACTGCCGCGCTTCAGCGCAAGCGACAGGAAAGCGCGGCCGTAGACACCATCTTGGCCGAGGAAATCGGAAAATTTCCTGACTCAAACCTCGCTGAAGCCATGCAGCGACTCCCTGGCATATCGCTGACACGGGGCGATGGCGGGGAAGGCCGCAACATCACGGTGCGCGGTCTTGCGGCGGATTTCACGCGCGTCCGCATCAACGGGGTGGAAGCGGCCTCGCAAACCGGCGCCTCGGATGCCTATGGGGGAACGAACGGCAGCCGCAGTTTTGATTTCAACGTCTTTCCATCGGAAATCTTCTCTTCGCTGACCGTCCGCAAGACATCCTCTGCACGGATCGAGGAAGGATCACTTGGCGCGACGATCGATCTCGACACGCCGCACCCGCTCGACATGAAAGAAGACTTCGTTCTGTCGGCCATGGCACGCGGCATCTACAACAGCACGGCCGATCGACTGGACCCTCGCATCTCGGGCCTTGTCTCGCGCCGATTCGCGGATGGCAGGTGGGGCATACTTGTGTCGGGCAGCTATGGCCGGCGCCATACC
This sequence comes from Sphingobium sp. CR28, assembly GCF_052327305.1. Taxonomy (GTDB): domain Bacteria; phylum Pseudomonadota; class Alphaproteobacteria; order Sphingomonadales; family Sphingomonadaceae; genus Sphingobium. The sequence goes on along the minus strand of NZ_CP182486.1, from coordinate 2,063,866 downwards.
CGCGACGTCGGCTATTCGGCCGTGCTTGTGCTGCCAGCATGGGTCAATGGCGGCTTCTGTTCGCCAGTAGGCGTTGCGCCACTCAACCCCGATCCGGTGCGCGATCCCCAGAAGGGCGTCACCGCCCAGAATTGCAGCACAGGAAATCCGCGCACGGGCTCGCTAGAAGCATGGAACGCCATCCAGGAGCGTCTCGGCCCCCAAGGCCAGGCCGGGGGAGGCGCATTCTTCCCGCGCCTGCCGCGCTATCTGGATTCTCAACAGGACGCCAAACGCTATGGCGCTACGGCCAGCCTGCAATGGGCGCCTGATTCCGACACGAAGGTGACGCTCGACGGAGTCCTTGCCGGTTTCGATGTCGTGCGGGCCGACAGCTATATTTCCGGGCTCTCCTTCGCACGCTCGGTCAGCAACAACGGCCAACCTATGACCTCGGTTCGCGATATCGAGATCAATCCGCTCGGCTCAGTAATTTACGGTCTCTACGATGGCGTCGACGTGCGCTCGGAGCGCTGGGTCGATCAATTTAGTACCCATTTCACCCAAGGTGCGCTTCGCTTCGAGCACCGTGCGTCGTCCGCCCTCAAAATCTCCGGCATGGCGGCTCTGGCGAAAACGGCATTCGCCAGCCCTCATCGCATGTGGGTAAATATCGACGCCAATGACACCCGCGGTTTCTCCGTCGATTTCCGGCACGATGCGACAATCCCGGCCATTGGCTTCGGCATCGACGTTGCCGATCCGGCACACTTTTCTTTCGGCCCTCCTCTCGCAGATGGCACAGTCCGCGGCACTCTGGGCGACCGCAAGCTGGATCGAACCACAATCAACAAGACGTTGAGCTTCGATGCCGAGTGGCGTGTGGCGCCAGATGTGGCGGTTACGATCGGCGGACAGTGGCGCCGCAATGCCTATCGTTCGAAGTCGCGCATGCTCGATCCCGCTCGTCAGGCGACGCCAGCGCTACCACCCGGAGTGAAAGTCGAAGATCTGACGCTGCAAATCTCCGGGCTGGACAAGTTGCTCGGTGGCGGGGCGCCAGCGAGCTGGACAGCGATCGATCACGAAAAGTGGATGGCGGCGTTCGGTTACGACGACAGCTGGTTCTGCGGGGTCGAGTGCGGCGCCGGAGATTCCATGGTGCGGGAAACGATCGGCGCCGCCTATGCCATGGCGACCTTCGACACCCAAGACCGGCTGCCTGTCCGACTTCGTGGAGATGCGGGGCTGCGCTACGTCCATACCGATCAGTTCTCTTTCGGCCAAGTACCGATCGCCGCGGCGCCGGGCGCGCGCTACCCGACCGTGGGAGAGCGCGTCGATGTTCGCCGTAGCTATGGCGACTGGTTGCCATCCGCCAATCTCGTGGCGGAATTCGATCCCACTCTGCTTCTGCGCATCGGCGCGGCGCGAGTCATTGCCCGCCCGCAGCTTGCACCACTCATCCCCGGCGGGACGATCGACGCGGTGGGGCGACGAGGTTCAATAACCAATCCGCTGCTCGACCCCGTACGAGCGACAACATTCGACGCTGCAGTCGAGTGGTATCCCGCCGCCGGCTCCCTGCTTTCGGTCGCCTATTTCCGTAAGGATATCGGCACATTCGTGCAAAGCATCAATTCGCTGATCCCATTTGACCAGCTGGGCCTCCCCAATAGCATTCTTATCAATTCCCAGACCCAGCCCAATGAGCTCTTCACGATCAATCGGCTGGCCAACACGCCCGGCGGGCGGCTGGAAGGCGTGGAAATCAATGCGCAGACAGCCCTGACCTTCCTGCCTGCTCCGCTCGATCGGCTGGGCCTGCTCGGCAGCGTCACCTTCGTGCGATCAAGAATTGACTATGTTCTGCAGAGCACGGGCGGCACCCCCACCCTTATGACCACGGACGATCTGGTCGGCCTGTCTCGACGGGCGCTCAGCGCGACCCTCTATTATGAGGACAGTCTGCTCAGCGCCCGTGTGACGGGGAACTACCGCTCCGGCTTCATTCGCACCATACCTTCGGGCGCTTTCGACAGCGACCTGATCGGAAACCGGCCAACCTTCTTCGTGGACTTCTCGGCGGCCCTGAGAATCGGATCGAAACTCAAGCTCCGCCTGGAAGCTCAAAACCTGACGGACGAAGCGAACGTGCAGTACATCGACAGCAAGCGACAAGATTCGCTCTTCGCGCTTCGCACCGGCCGCACCTTCATGCTGGGCCTCGCCTTCGCCTACTGACTCAACGCGGGGCGGCCGGTGTCGCGATCAAGCCGCCGCCAGCTCCGAAGTCTCCTCGATCTTCGCGTGAGGATCGATCATCAGCCAGCATATCGCGCCGATCATAGCCGCAACCGCCGTCACCATGAACGATGCTGTCCAGCCGTAACTTTCCGCGATGATCGGCGTGATCTGAGCAACGGCAGCGCCGCCGAGCTGACAACCCATGTTCATCAGACCGGAAACGGAACCAGCCGACGCACCGCCATAATCGGCGCTGAGCGTCCAGAAGGCGCTTTGCGACAGATATATCGAGCCGGACCCCAACGCGAGAACGACGGCTGCCAGCCTTGCATCACCGACCTGCGTCGCAAGCGCCACGCAGATGGCGGACATTCCCATGCCGAAGGCGGCGGGCCAGCAACGACCCGCTCTCTTGCCGAAGCGAGCGGCCAGCTTGTCCGATCCCCAGCCGCCGAACGCGCAGGCGATTGCCATGGCGATGAAGGGCAGCATGCCGTAAAAACCGCTCGACTTGAGGTCGAGGCCCTTCACCGTCGAAAGATAGGTGAAGAACCAGGTGAAGAAGATGAAGACGACATAGCCGAAGCAGAAATAGGCGAGTGTCAGCAACTGCATCTGCCGATTGCTTATGATATCGCGCCAACGCAGCAGCTTGCCGCCGCCCGTCGAGGTGGCGCGGGCCGAGTCACTGAGTGACGTCTCGATGTAAGCGCGTTCCTGGGCTGTGATGCGATTATGCCGATCTGGACGCTCGCGCGCCAGCCACATCCAAATTACGAGAACCACCATGCCGATCAGTGCGCTCGCCCAGAAGGCTGCGCGCCAGCCATGAGAAAGCATGATCATCGTGATGAGCGGCGGGGCAATGCCAGCGCCAAATCCAACGCCTGCGAAGATGAGGCCATTTGCAAGGCCACGCTCGTGGGCAGGTATCCAGTTGGCGACGAGCCGGTTACTGGCCGGATAAATGACGGACTCGCCCAGGCCCAGCAAAGCCCGGACGATGATGAGCGCGACAAACGCACCGGCGAAGTTGGATGCGACGGACGCGGTGACCACCGTCAGTACGCTCCACCATACGATGCCCCACCCAATGACGCGATGGCCGCCAAAGCGATCCGCCAAGCGCCCCGCGAAAGGCTGCGCAAGAGCGTATCCGAGAATGAAAGCTGTGAGGACAGTGCCCAGCTGCACCTGGCTGAGGGCAAACTCGGTACGGATGTCCTGAGCCGCGATGGAGATATTGGTGCGATCGAGGTATGAGACCGCCGACACCAGAAAGATGAGCCAGATAATCAGCCAGCGCACCCGGCCGCCGCCCGATGTCTTTGAGGCGCTTAAGTCCACCAGTCACTCTCCCGAATTTTCGTGCTTGCGCGATGGCCTACCGCAAACTCTCGTTCTTTCAAAGATGGCTGATGCCTAAAAATCCGCAGCACCGCAAAATTTCGCCCATTGCCCTACGGAAAATCGCGCACCATCCATCTCTTCACTAGGGGCCACCACAAGGCAGCCGCACTTATCAAGTGATAATCGCTTCCCAGCATGTACTGGGTAAGCGAGCGGCGATCTTTTACTTAATTGGTGGCCAGATTTAGCCGAGCAAATCTTCAACAATATTTGCCGGCACTGATTGGGAGGATTATTGTGAGGCTGAACCAGTTGGTCGGTCGCCGCGGAGTGTCGCTGGCGGCGATGAGTGTCGTATTGGCTTTTCCCTTCGCGGCAAGCGCCCAGGACAGCGCGCCTCAAGATGATGATCCGGGGGCGGAAGCAATCGTCGTTACCGGCTTCCGTTCCAGCCTTGCCAGCGCTCTCAATGAAAAGAAGCAGGAAACTGTCGCGATCGATACGATCCTGGCGGAAGACATCGGCAAGTTCCCTGACGCAAACCTCGCTGAATCCATGCAGCGCCTGCCCGGTATCGCGCTCACACGCGGCGACGGCGGTGAAGGCCGCAATATCACAGTGCGTGGCCTTGCCGCGGAATTCACCCGAGTCCGCATCAACGGCATGGAAGGTACATCCCAGACCGGCGGCTCTGACGCCAATGGTGGCGGCAACGGCGGCCGCAGCTTCGACTTCAGCGTCTTTCCATCTGAAATCTTCACTTCACTCGCCGTGCGCAAGACGCCCTCTGCCAATGTCGAAGAGGGCTCACTCGGTGCGACCGTCGACCTCAGCGCACCACATCCGCTAGACTACAAGCAGGACTTTGTGCTGACCGGAACTGCGCGCGGCCTCTACAACGACATCGCCAAAAAAGTCGATCCGCGCGTATCTGGCCTGATCTCAAAGACCTTCGCAGATGGCACGATGGGCATATTGGCGTCCGCATCTTATGGTCGTCGTCGCACACGCGACGTCGGCTATTCGGCTGTGCTGGTTCTGCCGCCTTCGATCAATGGTGGCTTCTGCTCACCGATCGGTGTGACTCCAGTCAATCCCGCGATTAACCCCGCACGTGGCACGACGGCGACTATGTGCAGCACTGACAATCCGCGCACAGGCAGCGTCGAGGCGTGGAACGAATTGCAGGCACGGCGCGGCGGTCCTAATAATGCTCCAGGCGAAGGTGCGTTCTTCCCCCGTCTTCCGCGTTATCTTGATTCCCAGCAGGATGCGGAGCGCTACGGCGGTTCACTGAGCTTCCAGTGGCAGCCCTCGCCGGACACGAACATCGTGCTTGATGGTCTGTATTCGGCATTCGATGTGCTTCGCTACGACAGCTATATCTCGGGCATTTCGTTCGCACGTTCGGCCGCCAATAGCGGCCAGCCTATGACATCGATCCGCGACATCGAAATGAACGACAAGGGCTCTGTGATCTACGGGCTCTACGATGGTGTAGACGTGCGTTCAGAGCGGTGGATGGACGACTTCAAAACGACGTTTAAACAAGCCAATCTGAAGTTCGATCATCAGATGGGCACAGTCAAAGTCAGCGGACTTGTTGGCGTGTCCGAATCTCGTATGAACCAGGCCTTCCGCGGATGGGTCAATCTCGATTCCAACGACGCTGACGGCTTCTCCGTCGATTTCCGTGAGAACCGGACCTTCCCGACGCTCAATTTCGGTGTCGATGTCGCGAACCCGAACAACTTCACCTACGCGCCGGGCCTCGCCAATGGTGTGGTGTTTGGCACCTGGGGCGGTAGTAAGCTCGACCGGACGACAACCAATAAGACCGCCAATCTCGATTTTGAATGGGAAGTCACGCCAACATTCAAGGTTATCACAGGCGGTCAGTGGCGGGTAAGCGACTATAAGTCGACCTCGCTCAGCATCGATCCAGCTCAGCGGGCCACGCAGCGGCTTCCCGGCAGCGTCGCCGATATTTCGATGCAGGTAACTGGCCTCGACAAACTGCTTGGCTATGGTGCGCCCGCAAGCTGGGCAGCGGCCGATCACGCCAAATGGCGTCAGGCTGTGGGCTATGACGACGAGGCATGGTGGTGCGGCGTGGAGTGCGGCGCGGGCGACTCACGCGTCAAAGAAACCATCAAAAGCGGTTATCTGATGGTGACCTTCAACACCGAAGACCTGCTGCCCTTCCCAATTCGCGGCGATGCTGGCGTGCGTTACGTTCACACCGACCAGTATTCCTACGGCCGTATTCCGGTCAATTCGCCGCCCGGTTCACGCTATCCGACAATGGGTCAGTTGGTTGAAGCTGAGCGCAGCTATGATGACTGGCTGCCCTCCGCGAATGTCGTGGCAGAATTCACCCCATCATTGCTGTTGCGCCTCTCGGCCGCGAAGGTGATGTCCCGTCCGCAGCTTGGCCCGCTCATTCCGAGCAGCGGCGTCGATGCAGTTGGTCGTCGTGGATCGATCAACAATCCCATGCTCGACCCCATCCGTGCGGCGACCTATGACGCTGCACTCGAATGGTATTTCACGAGCGGGTCGCTGCTGTCAGTCGCGTACTTCCGCAAAGACATCAGCACTTATATCCAGTCGATCAGCTCGCTTATTCCCTTCAATCAGCTAGGCTTGCCCGACAGCTTGCTAGCCAATTCCAACACGCAACCGGACGAGTTCTTCACAATCAACCGCCTGACCAATACGCCGGGCGGCAAGCTGGAGGGCGTGGAATTCAACCTGCAGACGCCGTTCCGCTTCCTGCCGGGCATCCTTAGCAATTTCGGCATGTTGAGCAGCGTCACGCTGGTGAAATCCTCGATCAATTACATACTTGAGAGCGCGGGCGGTGTCCCCACGCTGACCCGAAACGCAGATCTCGTCGGGCTTTCTCGTCGGTCGATGAGCGGTACACTCTATTATGAGGATAAGAAGTTCAGCGCGCGCGTATCTGGCAACTACCGGTCGAGCTTCATCCGTACGATCCCGTCGGGCGCACTCTACAGCGACTATATCGGCAACGAACCAACTTTCTTCATGGATTTCTCCGCGTCGTATCAACTGACCCCGCAGGTCCGCGTCTTGCTAGAAGCGCAGAACCTTACCCGTGAGAGCAACGTGCAGTTCATTGACAGCCAGCGGCGTGACTCGCTGTTTGCTCTCAACAACGGCCGTACGGTAACGCTCGGCGTCAACTTCAAGCTCTGAGGGGATAGGCAATGAACGGTTTGGATAGGCGAACACTGCTGAAAGGCATGGGCGTCACGGCTGCGGCGGGACTGTGGCTACCGCCCAGTGCCGACGCACTTGGCCTGCCGGCGAACGACAAGATCAAGGCGATCCATTACTACGAAGGCCCCGGCTCCCAGCCGATGGTCAACCAGTCCGCCAACGTCATCGTGATTGAGACGGAAAGTGGCCTGAAAGGCATCGGCGAGGGCGGTGAACCGCGCACGATGGAGGAGTGCGCGAACTCCCTGATCGGGCTGGACCCGTTCCGTATCGACGCGCACTGGCAGCGTATGGTCCGGGGCATGCATTATGTCGCTGGCCGCGAAAAACTGCATTCGCTCGGCGGTCTGGACCTCGCCATGTGGGATCTGAAGGCCAAAGCCCTGGGCGTGCCGGTCTGGCAACTTCTCGGCGGCAAATCGCGGGATCATGTGGAACTATATTCCACCGGCTTCCGTGGCCCTCAGGGCGGATCGATCGTCGACGCGGCAAAGGCATGCAAGGAAGCGGGATTCCGCGTCTATCGCTTCTCGACTGATAATCGGACCGGTGTCGTCGACCGGTTCAAGCTGGTGCGTGAAACCTATGAACGCTGCCTGCAGGTGCAGGCGGCAGTCGGCGACGGTTATTGGTCCATCGATTTCCACACCGAGTTCGACCCGGCCGATGCCGTTCGGCTGGCAGCGATGATGGATAAGGCGGATCTCCACCCGTATTTCGTCGAGGATCTGATCCGCAGCGAAAACTGGAGTGCCTATCGCACGATCCGTCCGCTTACTGCCGTGCCCATCGCGGTGGGTGAGCAGTTTGGCTATCGCTGGGACATGAACAAGTTGATGGAGGAGCACCTCATCAACTACATCCGCGTGATGCTTCCCAACTGCGGCGGCCTCACCGAATATATGAAGATCGTGTCGATGGCCGAGACCCATTATGTCGGTCTCATCCCTCACTTTACCGGGCCGATCGCGGAGGCAGCGCTGGTGCATGCGTGCACCGCGACGTCCGTACCCGCGCTGATGGAGATGCTGGGTGACGGCACCCGCGCCTATCCGCATCTGATCAAGGGTTACGACTTCCGCAACGGCAAGCTGTGGCCCAATGACCGTCCTGGTTTGGGTGTCGAAGTCGATTTCACCAAACTGAAAAAGATCGCGGAGTATAACAAGTACAGCATGGGCATGCCGCTCAATAAGCGGCCAGATGGCTCCTACACACAGTGGTAGCCTGCGGCAGCTTCGTGGTGCAGCACGGAGCCGCCGTCCCGCAAATATCAGGTGATTAATCTATGATGGCGGGGTCGTGCGCCACACCGACACCGTCGTCTCCCCGGAGCGTGATCCGCCTCAGACCGAGGTAGATCACGCTCCAAAGTTTTCAAACGACCAATCAGGGAAGCGCAGCGACGAACGCCTCCGCTCGAGAGCGCACCCAGTCAGGTGTCGCGCCCGGCTTGTATAGCGCCGATCCTAGGCCAAAGCCCGCCGCACCGGCCTCCCACCATGGTCCCATTGTCTCAGCGGTGATCCCCCCAACGGGCAGGATGCGCAATCCGGGTGGCAGCACAGCACGCATCGCCTTGACAACGGCAGGAGGGGCTCCTTCGGCCGGGAAGAGCTTGAGCGCATTTGCGCCCGCTTCGATTGCAGCAAAAGCCTCGCTCGGCGTCGCGATGCCCGGCAGCGAGACCATTCCGCGTCGGGCGGTTTGAGCGATAACAGCGCTGTTCGTATTGGGCGAGATAATCATCCCGCCGCCGGCACGCTCGACCGCGTCGACATCGCCGGGCGTCAAGACGGTTCCGGCGCCTACCAGCGCCTGGCCAGCGGCCGCTGCCGCAAGGCGCTCGATACTGAGGAGCGGATCCGGTGAATTAAGCGGAACCTCAATAAGGGTCACGCCGGCACTGATCAGCGCCTCCCCCACCGGCACAACTTCGTCCGGCGTAATGCCTCGCAGAATGGCAATGAGGGGACAACGCGCGAATTCCGCGTCGAACTGGGCGATATAGGTCATGATAACTGGCCCTCCATAGCGAGAACTCCTGCGATGAACGCGGCTTCGGCATCGGCAAGAACGGCAGCGCGGCCATTGGCTTCTACGGCAGCGACATAGAGCGCGCCTAGCTGCGGTCCGGCGAGGATATGCACTGTTTCGCCAGAAAACTCTGCAAGACGAGCGGCAACGTCGCTGCCGATGAGGAGTCCACTCGCGTAGGACGCCGCGTCTTTATTATCCCGTAGGCCGAGAAGACCAGCAGCGCGAATGCCAAACAGCGAAGCCATCAGATCGCGACGTTGCCCTTCGGTGACGCCGTCGAGGAACGACGCGTTCACGGTCACATCTCCGCCGAGCTGGGCAGCGAGCAGACCGTGTGCGCGAAGCAAGGCGAACAGCTCACCGGTCATTGCGGTCGTAAATCGGGCAATCGCGCCGTTCTTCATTTCGGCCCATTTGCAATGGGTCCCCGGCTGGACGAGAAGGGCGTCCGGCGGCACCAGAGCTGCGGCAACGGCACCGAGAAGCTGCACCTCCTCGCCGCGCATCACGTCCGCCCGGCTTTCGGCCACGACAGAGACTCCCGGCACAATGGCGGTCCGGGCATCGATCCGCAAAAGCCCGGCTGCGAGGCGCGCCATATCGACAGGTGCCGGGAGATAAGGCGCCAGTTTCCAGCCAATGTTCGACCCGACCATCCCAGCAAGCAGCATCGGCAAATCACCGAATTGGGCTCGGATGTCGGCCACAGCCGCGTCGAAATCTTCCACGGCGGTAACGCCGAGCTCATCGCGTGCGGACGCGACGACCTGCCCGTCTTCGATCCGGTAGATGCGACGATTGGTCGTGCCCCAATCCACGGCCAGAAATGATCTCACTCTCGGCATGTCGAACAGTCTTTCACTATGCCCGCCTCCGATGGGATATGGTGGCCGAAGTGAGCGGCAGATAATCGCTCATGTGGTTTTGGCGCATTGATAAAAGCCGATTAACCGGCATAGGAAGCAGCATATCCCATCCAAATGAGGTGATTGTGGAAAAGATCAAGCTTGCGCTCGTCGGTATCGGAAAGATCGCCCGCGATCAGCATTTGCCTGCGCTGGCGGCCAATAACGATTTCGATCTGATTGCCACCGCCAGCAGAAACAACACCATTGACGGCATTGCGGCTTACAAGAACGTCGGCGAGTTGCTGAACGCTCTGCCGGACCTGAAAGCCATCTCCCTTTCCACACCTCCGGAAGGCCGGTTCGAGCAGGCAATGACCGCAATCCGCGCGGGCAAGGACGTCATGCTGGAAAAGCCGCCCGCAGCAACCGTCTCTGAAGCTGAGATGCTGATCGCGGCCGCGCGCGCGCGCAATGTCGTTCTTTTCGCGACATGGCATTCCCGCGAAGCTGCGGAGATCGACGCTGCACGCGCTTGGCTGAAGGACAAGGTGATTAAGGCTGTGCGCATCCGCTGGATGGAGGACATCCGCCAGTGGCACCCTGGACAAGACTGGATTTTAGCACCGGGGGGCTTCGGCGTGTTCGATCCGGGCATTAATGCCCTTTCCATTGCAACAACGATCCTTCCCGAGCCTCTGACAGTCCTTAGCGCCGACATGGGCGTCCCCTCTAATCGGGCCTGTCCCCTCACCGCCGATATTCGCATGCGGTCGGGCGATGCGGACGTGGACGTGAAGTTCAACTTCCTCCAGACCGGCACGCAGACGTGGGATATTGAAGTCGATACCGATGCCGGCATGCTGCGCCTGGGCATGGGGGGCAGCATATTGGAGATACCGGGCGAAGCGCAGAAAAGTGCGGCCGACGAGGAATATGCTCGGCTCTACAAGCGTTTTGCGGAGCTGGTGCGGACCAGACAAATCGACGTCGATCTCCGCCCGCTCCATCTGGTCGCGGATAGCTTCATGATCGCCAATCGCACGACATTGGAGCCCTTCGAATTCTAGGATCGCAGATGCGTTATGAAGTGCCGGGCGAAAAACGCACGGCACTTCATAGGAAGATTTTGCTTGTGGTGATTGGCCAGTGTCTAGATGCTGGCGCTGACTGGCGGCCACTCCATGCACGCGGGAACACATAATGATACAGGGCGGGGAAGCAGAGCGCATGGAGAAGGCGGTCGTTCGCACGATCATGCTGCGTCTGATGCCGCTCCTCGGCCTGCTTTATATGGTCGCCTATATCGATCGGCAGAACATATCCTTCGCAAAGCTCCAGATGGTCGGCGATCTTGGCCTTAGCGAAGCGGCTTACGGGCTGGGCGCGGGCCTCTTCTTCATCGGCTACTGCCTGTTCGAGATCCCCAGCAACATCATTCTGGAGCGCATGGGCGCCCGCGTCTGGTTCGCACGCATTCTGGGAACCTGGGGCCTCATCACTGTCGCGCTGGGTTTCGCCTGGACCCCAACCTCCTTCTACATCCTCCGCTTCCTACTCGGTGTTGCAGAAGCCGGGTTCTTTCCCGGCGTGCTCTACGCGCTGACGTTGTGGTTCCCGCAGGCATATCGTGCCCGCGCAGTGGGCACATTCATGGTGGCGAGCGCCTTCGCCAACGCTGTAGGCTCCGCAATCGGCGGGGCATTGCTGACGCTTGACGGTCTTGGCGGGTTGCGCGGCTGGCAATGGGTTTTCATCGCAACCGGCATTCCCGCGCTGCTTCTGGTGCCGGTCGTGCTCATGGTTCTACCGCGCGGCCCTGCAGAGGCGCGCTGGCTTAGCGACGCACAGAAACAGTGGTTGGCCGGAGTGCTGGCGCGCGAGCAGACCGAACGGGGGATCGAGCAGCCGCTGAAAGCGCTCGGCGACCGGCGCGTCCTTCTTCTTGCCGTCACGTTCCTCGGCTTTCCCCTTGGCGCCTATGGCCTGAGCTACTGGCTGCCGACGATCGTCAAGGGGTTCGGCGTCAGCGACATGGCCAATGGTCTGCTCAATGTCATTCCCTGGCTCTGCGTGGCAGCGGCGCTCTGGTGGTATCCCCGCTACACCAGCCGCCGGCCCGATCGCGCCTGGTATGTCGCGGCCCCTCTCGTCACTGGAGCCGTCTGTCTGGTCATCGCGAATATCGCGCCCGGCGCGCCGCTCAAGTTCGTTGCGCTATGTATCGCCGCCGCAGCGATCTTCGCTGGCCAACCGGGCTTCTGGGCTCTGCCGACCCGGATACTGACCGGCGCTGGCGCTGCTGCCGGCCTCGCTGCGATCAATTCGGTTGGCAATCTTGGTGGCTTCGTCGCGCAGAGCGTGGTTCCACGCATCAGGGACGAAACGGGAAGCGATATGGCGCCCATGCTGTTTCTCGCCATTTGCCTCGTGTTGACCGCTATTGGGGTAATGCTGATCGCGAGCCGACTTGGCCCGAGCAAAATCGCTGTCGACGATCCGGACCGCAACCGCGCCTAGAACTAGGTCGTAAACTCATAAATGGCGCGCCTGAGGTTTGAGGCGAAATGGCTCAGCGCGAGGAGGCGAGGCGCAGGAATATGTCAATATTTCAAGCCGAACTGACATGGCGATGGTCCATTTACCCCAAATCCCCGGGACGTCCGAACGGCTGCCACCTCAAACCGGGCGGCGCTCGGAAAGGGCACCCAGCCTTCCCGGCGCGCCGCCCGGTCCGATCTGTTTGCCGTTCGGACGCCTCATGCGTGCCATTTATGAGTTTACGACCTAGCGCCGAACGTCGCCACCTTCTGCCGTAAATGCCGCGAGGTCCCGTGCGGTGGCAAAGCTTTGATCACCAGGCGTCGCGTGCGCAAGCACCGCCAGCGCAAGCCCCGTCTCGGCGGCGGATTCCAATCCAATGTCGAGCCGGGCCAGCACACCGGCCGCGAAGGCATCACCCGTGCCGATTCGATCGACAATGCCGGTCAGATCGACGGCTCGCGTCTCGGCAAAGCCGTCAGTCGCATCCACTCGCCCGGACAGACGATGATGCTGCGGAGTCACTACTTCGCGCGCAGTGGACGCCATGAAGCGCAAGCAAGGGAATGCCGCGAACGCGGCTTCTGCGGCCTTCCGGCGGCGCTGCTGTCCCTCTCCCGTGAACTCCCGTCCCAACAAAAGGCCCACGTCGCGATGATTACCGATGAGCAGGTCCGCGCCGGCAACATGCTCACGCAGGATCGGTGCGGGATCGGGGCACCAGCGCGCCCACATCGAGGCGCGGAAGTTTCCGTCGAACGAAACCCGCACGCCCGCAGCCCGCGCCGCCGCAATCGCATCAAGTGACAGGGCGGCCGCATGCGGCCCGATCGCGGGAATGATGCCGGAAAGATGCAGCCACGCTGCGCCATCGAGGAGACGTGGCCAGTCATAGGCGTCGCTGGGTGTGCATGCGAATAGGCTCTCGAGCCTGTCATAGATGATCGCGGCTGGACGGTTTCCCGCTGCAGGCGTCAGATAATAAAGGCCAAGCCGCCCCTCGCCGCGGAGGATACCGCACGTCTCCACGCCGGCCGCGCGAATGGCGGCAAGGGCAGCGTCACCCAGCGCATCGTCCGGCAGTATCGTCACCATGGCGCTGGGCACGCCGATCCGCGCGAGCGCAACGGCCACATTCGCCTCTGCCCCTCCGATATGCGCATCGAGGCGCGGCTCCTGAAGAAGGACTCCGGCGCCCGGAGCGGCCAGACGCAAAAGCACCTCGCCAAAGCAAATGACGGATCCCGACATGCTGTGTCTATTTCCCTGGATCGAGCGGCGCGTCGGACTGGCGACGGATAAGTTCGTGAGGAACGATCACATGAGAGTGATCCAGGCCTTCCGCGCGCATGGCCCGCGCCCTGATTTCCTTGATGAGAAGATCGACCGCCGTGCGCGACATCTCGACAACGGGCTGACGGATGGTCGTCAGTTCCGGCCACACCGTCGTGGCCAGTGCCGTATCGTCGAACCCGCAGACGGTGAGGTCGCGGGGGACGTCCAGCCCACGGCGATGCGCGATCGCCACGGCAGCGGCGGCCATATCGTCATTGGACGCGAAGATTGCCGTGGGCCTTTCCGGCAGAGCCAGCAGCGCCTCAGCCGCGTCGAGGCCCGAGCGATAGGTGAAATATCCCTGCACGATCAGATCATCGGACACCGGCAATCCCATTTCGGTCAACGCCTGCCGGTATCCTTCAAGGCGCTCGGCGCTCGCCGTCTGATTTGGATTGCCTATGATGAAACCGATGCGACGGTGGCCCATACTGCCGATATGCCGAGTCATGTCATAGGCGGCCCGCCGGTCGTCGATGCTGACCGAAAGCAAATCCGCAGGCGGGCGGGCAGTCGCCACGGCGACCACGGGAATGTCGCGGGCCTTGAGGGCTTCGACCACCTGAGGCGAATCGGAAAGGGGCGGAGGGAGCACGATGCCATCGATCCGGCCGCGCAGCAGGTGCTCGATCGCCTTGATTTCTCCTTTGTCGTCGCATTTCTCGACGACCAGTTGAACATTGCTGCGGCTTGCCTGATCGAGGCTTCCGACCAGAAATGCGCTTAAATAGGCGAAAGACGGGTTGGAATGGAGCAGGCCGAGCCTCAACTCTTCGCCACCGGCCAGTGTGCGCGCCGCGATGGAAGGGGCGTAGCGCATGGCGGCGATCGCTTCCTGCACGCGCAGACGGGTCGCCTCGCGCACATTGCCCTCGCCATTTATGACCCGGCTAACGGTCATCGGCGAAACACCTGCGCGCGCTGCGACATCATTGATGGTCGGCGCATTGCGCTGCCGGCGCGGACCTCGTGCTTCCCTCATGCCATTCCCCCAATAGCCGGTGGTTAGAACCAGACCGCGCCCCCTTGCAAGCTGCTCACTTTCCCTGCCCCGGTGCATAGGGAAAGCTTTGAGCTTTGTACCACGCGAGATCATGCTCAGGCGCGGCGACACCCGCCGGCAATGAAAGGCCGTTGACCGACATCCAGTAGGCCAGACTTGCATCCCTCCACCATTTTGCTTCCCGGTACTGAATATCGAAATAGGTTGCCTGCTTGGCAAAGCGCTCCTGGTCGATGAAAGGCTTGAGCGCCTCCCACTGCCGGCCCATTTGCGCAACGTCGGCAACGCCCCGGTCATAATGGGTCACAAGCGTATTCCATAGGGTGTCGCCCGAGGCCATCTTCCACGTCCATGGCACATGGTGGAACCAGAGAAGGTCTCGCTCCGGCGTCTTGCGTGGATCGGAAAAAATGCGCGCGACTGACGGCGCATACTGGCTGACGGCGTTGCTGCCAGTCTTCGTGCGATCAAATCCGATGCCGGCCTTGTCCGCCCGATGATAATAAACCGGATTCCATTCCGGCCGGGCAAGCTCGCTTACCCATGGCGCCGGTCCATAATGATGGCCAGTGCCCATGAGATGAGCGAGGCCGAGCGGACCGGTGTAATTGACCACCGCCTCCCGCGACCCCATCATCATTGCAACAACAGGCGCCACGACGCGTGTGTCGTTGCCGAAGGTTTGCGCCGTCCATTCACGAGCAATTGCTTCGGAAGAAAGCGTGGGGTCCCAAGCGAGACGGCCGAAGGCATACCAATTGGCCTGATTGAAGGTCGAGCCCGACCAGTCCCGATCCCGACCGATATTGGCAACGCCGGCAATGCCCGAAAGCCTGTGCCCTTCCGCAGCGCCCGCTACGACGCTCGCAACGGTCTCGCCTTTGCGCTGGCCGGTCGGTGCATCGAGCACTTCCTCGAAAAGGGGAGCGAGGTAGGCAAGGTGGGTTGCGAAACCGAGATATTCCTTGGTGATCTGCAGTTCCAGCATCAGTGGCGTCTTCGGCATGGCGCCGAAGAGCGGATGAAAGGGTTCGCGCGGCTGGAAGTCGATGGCGCCGTTCTTCACCTGCACCAGCACATTGTCGGCGAACTGGCCATCGAGCGGTTTGAACTCCGTATAGGCTTGCTTGGCGCGATCCTCTGGATCGGTCTCCGCATAGACGAAGGCGCGCCACATCACGATGCCGCCATGCGGCTTCACCGCCGCAGCGAGCATGTTGGCGCCGTCGGCATGGGTGGCGCCATAATCGCGCGGACCGGGCTGCCCCTCGCTGTTCGCCTTGACCAGAAAACCACCGAAATCCGGTATGGCTTTGTAAATCTCGTCGGCCTTGGCCTTCCACCAGGCGGCGACAGCCGGGTCACGCGGGTCGGCAGATTTGAGCCCGCCGATCTCGATGGGCGCGGAGAAGCGCGCGGAGAGGTAGACCTTGATGCCCCACGGGCGGAACACGTCGGCAAGCGCCGCTGCCTTGGCGATATAAGGGGCAGTGAGACTGTCCGCCTTGGCGTTCACATTATTGAGCACAGTGCCGTTGATGCCGAGCGAGGCATTAGCCCGGGCGTAATCGGTATAGCGAGGATCCTTGAAGTCCGGGAGCGTCCACCAGTCCCAGAGCGACTGCCCGGCATAGCCACGCTCCACATGGCCATCGAGATTGTCCCAATGGTTGAGCACGCGCAGCTTAACCCCCGGTACGGATCGCAGATTGACGCTGGCGATGTCCCCGCCGGTCGCCTTGTGCCGTGCGAGCGCAAAGGCGCCATAGAGAACGCCGGCGGGCGCGTTGGCTGTGACGACAATGGTCTTGCGTCCATTGTTGGTCATGGCGCGAACGAGATAGCCTTCGTCGCCCAAGCCCTGGGTCGGGAGGCCCAACGCCGCGATCGCAGGGTCACTCGACAAGCCGACGAGCACCGTTCCGTCCTCAGCGGACAGAATATCGCGCAATTCAGCGCCCGCAAGTGCAAGGGTCGGTGTGCCGCCCTTTATCTCGACACTCGCTTGCGAAGTCGGTGCGGTCTGCCGCAGCCACAGCCTATAGCCATCATCCGCGTTCGCCGGGGCGAGCGCTGTGAGGAGCATGAGAGCAGTGCACAGCGCCGATCGCCCCCATAGTCCGATCTGCATCTGCCTCTCTCCTCAACTGTTCTTACATGCGGTTGACACCCCCGCTCGACTCATGTTCATGTTAACGCTATCATTGTTTTTAGCAAGCTGACGCCGCCTAAAAGCGTTGTTCGAGCGTCGTGGAGAGACCGACTTGTATCAGGCTAATAGCCCCCGTGGCTCAAGTCGTCGTCCTCGCAAAGAGGCGTTACAGCCCGCCCCTTTCTGGCTCTCCCGAAAGTCGCTGACATCATCCTAACTCCTGAAGGAAAAGCCGTGCCCAAGATCGTCAACGCCCGCGTCATCGTGACTTGCCCGGGACGCAACTTTGTCACGCTCAAGATCGAGTGCGACGATGGAACGACCGGGGTCGGCGATGCGACGCTCAATGGGAGGGAACTCAGTGTTGCAAGCTATCTTGCCGATCATGTCGTGCCGTGCCTGATCGGCCGGGATGCGCATCGGATCGAGGACATCTGGCAGTATCTCTACAAGGGCGCATATTGGCGCCGTGGCCCTGTGACCATGACCGCCATCGCTGCGGTCGACATGGCGCTGTGGGACATCAAGGGCAAGATCGCGGGCCTGCCAGTCTATCAATTGCTTGGCGGAGCGAGCCGTGAGAACGTGATGGTCTATGGCCACGCCAACGGCACCACGATCGACGACACGATCGAAGCGGCGCTCGATTATCAAAGGCAGGGCTACAAGGCGATCCGCATCCAGTGCGGCGTACCCGGCATGGCGTCCACCTATGGCGTATCCAAGGACCGCTACTTCTACGAACCCGCAGACGCCGACCTGCCGACCGAGAACGTCTGGAACACCAGCAAATATCTGCGGATCGTGTCTGAGCTGTTCAAGGCGGCACGCGAGGCGCTCGGCTGGGACGTGCACCTGCTGCACGATATCCATCACCGGTTGACGCCCATCGAGGCGGGGCGGCTTGGCAAGGACCTCGAACCCTATCGTCCCTTCTGGCTGGAAGATGCGACGCCTGCCGAAAACCAGGAAGCGTTCCGCCTCATCCGCCAGCACACAACCGCGCCGCTTGCAGTGGGTGAGATTTTCAATTCGATCTGGGATGCGAAGGATCTCATCCAGAATCAGCTGATCGACTATATCCGCGCCACGGTCGTTCATGCAGGCGGCATTACGCATCTCCGCCGGATAGCCGCGTTCGCTGACATGTATCAGATCCGCACTGGTTGCCACGGCGCGACCGACCTATCGCCGGTCTGCATGGCAGCGGCGCTGCATTTCGACCTCAGCGTGCCCAATTTCGGCGTGCAGGAATATATGCGCCATACGCCGGAGACCGATGCGGTCTTCCCGCACGCGTACACGTTCGACAACGGCATGATGCATCCGGGCGAAGCGCCGGGCCTCGGTGTCGACATCGACGAGGATCTGGCCGCGAAGTACGAGTACAAGCGCGCGTTTCTGCCGGTAAACCGGCTCGAAGACGGCACCATGCACAGCTGGTAATCAGCGCGCATATTTGATCCGGCCATGGTCATAACGAGGAGAGGCGGATGACTGGCGAGGCATTTGTTCCCAAACCGTCAGGCAAAGTGCGCTGGATCGTCTGCGCACTGCTCTTTGCGGCAGTCGTCCTGAGCTATGTGGATCGGCTCGTCCTGCCTACGCTCAAGCCGGATCTCCAGGCTCGCTACGGATGGACGGAGAGCGGTTACGCAAATCTCGCGATCTGGTTCCAGGCTGGCTACGGCATCGCCTATGTGATCTTCGGCAGAATAATTGACCGCATCGGTGCGCGGGCGGGTTATGCGCTGGCGGTTGGCATTTGGACGATTGGACATGTGTCCCACGTCTTCTTCACGTCGACAGCGGGGATGCTGATCGCTCGCATCCCGCTGGCGATCGGCGAGGCTGGCACGTTCCCGGCCGCGATCGCCGCGACCAACGAGTGGTTCCCCAAGCGCGAGCGGGCGCTCGCTATCGGCATATTCAACGCGGGATCGAACGTCGGCGCGATCCTGACGCCGCTGATCGTTCCGATCATTGCGGTCACAATGGGTTGGCGCTGGGCGTTCATTCTCACAGGCCTGCTCACCGTTTTCTGGCTCGCGGCATGGCTCGGCTTCTATCGACGCCCACGGGAGAAGAAGAGCCTGAGCGCGGAGGAGCTCGCCTGGATCGAGGCGGAGCCGGCCGAGCCGCAACGCCCCGTCAAATGGGCGACCCTGTTCCGCTATCGCCAGACTTGGGCCTATATCTCCGCGCGTTTCCTCATCGACCCGGTGTGGTGGACCTTCCTCTTCTGGCTGCCCGATTTCTTTAATAAGCAATATGGCGTGAAGATGCTGGACTTCGGGCCACCGCTTATCGCCGTCTATTTGCTGGCAGATGTAGGATCGGTCGGTGGCGGCTGGCTCTCCTCCCGCCTCATTGGTAAGGGGCAAAGCGTCAATCGCGCGCGCAAGACAGCGATGTTCTGCGCGGCTCTCTGCGCCGTACCGATCGCATTTGCCGCCCAGGCGCCTTCCATGTGGATTGCGGTGCTACTGATCGGCCTTGCCTGCGCAGGTCATCAGGGATTTTCAGCCAATGTCTACGCCCTGCCGGGCGATCTTTTCCCCCGCTGGATGGCGGGGTCGGTCATTGGCCTGGGCGGACTCTCCGGCGCGATCGGCGGCATGCTGATGGCCAAATATGCCGGCATGATCCTTGAGACTGTGGGGAGCTTCCAGCCGATCTTCATTGTCGCGGCCTGCGCGTATCTTGTCGCGCTTCTCGTCGTTCATCTGATCGTGCCGCGTTATGACGCGGCGCGCATTCCCGAGGCTATATGAAACCGCTTGTTCTGCACCCCGATCGCCTCTTTCCCGCCGATCCGGGAACGCGAGACATCGCACGCCGCCTATATGTGGGAGTGAAGGATCTGCCGATCGTCAGCCCGCACGGTCACACCGATCCGGCATGGTTCGCAAGCAATGCGCCGTTCAGCGATCCCGCGAGCCTGCTGATCGTGCCCGATCATTATGTCTTCCGCATGCTCTACAGCCAGGGGATTCCGCTTGAGGCGCTCGGCATCCCCACCAGTGACGGCAGCGATACGGAAAGCGATCCGCGCGCGATTTGGAGACGCTTCGCGGAGAATTATCATCTCTTCCGCGGCACGCCGTCCCGCATGTGGCTGGACTGGGTGTTTTCCAACGTGTTTGGCCTTGAGATGCTGCTGGAGGCCAACACCGCAGATCTTTATTATGACAGCATCGACGCCGCGCTCCGCACGGATGCGTTCCGGCCCCGCGCGCTGTTCGAACGGTTCAATATCGAAGTGATCGCAACCACCGAAAGCCCGCTCGATCCGCTCGAACACCACGGGACAATCCGCGAAAGCGGCTGGCGGGGACGCGTCGTCACAGCTTACCGCCCGGACCCTGTCGTCGATCCGGAAGCGGATCGCTTTGTCGACAATGTGCGCGAGTTTTGCGCGAGCGCCGGAACGGATGTGCGGAGCTGGGACGGCTATCTCGCCGCTCACCGCTTCCATCGCGCCCGCTTCGCAGAGGCCGGCGCCACCTCAACCGACCACGGCCATCCATCTGCGCGCACGGCCGACCTTTCTCCCGACGACGCCGCCGCGCTTTACGGCCGGGTCATGGCCGGCAATTCCAGCGCCGCCGATGCGGAGCTCTTCCGCGCGCAACTCCTCACGGAAATGGCGGGGATGAGTATCGAGGACGGGCTGGTCATGCAGCTCCATCCCGCCGTTCATCGCAGCCACAATCCCGATGTTCTCCGTCGCTTCGGCCGGGACAAGGGCGCCGACATTCCGGCCTCGGGCGAGTTCGTGAATGCGCTCAAGCCCTTGCTCGATCGCTATGGCAACGACCGCCGCCTTACCCTTATCCTCTTCACGCTCGACGAGGACACCTACAGCCGCGAACTTGCTCCGCTCGCCGGCCACTATCCCGTGCTGCGGCTGGGGCCACCCTGGTGGTTCCACGACAGCCCGGAAGGCATGCGCCGGTTCCGCGAGCGCGCGACCGAAACGGCAGGCTTCTACAACACCGTGGGTTTCAACGACGACACACGCGCTTTCCTCTCCATTCCCGCCCGGCATGATGTCGCGCGCCGCATGGACTGCGCATGGCTGGCGAAACTGGTTGCAGAGCACCGCCTTCCTGAAGACGAGGCCCATGAAGTCGCGCACGCCCTCGCTTACGACCTGGTCAAGAAAGCCTATAAACTATGAGACTTTCCACCCGCACTCTGGACCAATTGCCTCCAGACGTTGCTCGCCCGTCCTATGATCGGTCAGCGGTGCGGCAAGGCGTCGTACATCTTGGTATCGGCGCCTTCCACCGGGCGCACCAGGCCGTGGTGTTCGACGACGCTCTGACAAGCGGCGATATGCGGTGGGGCGTCACGGGTGTCTCGCTGCGTTCCGCTGGAGTCCGGGATCAGCTGGTTCCGCAGGACGGCCTCTATACTGTGGTGGTACGAGACGGGACGGCCGAAACCGCACGGATCATCGGCGCAGTGCGCGACGTGCTGGTCGCCCCTGAGAACCCGCAAGCAGTGATTGCCGCAATCGCTGCGCCGGACACGCACCTCGTCACGCTCACCATTACCGAAAAGGGATATAAGCTGGACCGGACAGCGGGCGGCCTGTTGCGCGACGATCCCGATGTCGCTCACGATCTCTCCTCGCTCGACGCGCCCCGCACTGCGGCGGGCTTTATCGTTGCAGGCCTAGCGAAGCGGCGGGCGCAAGGGCTGTCCCCGATTACCGTTGTTTCGTGCGACAATCTTCCCGATAATGGCCATCTGCTGCGCGAAGCAGTGCTCGCCATGGCGAGCGCCCATGATACCGATCTGGCCAGCTGGATCGACCAGACCATCGCCTTCCCCGCAACGATGATCGATCGCATCGTGCCGGCGACGACGCCGGAGGATATCGGCGCGCTGGTCGACCGGCTGGGGCTGGAAGATCAGGCAATGGTGAAAGCCGAACCCTTTTTGCAATGGGTGATCGAGGACAGGTTCAGCGGCGAGCGACCCGACTTTGAAGCGCTCGGCGTGCAGCTCGCAAGCGAGATCGCGCCGTGGGAGATGGCGAAGCTCAGGCTACTGAACGGAGCACATTCCGCCATTGCTTATCTGGGCGGGCTTGCTGGCGACCAGTTCGTTCATGAGTTCGTCGCGCGCGATACGGGAAGACGCTTCGTCGAGGCGCTGTGGGACGAAGCGGAGACCACACTCATCCCACCGCCGGGGCTGGATATCCCCGCCTATCGCGCCAAACTGATGGCCCGCTTTTCAAATCCGGCGCTTCAACATCGGACGAGACAAATCGCGATGGATGGATCGCAGAAACTGCCGCAACGGCTTCTCGCGACCGTCCGGGATCGCAGGGCCAAGGGCGAAGAGGTCGATGCCCTCGCTCTGGGTGTCGCGGCGTGGATGCGCTGGCAAGCCGGAAAGACGGACGCAGGGCAGGCGTTTCTCGTCGATGACCCGATCGCCGACAGCCTGGCTGAGGCGAGCAAAGGCGGGCCGGCGGCGTTGCTTTCGGTGCTGGGCGTGGAGCTTGACGAGAAGGCGCAAGCAAAGATCGCCGAGTATCTCGAGATTTTGGAACAAGAGGGTGCAAGAGCGGCGATTCTTCGGGTCGGCACCTTGGCATGATCGGACCTCGGTCAGACTGAGAGAAACCACGATCCGAGGGGATAGATATGCGCGCGCTGACGAAATTGGTGGTTATCACTGGGCTTGTGGCATGGGCACCTGCCGGTGCGCGGGAATGTGCCTTTCAGGCGAGCTGGGGTTCCTCGCAAATGATCCCGGACCAGCAGAACGCGCTGCCGGCGACCAGCCTAAGCGACGCAACGCTGAGACAGGTCATTCGCCTCTCGACCGGTGGGAACCGTTTTCGTGTTCGCCTGTCTAACCGTTTCGGTCAGGCCCCGCTCCGTATCAGCCATGCCACAATTGCTCGCTCCGCCGATAATGCCACGGCGCGAATTGTGCCCGGTTCACTCCGACCCCTGCATTTCTCCGGCAAAGCCGCCGTCGCCATTCCTCCCGGCGCGGAATGGTTGAGCGATCCCGTGAGTCTGGATGGGGCGCCCTTTGCCGATCTCGCGATCACGCTGCGGATCGCACAGGCTCCGCAGGTGCAGACCTCGCACCCCGGCTCACGCGCGACATCCTACACGCTAAAGGACGCAGACCCCGCCGCCACCGACATGTTCGGAGCGGAGCGAACAGACCACTGGTTCTTCCTTTCGGCTGTGGAAGTGCAGCGGTGCGCGCAGCCGGGCGGCATCGTGACGCTAGGCGATTCCATCACCGATGGGTTCGGCGTCAAGGCGAACGAAAACACACGCTGGACGGACTTTTTCGCCCGGAGGCTGGGCGGCAAGGTCGCCGTGATCAATCAGGGCATCGGGGGCAATCGCGTGCTGCTGGACGGTTTGGGTCCAAACGCCCTCGCCCGGCTGGACGCTGATGTTCTCTCCCAGTCCGGCGTCCGCCATGTGATCCTGCTTGAGGGCATCAACGATCTGGGCGTGCTTGGCCGCGACAAGCCCGCGACGACTGAACAATTTTCGGCGCTCGTTACCGACATCACCAGTGCTTACCGTCAAATCATCGACCGCGCCCATGCGAGGGGGCTGAAAGTGCATGGCGGTACGATCCTGCCGTTCATGAGCAACAGCTATTATCACCCGACCGCCGAAAGCGAACGCGCACGTCAGGCGATCAACGCATGGATCAGGACGCCGGGCCATTTCGACAGCGTCATCGACTTTGACAAGGCACTGCGCGACCCGGCTCGACCGGACGTCATGAAAGCGGAGCTCGACAGTGGCGACGGCCTTCACCCCGGCAGACTGGGGTACGAGGCCATGGCAAAGGCAATACCGCTCGAACGTTTTCGCTGAGGTCGGCGCCCTCAGCCCTTGCGGGGCAGATCCATGTCCGCCAGCGCAAGACGCAAAAGCTCGCGCATTGCCTGACCAGCTGCGTCGGCGTCACCCGCCTCGATCGCCTTGAACACTGCGATGTGATCGGGCAACGGATCGCGCGGCAAGGCCCAGCGACGCTCCTTGAAAACCGTCGTCCAACTGACGGCCGCTCCTACGGAACTTGCCAGAACGCCAAGCGGCTCATTGCGTGCCGCAGCCAAGATGGCGCGGTGAAAGCGCTGATCCGCCGCTCGCCCTTCCGGCGTCGCAAGGCCATGATTGCCCATCGATTGCAGCGCTTCACGCATCTCGTTCAAGTCCGCCTCATCACGCCGAAGCGCGGCGAAGGCGCAGGCCGCAGGCTCGATGACACTGCGGAGCTCGAAGAGATCTCGGACGAAATTGAAAGGAGGCTCGCCATCGAATGCCCAGGCCAGCACATCAGGATCCAGGAGGTTCCAGCGGGTCCGTGGCATAACGCGGGTGCCGGCCTTGGGGCGGCTCTCGACGAGGCCCTTGGCGGCTAATATGCGGATCGCTTCCCGATAGGCCGTGCGAGAAATGCCAAGAGCATCGCTCGCTTCTATTTCGCCCCCCAGCACATCGCCAGGTTGGCGCATTCCGCTGACAATCTCGATACCTAGGGCACGAGCAACTGTGCCGTGAATTCGTCGGGACGTCACCACTCGCTCGGCCAAATTTCTCTCCCCTCCCTTGAAGCCGGCACTAGTGCCAGCTTCAAGGTGGTGAGCGCAAGCAATCTATCTCGGCGATGCCTCACGCTTGCCGTCGAGACGGCGCGCAATGCCCCAGGGATTGGAGTCTGCGACGGCATCCGGCAGCAAGCTGGCGGGCAAGTTCTGGAAGCAGACCGGTCGCAGGAAGCGGGCGATCGCAAGCGTGCCAACAGAGGTCGTGCGCGTATCGCTGGTCGCCGGGAACGGACCGCCATGAACCATGGCCGGAGAGACTTCCACGCCTGTCGGCCAGCCATTGGCGAGAATGCGACCGACACGATCAACCAGTGCCGCCACCAGGGGCTTGGCATCCGCCTCGTCGGCAGGATCAAGCTGAAGCGTCGCCGTGAGTTGGCCTTCCATGCCTGCGATAACCTGGGTCAGTTGGGCCAGATCGCGACAGCGCACAACCACGGACGAGGAACCGAACACCTCATGACCCAGCGCCGGATCGGCAAGAAACTGCTCTGCCGTGGTCTCGAAGATCGCTCCGACGGCCTGATTGACCGCGCTCGCATCCTGCCCGCGCGCGACGGTACGCACATCGGCATGGCCCGCCAGCGCACCGACGCCCTTCTCGAAGCTGGCATGGATGCCGGGAGTCAGCATGGTCAGCGCAGGGGAACCTGTCAGCGCCTCGCCAGCAGCCGCCACGAAAGCGTCGAGTTCGGGCGAATCGATCGCGAGAACAAGGCCGGGATTGGTGCAGAACTGGCCCGCACCCATGGTTAGAGACTGCACATAGGCTACGGCAATATCCTTGCCCCGTGCCGCCAGGGCTGCAGGCATGAGGATCACCGGATTGATGCTCGACATCTCCGCGTAGACCGGAATGGGTTCCGGACGCGACGCCGCGATACGGGAAAGAGCAATGCCGCCCCCGCGCGAACCGGTAAAGCCCACGGCCTTGATGTGCGGATCGGCGACCAGAGCCTCGCCCAGCGCATTGGTCGCGCCGGGAAGATAGGAAAACACGCCCTCGGGCAAGCCCGCTTCAGCGACAGCCTTGACGATTGCGCGCGCGACGAGTTCGCCCGTACCTGGATGAGCGGGATGACCCTTCACAACGACCGGGCAGCCGGCTGCCAGCGCCGAGGCTGTGTCGCCACCAGCGACAGAGAAGGCGAGCGGAAAGTTGGAGGCGCCGAACACTGCGACAGGGCCGACGGGCAGATTGATGCGGCGGAGGTCCGGACGGGGAAGAGGCTGACGATCCGGAAGTGCGGGATCGATCGTGGCATCCAGCCAGTCACCCTGACGCACAACGCTTGCGAAGAGGCGAAGCTGACCCACGGTACGGCCACGCTCGCCTTCCAGACGCGCGCGCGGCAAACCGGTCTCGGTCATTGCACGTGCGATGAGGTCGTCACCGATATCCAGGATCGCCTGAGCAATACCTTCGAGAAAGGCGGCTCGTGTCTCAGGGTCCGTCGCGGCATAAACAGGAGCCGCGGCGGCGGCGAGTGTGCAGGCTGCGCCGACCGCCGCGGGACCGGCCGATGAGAAGTCGGGAGACAACCCATTGCCGGAAGACGGATCGACCGAAGTGAAACGCTCGGGAGCCTGGCGCGCTTGAGCGCCGATCAGCATTGCACCATCGATCATAATCTAACCTCTTCTTTTTAACTCAGACAAAATGGGACGCAAGATGAAAATCTTCAAGTCGCTCGGATTATCGAAGATTTTTCTGTCTCACACAGCACGATAAAGCTCATGGCGCAAACCATGCAATTGCACAAATCCGCGACCCGGCAAGATCGCTTGTCGATAGCCACAGATTCTCACTGGTTCTTTGAGCGGAACACACGACATAATGATGTCAGTGTCAGACTTTTCCGCAAGCAGCGCAGCCAGATCGCGAAGAGCCGACCGACCCGAAAGACAAACAGGGCGACGGAGATGTCTTTCATCCCGCGCCGCCCCGTCTGCTAAGCTGCCGCAGCCGGCAGCACGCGTTTAAATGAAGCGATTGATGAGGTTCTCGATCCGCTCCTGCCGACCGGACTTGTGCTTGGGATCGACGGCCTTCTCAACCGCGAGATCGGCGATGCCGGCCAGATCGAGGCCCTGCACCTGCTTGCCGAACGCGCCGTCCCAGCCGGCATAACGCTCGGCCTTGATCGCATCGACACGGCCATCCTCGATGATCGCTGCCGCGTTTAGAAGACCCTTCGCCACGGTGTCGATACCGCCAATATGGCCGTAGAACAGATCCACGGCATCGTTCGACTGACGGCGAACCTTGGAATCGAAGTTGAACCCGCCCGTGGTGAAGCCACCAGCACGGATGACCTCAATCATGGCAAGCGTCAGCTCTTCCACGCTGTTGGGGAACTGGTCGGTATCCCAGCCATTCTGGTGGTCGCCGCGATTGGCGTCGATCGAGCCGAAGATGCCGAGCGCGTTGGCTGTCGCAAGTTCATGCTCGAAGGTATGGCCCGCGAGCGTCGCGTGGTTCGCCTCGATGTTGACGCACACTTCATTCTCAAGGCCGTAGCGCTTGAGGAAGCCATAAACCGTCGCAGTGTCGAAGTCGTACTGATGCTTGGTGGGCTCGTGCGGCTTGGGCTCGATGAGGATCGTGCCTTTGAAGCCGATCTTATGCTTGTGCTCCACAACCAGGCTCAGGAACCGGCCGAAATTGTCCAGCTCGCGCTTGAGGTCGGTGTTGAGGAGCGTCTCGTAGCCCTCGCGGCCGCCCCAGAGCACATAGTTCTCGCCGCCCAGACGCAGCGTTGCTTCCAGCGCATCACGCACCTGAAGCGCAGCGAAGGCGTAAACCTCCGGGTCGGGGTTGGTCGCGCCGCCCGCGGCGAAGCGGGGGTGACTGAACAGATTGGCCGTGCCCCAGAGCAGCTTGCGGCCCGAAGAGGCCTGCAGCGCCTCGAGATGGTCGACCGCCTCGGCGAGATAGTTGCGATGCTCGGCGACATTGTGCGCGTCCGCCATCACGTCCACATCGTGGAAGCAGTAGTAGGGCACATCCATCTTCGTGAAGAAATCGAACGCGACTTCGCGCTTCTGGCGAGCGGCCGCGCTGTCATTCGCACCGGCATGCCACGGACGGCCGAAGGTGCCCCCACCGAACACGTCGCTGCCTGGCCAGCAGAAGGTGTGCCAGAAGCAGATCGCGAAGCGGAGATGATCTTCCATCCGCTTGCCCAGAACCACCTTGTCCTTGTCGTAAAAACGATAGGCAAGCTCGTTCGTGCTGTCCGGGCCTTCATAACGGATCTGCGGAATATCAGCGAAGAAATCGGTAGCCATGATTCAATGGTTCCTTGGAGTGATGCGAGGATAGGTGTCACGGAAAGCCGCGAGTTTCGGCGCAAGGCGATCGACCAGATCGCGGTCCGGCTCAACTGTGTGTGAAACCGGTGGTGCGGCGCAGATGTCTGACGCAACGCCGCCATCGACGGCCAGCTGCGCGAGCCGCGCGGCGCCCAGCGCTGGGCCGACTTCGCCGCCCTTGAGATAGACGAGGTTCACATCGAGCGCGGCAGCGATCGTCTCGCCCCAATAGCGCGACCGCGCGCCGCCGCCGATCACCGCAAGATGATCGAGCGAGGTTCCTGCGTCGCGCAGCGCATCCAAGCCGTCAGCGAGCGCGAACGCGACTCCTTCCAGCACGGCTTGGGCAAGACGCTGCGGCGTCGTATCATTGTCGAGGCGGAGGAAGGCGCCGCGCACTTCCGCATCATTATGTGGCGTGCGCTCGCCGGAGAGATAAGGAAGGAACAGCTCTGGCCCACTTGCCGGCCCTGCCGCTTCTGCCCGTGCGAAGAGATCTGCCGCCCCGGCCGCGCCAGTAAGCCGTGCCACCCAGTCGATGCAGGATGCAGCCGAAAGATGCACGGACATCTGGTGCCACAGATTAGGAAGGCAGTGACAGAAAGCGTGAACCGCACGGGCCGGATTAGGCCGGAAGTCCTGCGTCGCGACGAAAATAACGCCCGACGTTCCGAGCGAGAGCAGCCCCTGCCCGTCCTTCACCACGCCCACGCCCGCCGCGCCGCCTGCATTGTCGCTGGCGCCGCCGGCCACAGGCACTTCACCCATGCCGAAAAGCGAAGCGACATCCGGCAGCAGCGTGCCGGTAACATCCGTGCCTTCGACGAGACGCGGCATGTGCTCACGCGATAGCCCGGTCGCGGCAAGCAGCGCGTCGCTCCAGTCACGCTTGGCAACGTCCAGCCACAGAGTTCCCGCCGCGTCGGACATGTCGCTGGCCTTCTCACCGGTCAGGCGCAGGCGAACATAATCCTTGGGCAGCAGAACCGTGCGAACCGCCTGGAAGAGCTGCGGCTCATGGCCGCGCACCCAGGCAAGCTTGGGCGCAGTGAAGCCCGGCATGACGATATTGCCGCCCACGTCGCGGAAAGCGCTCGTTTCCGCTTCAAGCGCGGCACATTCGGCGGCGGAACGGCCGTCATTCCAGAGGATCGCCGGCCGGAGCGGCTTATCGTCGCTTCCGAGCAGCGTCGCCCCATGCATCTGGCCGGCGAGGCCAATGCCCCGCACAGCGCGACGGACGGCGGGGTCGATCGAAAGGACCGCCGCCACCGTTGCCTGCCACCATGCTTCGGGATCCTGCTCCGACCAGAGCGGCTGCGGACGCTGAACGGTCAGCGCCGCCGTGCCTTGTGTAACCAGCGCGCCGTGCTCGTCGAGCACGACCGCTTTTACGCCCGAAGTGCCAATATCAATGCCAAGAAACATGCGCGCTCAGTCCACGAACGGATCGATGGTCGGGATCGTCCCGTCGGGATTGAACTTGAGCTCCGTCACCTTGACGCTGCGCAGGTGATTTTTATTCGAGAGTTGGGTGTCGGCATAGAAGAGCCACCATTTGCCGCCATGCTCGACGATCGAGTGATGCGTGGTCCAGCCCTGCACCGGCTTCATGATATGCCCCTTGAAGGTGAAGGGACCGTAGGGATTGTCACCGATCGCGTAGTTCAGGAAGTGCGTGTCGCCGGTCGAGTAGGTGTAGTAATATTTGCCGTCCTTCTTGAAGACCCAGCTCGCCTCGAAGAAGCGGCGATCATGGTCCCCGCCAAGTACGGGCTTGCCCTTCTCGTCGAGAATTACCGCGTCGCGCGGCTTTTCCGCCAGGGACTTCATGTCCGGATTGAGCAGCGCCACCTTGCCGGACAGCGCCGGCTTGTCGTCCTGCATCAGATCGGTATCGCTGCCGTTGGGATCAAACTTCCCGTCCTTCCAGCGCTGGAGCTGGCCGCCCCAGATGCCGCCGAAATACATGTAGCTCTTGCCGTCCGCGTCAGTGAACACTGCCGGGTCCATCGAGAAGGCACCCTCGATTGGCTTGGGCTCCGCCTTGAACGGGCCCATCGGGTCCTTAGATGTCGCAACGCCGACCATGAACTTGCCAAGGCCGTTCTTGTCCTTGGTTTTGTCGCGAGCCGGGAAATAGAGATAATATGTGCCGTCCTTATAGGCCGCGTCAGGCGCCCACATCTGCTGAGACGCCCAGGGCACATCCTTCACATCCAGCGCGACCGGACCGATCGTGACCGGGCCGCCGATGCGGTCCATCCGCAGCACGCGGTAATCACGCATGGCATATTGATTGCCCAGATCATCGTTGGTGATGTTCGCTTCGATGTCATGGCTGGGATAGACGTAAATCTTGCCGTCTCCCCACACATGCGCGGAGGGATCGGCGGTGAAAATCTCAGTGACCAGGGGTTGCGAGAGATATTTGCGACCGTCAGGTGCGCGAGCCTCATTGGTCGCGGCTGCCGACTCGTTCGCTGTGCCCGCACCGTCGCCACCACAGGCCGAAAGAGCCATCAGGGACACTGTCGCAGCTAGGGCCAGCGTGGCCGTCTTCGTCGCTTTCCTCATACCGGTCTATCCTCTCCTTGACGGCGGTGGCTGAGTCCGCATGGAGCGCCGTGAGGTAGCGCTACCATGGCGGAAGATCAATCGCGTTGTCGCCCACCTTCCAAATCCTCACCCCTCTAGCATGGCCTTCATCGGCTTGGACAGAGCCTCGCTCACATGACCATGACTATCGACATGAATGATGCGTGCGGCGAGGCCGATCCGGTCCGCCAGCGCTATGCCAATATCATGTCCCAACACTGTTAAAGCGCTGGCCCAGCCATCGGCGGACATGGCATTTTTCGCAACCACGCTAACTGAGATGCAGCCATTGTCCACCGGCTGCCCGGTGCGAGGGTCCAGCGTGTGGTCGCCCCGCACATAAGATCCCGAGGTCGCGACAGCGAGACCGTGCAGAGCGATCCGCAGTGGCGCGACCTGCCCCTGTGCGGCGGGTGGACATTCGAGATCGACCCACCAGGGATCGCCATCGGGCCGCAGTCCCGCGCCGGCCAGTTCGCCGCCAATCTCGATAAGATGATGACGTGCCCCGATGCGGGTGAGCAAGGCGGACAGGGCGTCAACGGCATAGCCTTTGGCGATGCCGGAAAGATCCAGCGCCAGACCGCCGGGCTGCCGGAGCCTCTTCGCGTCCGTATCGAAAGCGAGGCGGCTCCAGCCGGATTGGGCGCGCGGACGCGCTAGATCGTCAGCACGGGGGGCCGGCTTCGGACCGGGTGGCCCAAAGCCCCACAGATCAACCAGGCGACCGATGGTCGGGTCAAAGGCACCGTCGCTTGCTTCCGCGATCGCGAGGCTTCGCGCCATCACCTGTGCAAAGTCGGGTGGCAGCACGATCCATGTGCCGGGCTCCGCGCGGTTGAAGCCGCAAAGAACTGAGTCGGCGGACCAATGGCTCATCTGCCTAACGAGATCGTCGAGTCGAGCGACGACCGCGGCCTGGACAGTGGGCACATCGATGGCCGGAGGCGCAGCGAACTGCGCGGACCAGCTTGTCCCCATCGTCTCGCCCTCAAGCGCGACAAGGGGCGCCCAAGGACCATGCCCGGCAAGCGCATCCGGCTTTATGCTCGCCGGTATGGCAACCCGGATCGGCAAGTCTGGTGTCAGGGCGTCATCAC